>NZ_JBFBAW010000004.1:203724-550527 GCF_040682435.1 Lentzea sp. NPDC051208 | reverse complement strand
CGATGGCCGCGAAGACGTACTTCGGCTGGAAGTGGATGTCCGCGATCACCGGGATCTGCGACTTGCGCGCGATCGCCGGCAGGGCGTCCGCGTCGTCCTGCGAGGGGCAGGCGACCCGGACGATGTCGCAGCCGGAGGCGGTGAGTTCCGCGATCTGCTGCAACGTCGCGTTGACGTCCGCCGTGAAGGTGGTCGTCATCGACTGGACGGAGACTCCGAACTCGCTGCCGACACCGACCTTGCCCACCATCAACTGCCTGGTCCGCCGACGAGGCGCCAGCACCGGAGGCGGCAAGGCAGGTGTCCCGAGGTGAACAACCATGATGTCCTCCTCTTACAGCGAGTTTCCTGCCGGACACATGCGTAGAACAGGCACGCCATTCATGGTGGAGCCCCAGGCGATGCGGTGTCGTGCCCTCTCGGCCGGACTTGTGGACAGACGGTGACAACGACGGCATCCCAAGTCACGATGGGCGGCTAGGCTGGCCTGGCGTCTGCAGCGGACTACCCAACACCGAGGTTGTAGTCGGTGCGCAGTGAGCCGACACTGTCCTCGTGCCGCTGCGGTTCGAAAGCTGGCGAGACATGCGGCCTGGTTCGCCGAGGCTTTGCGCTGCATCGAGATACCAAAACTGACTCGACCGAGCAGGCAACTCTGGAACGAAGATCTTGACAGGCAGCCGCCGTGCGAACCTCCCTCGCTCGGAACATGGAAGTCAGAGCGGAACATCCCCACCGCTCGCCGGCGGCAACGTCGACACGACGCGAGAGGAAGTAGGTCAGCACAGTTGACCTACAGCTGGTAAACCAACACGGCGGAGCCCTGTCAGCTCACAACAGACCCGACTGATGGAGCGCCATTCCCCAGCGCGAACAGACCACGGGTTCTGGTGACTGCCGTCAGTACGAGCCTGAGCACCTTGTACCCGTCGGCACGCTTCTTCTCGAAGGAGGCGACGAAGCCCGCGAAAACAGATCAGCAGCGGGAACACGACGGCGTGATCGCCGATCAACAGGACTACATTGACTGGGACACCGGTAAAATCTGACACCAGCGGCAAACGTGTGACTACTTCAAAATCTGCGCATCAAGTCGTTCCTGCACGTCGAGGTCATGTGTCGCTGGAAGAAGCCTCAACGAGCGAACACCGTCCTGTTCGACGAGATGCTCACTTCGATCTCCGCCCATCCGGCGACGAAGTCCCAGGTCGACTTCGACATCGGCGTGGCCGCGGCCTCCCCCAGCGCCACCAGGTTCGCCGTGAGCAGCGCGGACCAGTGCGGCACCGCTGGCATGCAGTTAGCGTTCGTACGACGGGTAGTCGTCGACGCGGCTTCCTGCTGTTGCCCAAGGGGCTCAACCGCCCGCGCCTCTAGCACCAGGCCCGTCATCGCACCTGGGCCGCTGTCGGAAAAGCTCGAGGCACTCAACCGTCAGAACACCGCCCGCCACGGACGGCCTGGTGAGCGCTCGCGACACAACGCCGTCGAGCAGGGCCGTGAGCGAAACATCGAACCGCAACCATCCGTATTTCGAAAGCCGGGCCGCTGGCATGCCGTACGCGATTCCGGCCACCCGCGAGAACACAGCCGCCGCAGCGCACATCGGGCACGGCTCCGCCGTGGTGACCACAACGGACCGAGTCAACGCCACTTCGGACCTCGCGGCCTCTCGAAGGAGGTTCATCTCAGCGTGAGCTGTGGCGTCACCGAGATGAACTGTGTTTCCACTCCGGTGCGTCACCTGGCCGCTGTCGACATCGAGAAGCACCGCACCGAAGGGGGTGTCCGTGGCATACGCCTGCGCTATCGCTTCGCGCATGGCCGCTTCCACCACTGTGGCACAAAGACCGCAGACCGCCAGGGCGGCATCGCTCGTCCGCACGTCTGATTTCCTCCTGCTCGCGGTCGTCGGCTCGTGGCGGTCAGGGCGCGCGCAACGTACTCCTGACCCACGAAGAGGGTCAGGCATCAGGAAGCGTGCCATCGAAGCGGTTTCACCCTGCGGAACACGGACCTTAGACGGAGGTTCGACGCACAGACTGACCACGCATGAAGAGCACCATGTTCACTGAGCCATCACCAGCCCGCCGCCAGGACCTCTTGAACCGCGACGGTCTTCAGTGGCACCACCACGCATCCGGCCCATGAACGCTGCCAACAGAGGGCACGGTCATCCGTTCCCGGAAATCGGTCGGACGTCCATGACAGAACAACGGCCCCACCAAAGCACGTCCGACCGATTTCCCCACCTCGTACCCGCGGCGTTTCGCAAGCTGCGGAAGATACGAGACAGCTATCTCGACATGGACCTCTTCACCGCGCTCCGCCAGCGCGTGGGGAGGTTCCCGACGGTGAAGCCGTGATCGACACCGACGGCACGCTCCGGTAAGCCGCGTTGCACAAGAGCGCGCTGTGGCGCGCGGCCGGCATGCGCGCCCTGGACGTATGGCCCGGCGAAGTGGTCGCGCACCAGCTGGATAACTCGCGGTGGTGTGTGGTCGTCGACCTCGCCGTAGCAGCTATCGGCCACAGTCTTCTGCGGAAACCACCCGCACGCGGCGTCGAATCGTGCAGAACATCGGGCGAACACCAGTGAGCCTCGCTGCCAGCTGGGCGGAGTCGCGGCTGAGTTCACCAACGGTCACGTACCCGCGTATGCCCAGCATTTGCGAACCCATCTGCTTGCCGGACGCGCCCTTGCGGCTCACGGAGAGCATCGCCGCTCGCCGTGGCCTTTGCCGTTCAGCCGGCAGGTTGCCGGTAAAGCCGACGCTGGAAGGTGTCCTGTTCTTCGGTCCTGTGTCGGCGACTGATCCGCAGCAGCT
Source organism: Lentzea sp. NPDC051208 (assembly GCF_040682435.1). NCBI lineage: Bacteria > Bacillati > Actinomycetota > Actinomycetes > Pseudonocardiales > Pseudonocardiaceae > Lentzea > Lentzea sp. NPDC051208. The sequence continues at coordinate 547,699 of NZ_JBFBAW010000004.1, read as the reverse complement.
CGAAGTTGACGTTTCGCGCACTGGGACGGCTACTACGCGATGGTTCGGAACGTGCTTCGTTCGGTGGACCGACGTGCTCCGCAGCCGGACGCGTCATCCACCGAGGGGAGCGACCATGCCGATTGATCGATGTGGACCACCATCAGCCGGAACCGCGCACAAGGTTTCCGCGTTGCTCGTCGACATCGACGGTGTCGTCCGGACGTGGAGCCACACCGGCGCCCGGCTCGGAGAGGAACGAGCTCGGCTTCCGGCAGGAACCCTCATCAGACTGGCGTATCGCACGGCCGAGCGCGAGCTGGCACACCTGGGTGTCATCACGCACGACGAGTGGATCGAGAGCATCCGCGAACGCCTGAAGTCCGAGTACGGGGCCGAAAGCGTGGTGGCTGTGGACAGTTGGGCTGAGGACCGCGGCACCATCGACCACGCCGTGGTCGACCTGCTCCGCCGGGCGCGGACGGTCGTGCCGGTTGCGGCGCTGACCAACAACACCACCGCGGTCCTTGACGATCTCGCCCTTGACGGCGTCTTGTCGCTGTTCGATTTCGTGTTGTGCTCAGCGGAGATCCATGTGGCGAAGCCGTCGCCGCTCGCCTACACGAAAGCGGCAGAGAAGCTGGGCATTCCGCCGCGGAACGTGTTCTTCGTTGACGATCTTGCTTCGAACGTGCAGGGTGCCGCATTCGCAGGCATGCACGCCGTGGTGTTCAGCGGCTCCAACGAGCTGGTCGCACAGCTGCGCACCGCCGGAATTCGTCTACCGGCACAGGAAGACCCTCCTGTCCGGGCCACGTCCTCATGACTGCCGGAGAGCAGGCCACCACAAACTGCCAGGTCGATGCAGGAACGGCAGTTCGCTGCAACGGGTGTCCAGCACGATCTGCAGAACACATCAGCGTGGTGTTGGCCGGCACATGCACGCGGGGTGCGGCACCTCGAGCAACGCGATGCCGACCACGTCGAGACGTTTCCTTGCGAGTGCTGGGTAGCGGCGCGCCGGGATGGCCGGGCACAACGACCGTGTTCGCGGTCTCGCTGATCATCTCGTCTCCGCGGTGACATCGACACGACTGAAGTGCGCACTGGCCTGCTTGGATTGCTCGTCCAGAGTGACGTGCCGGGTACGTGAAGTGAAGGTCCACCCGTGGCCGTCCGGGTCAGTCACCCGCGCGTAACGCTCTCCCCAGTACCCCTCGGAAGGACCGGAGTCCGCGGCAGCTCCGGCCGCCACCGCACGGGCGAAGCTGAGATCTACGTCGTCTGTACGCAACGCGAAGGTAGTCGTCGTGCCGCCCAACCCTCGTGGTGAGCGCCCCCGCGCGCCTGGCAGTTCATCATGCAGGTACAGGACCGTCTTTCCGATCCGCACCTCGGCGTGTGTCGTCGTTCCGTCTGACAGGGACACCACCTCCATGATCTCCGCGCCGAAGGCCGCTTCGTAGAAAGCGAGTGAGCGTTGCGCATTCGAAACGGTCAGATACGCCGTTACGTCCTGATGTGCAACCGACTGTGCGTCGCCTGACATGTCACCATCTCCTCTCCTCGGCAGCCAGTGTCAGACAGCGCGTGCGGCCTGAAGTGGGTTGTTCCACACAGCGAAACCATGCCTTCGATCCTTTTGCTGCGTGAGATCGGTGCAACGGTCCGGAACCGGCCCGGCGTCTGACGTTCGTTCCGCGCAACGGAACAAACGCCGTGTGACGATCCGCAGGTGGCAAGACTGGTGTGCACCGGCGGAGAGAGGTGCCCAATGTCGGACGGACTCACGACAACAGTTGCTCTGGACGTGGCGCAGGTCCGGAAGGACTTCCGGATTCTCGGCAGGACGGTGAACGGCAACCAACTAGCCTACCTCGACTCCGGTGCCACATCGCAGCAACCGCGTCAGGTGCTCGATGCAGTCCGGCAGTTCGCTGAGCACAGCAACGCGGCAGTTCACCGCGGTGCGCACACCCTGGCAGTGGAGGCCACCGACGCGTACGAATCAGCGCGTGCCCAGATCGCCGCGTTCATCATGGGCAAGCCCGAGGAGGTCGTGTTCACGAAGAACGCCACTGAGGCGATCAATCTCGTCGCGTACAGCATGAGCAACGCCATCACGAGCGGTGCGGAGGCCGGCCGATTCGCGGTGGGACCAGGAGACGAGATCGTGGTCACGGAAATGGAGCACCACGCCAACCTCATCCCGTGGCAGCTGCTCTGCCAACGCACTGGTGCGACACTGCGTTGGATCGGCATCACCGATGAAGGCCGCCTCGCCATTGAAGAGCTGGGCGCCGTCGTCACCGATCGAACCAAGCTGGTTGCAGTCACGCATCAGTCCAATGTGCTCGGCACGGTGAACGACGTGGCAACGATCGCACGCCGGGCACGTCAGGTGGGAGCTCTTCTGCTGGTGGACGGTGCACAGTCCGTTCCGCACCAACCGGTGGACGTCCGGATGCTCAATGCCGACTTCGTGGTCTTCTCCGGGCACAAGATGCTCGGGCCGGCCGGCATCGGTGTGCTGTGGGCCCGGCAGGGCCTGCTCGACGCGATGCCACCGTTCCTGGCCGGTGGCTCGATGATCGAGAGCGTGTCCATGTCAAGCTCGTCGTTCCGGTCACCGCCACACCGGTTCGAGGCGGGCGTACCGATGACCGCACAGGCGGTCGGCCTTGCCGCCGCGGTCGGTTATCTTTCGGAAATCGGGATGGCGAACGTGGCGGCGCACGAGAGCGAGCTCACCGCTGTCGCCCTCACCGGTCTTTCGGCGATCGGCGGTGTGAGGATCATCGGGCCGAGGACGACCGATGAGCGTGGAGGATGCGTCTCGTTCACGGTCGACGGGGTGCACGCTCATGACGTCGGGCAGGTACTGGATTCTCTCGGCGTCGCGGTCCGCGTGGGCAACCACTGCGCACGGCCCGCCTGTCAGCGGTTCGGCGTCACTGCGGCCACCAGGGCGAGCTTCTACTTGTACAACGACAGCGATGAGGTGGAACGCATGGTGGACGGTGTCAGGCGTGCCCAGCAACTGTTCGGCGCGGGAGGCAGGCGATGACCGATATCGATCCAATCATCACCAGCTCGGAGCACACGGGATTGCTCCACCATGCCGATCGGCACAAGTGGAACGAAAAACATCGGGCGGCAGCCCCTTCCTACGAACCCCATCCACTCGTCGGACAGAGCATCACCGCAGGGCTCGACAGTGGTCCAGTTCTCGAACTGGCTTGCGGGATTTCGGGCAGCGCCCTGTACCTAGCCGGACTCGGCTTCGACGTCACGGTGGTCGATGTGTCGGACATCGCGCTGCTGCGCCTCATGGCCGAGGCGCGACGCCGAGGGATCGAGCAACGGATCACCCCCGTGTTCGAGGATCTCACCACCTTCACTCCGCCCGTCGACGCCTTCTCGCTGGTTCTCTGCACCTGCTACTGGAACTCAGACCTGTTCGCGCGCGCGTGCGCAGCCGTAGCGGTCGGAGACGGACTTTTGGCATGGGAGGCCGTATCCGATGCAGAACATGGGTTTCGGCGGTCATGGTGCGTAGGTCCCGGGGAACCCGCTGCGCTTCTGCCCAACGGGTACGTCGTGGTGCAGGAAGAAGATGTGCCCAGCGGCAAACATGACTCACGTCGGGTGCTCGCGCGTCGCGAAGTCGGTTGATCAAGGAGCGCGGGTGCGTGCCGACGGCGCGGCCAGCCGCACGGCCTGGTCCAGCGAGCAGGCCGTGTCCGCGCCACACTCGGCAAGCCCTGCCCAGTCGACGGGATCAACGAACGATGCCGTAGCACAGATGATCTTGACTACCGAATCCTTGGCGCCATGCTTCAACACGCTGCGTCGTCGACCGGGCTCAGCTCCTCGTACGCCGCCGTCCACCCGAAACCGGCGACCGTCAAGGTCGCGGCATGGGCAGCGGCGCGCAGCTCTTGGATCACACAGTCGGGCTTGAAGCGCCGTGCCGGACCAGCGACCGTGATCGCCGCCACGATCTGCCTGCCGGGCCCGAAGACAGGTGCTGCGACGGCTGCCACTCCGGCGGTCAGCTCCTCCTGTTCGAAGGCCAGTCCGTACCGCCTCACGCACGCGAGTTCAGCGGCCAGCTCAGAACGGCTGGTGATCGTCTGGCTGGTGACAGGTCTCAGTTCACCGTCGTTCGTGTAACCGGCGAAGGCGAGCAAGATCTTGCCTGCGGCACATGCATGCGCGGGCAGCACCGATTCCGGGCAGGCGTTGAGCAGCGCTTGCCTGCTGCTGTGCAACCGCTCGAGGACGCGGACACAACCACGATCGAGTACTGCCAGGTGCACGGCCTCCCGCACGCCCGTGTAGAGGTCGAGCAGGCACGGGAGGAGCCGTCGCCGCAATGCGTCGACATCGTGACGGACGCTCAACCGGGCCAGATGAGCATAACGACTTCCGGGCTCGTAATATGCGCCTTGACGATGAACGAAACCGGCCGCCACGAGGATGCTGACAATTCGATGAGCAGTCGATTTGGGCAGCCCTGACCTCCGCGCCAGTTCTGACAAGTTGACCACACATCTATCCTCGTCGAACACGTTCAACACGGCGAGCGCCTTCTCGACAGCACCTAATGCCGAATCTGCGGCACGTATCACATCGATCTCCAGCGGTCGACTCAACTGAACCAATACTGGCAGAGCGTCAGGGTCGCATTCCGATCCATTCGTGTCCGTCCGGAGAGAACTCTTTCTTCCAGATAGGTGTTTCTTGCTTCAACAAGTCGATGCAGGTGCGGGCGGCTTCAAAAGCCTCCGCGCGATGGGGTGCTGAGGCTGCGATGATGACGGCGGCTTCACCGATCTGAAGGCTACCGGTCCGGTGGGCGATCCCGACGCGCACGCCGTCGGCGATCGCCTCACATCGTTTGATGATCTCCAGAAAGGTCCTGATGACCATGCTCGGATATGCCTCGTATTCGAGCTCCGTGACCGACCGCCCATCGTTCGTGTCGCGCACGAGTCCAAGGAAGACGACTACGCCACCCTGACCTGGTCCGGCGACCGCAGCCAGAGCCTCGTTGAGGTCCAGTGGCTGTTCGGTCAGCCTGCAGTACGGATCCGACCCGCCGGCGACAGGAGGGATCATCGCCACCACATCACCGTCTGACAGGCGCTGTGAGGGTGAGGCCATCTCCTCGTTGACGGCAATTTTGACGATGTGACGGACAGCGTCAAGGCCGGCGTACTTTCCGCACAGCTGATCCATGAAGTCACCGACAGTCGTTCCGTTTGTTGCGCCGACTGTTTCTTGACGGGTTCCGGTGAACTTCTCCCGCAGTGCACCGAAGTACAGAACCTGGATCTCGATGTCGTCCACGACGTCTCCTGTCATCACTGGGTGATGCCGCAACACGGGCAAGTTTCGGACTCGGGAAGGCGGACGAAGTGACCGCTGCGTCCCCCGGTCTTCTCCTCGAGCTGAATCGCCGTGATGACCATCGATCGGTCGACTGCCTTGCACATGTCGTACACGGTCAACGCGGCAGCGGCGACGGCGGTCAGAGCTTCCATCTCAATACCGGTACGGCCGGTAACCGTCGCTGTTGCGCTGATCGCCAGCCGACCTGGAGCGGCAACGTGGAAGTGAACATTGACAGCGTCGAGCCCAAGCGGATGGCACATCGGAATTATTTCACCCGTCTTCTTGGCCGCCATGATTCCGGCGACCCGTGCGACCGCAAGCACATCACCTTTGGCCGCGCGACCGGATGTGATGAGCTCAAGCGTTTCCTGCTTCATGATGACGGCTCCGGACGCCGTCGCGGTCCGCAAAGTCACCGGTTTCGCGGAAACATCCACCATGCGTGCGGCGCCGGTCGCGTCCAGGTGTGTCAGACCACCGTTTGCAACCTCTGATGCTTTGTTTTCATTCGACATGGACGGCTCCGGTGGCCGTCTGGAACAGCTGCTCCAGGCGGTCAGCGAGTGCTGCGTCGCGCACAGTTATGCAGTCCATCTTGTGCGTCCAGAGATCCACCCGGACCAACCGCTTGTTCTCGATCGCAATGTTTGGGTGGTGGTGCGCTTCTTCAGCGAGTTCCGCGATCTGGTTGACGAACTGGACGGAGTCCGGGAACCGTTCGAACCGGAACACCCGCCGTAGTCTCTCCTCGTCCAGCTGCCACAGCGGGTAGTGCTGAAGCAGGGCTGTGATCTCCTGCTTGCTCAACGCGGTGGCCGTGCCACAACAAGCGGAATGGTCCACACCGACAGTCATTCGCCGCTCCGGGGCTCATCCAGGCCGGTACCTTGATCTCCGGCACCCCCGAACCGGCCGTTACGGGAGTTACAGATCATCATCGGGGTACAAGGGGCTCGGGCAGCTAGGGATTCTCCCTAATAAAGCTCGTCCGGGCGGTAAAAGGCCTCGATTGGACACCATGAGCTCACCGTTTGGGCAAGATCGCTGACCTTTGGGGCACAACCTGCTTCATGCTGTTGGCAACGCCTTGAGGCGCTGGTGAGCAGTTGCTGTTCAGTTCGCAGGATCGATAAACGCAGGCCGGAGTTGCTGTTCCACTCGTTGGAACGCTCGGCCGTTCGTTCCCTGACAGTTGTCATCGTGTGGACGAAGTATCGAAGGATGAGCATTGCCACCATGCGTGCAATGCCGTCCTTCCGACCCGTCGATGGCGTGGCGTTGATCGTGCTGGACCAACCGCAGGTGGAGAGCACCCGCGCCAGCTCGTCAGTCGGTCTCGGGACTCTTCGTGGCGGGCGGGATGGTTCAACAACCGGCAGATTCCACACACCCCCCGGCTGCCGGAGCGGCGAAGGAGGATTCCATGACCAGGGATTCAATGCTCGTCCGGGAGCGAGCTGGCCACCGCGAGCGGCGGACCGCGGACGCCCGGTGCCGGAACCAGGTTCTCAGGTGCTCGCTGAGCTTGTCCTTCCCTTCCAGCACGCGTTTGACCCTCAGTTCTGTTCTGGCTGGGTTAAACGCCGCCGGCGCTCGTTGTGCACTGACGCATGGAGTCGTGTCGTGATAAGCGTGGCAGACCTCACGAAGACGATCTCGACCAACGCTGGGCCCGTGCGAGTGCTCGACGGCGTCAACCTCGAGGTGGGTGTCGGGACCGTGGTCGGTGTCGTCGGCCCCAAGGACGGAGGCAAGTTGGCGCTCGCGCGGTGCATCGCGCTGCTGGAGCGTCCGGACAGCGGCGCGATCTACCTCGATGGCACTGATCTGGTTCCACTACGTGGCACCGCCTTGCTCACAGCCCGTCGACGGATCGGCGTTGTACCCAAGAGAGAGTCTCTGCTCCGACACCGTTCCGTTGCGGGCAATGTGGCCTTCCTGCTGGAGCACCCGGAGATGCCACGACGGCAACTGCACTCGCGCGTGACGGCGTTGCTCGACCTCGTCGAGTTGAGTGACAAGGCCGACTGGCGCATCGACAAACTTTCCGCAGCCGAACTGCAGGCTGTCGCGTTGGCGCGCGCTGGCGCCGGGTCCGTCTGTGCTGCTGATCGACGAGCCGACTTCCGCACTGAGCGCGGAGTGCGCCGCCTCCGTGATGACCACGTTGGACCGGGTACGTGCCGAACACGGCGTGACCGTCGTGGTCGTCACGCAAGACGCGTCGGTTGTTCGCTCGATCTGTGACGACGTGGCACTGTTGGAGAGTGGCAAGGTGGTGGAGCACGGCAAGGTGCTCGACCTTGCCATAGATCCTGACAGTCGCATCGCTTCGTCCCTGTTGCCCACTGTGCGCAGGACGACTGCCGCTGACGGCGCGTTCGATCGTGTGGCCGAGGTGCTGCTGGTGGGGTTCGCGGCAGTGGGTTCGTTGCTGCCTGAGGTCGGCACTCGGTTTGGAGTGAGAGCTGAGGTGATCAGTGGTGGCTTCACCCGGCTCGGAGACACGCCGGTGGCGCGGTCCCTCATCGGTTTCACCGGCGATCGCATCGACGCTGCTCTCGAATGGTTGCGTCGGGCCGGTGTGCCGATCCGCGTCGCCCCCTCGGTATCACAGAAGGTGCTCGTGGCATGAATCCGCCGCAGTTGCGTGCTGCCGCACAGGACACCCGCTGAGCGTCGGATGACGCCTACAGACCGGCGGTCAGCAAGAGCCGATGTACGACGTAAGGCAGTAGCAATGCTTTTCTAAATCCGTTTGCCTCGAGCCACACCCGGCTGCACACCAGTGATTTTCGACAAACGACTGTAGCTCCACAATAGCGCGCAGCTGCGCCGAAGTCACCTCAGATCACGTTCTTGCGTTTGCGCCTCCCGCTTGGACTGGCTCGTGTTCCGCCTGACGGGATGGTGGCGCTGTCGTTGACCGTTGAGCGTCAGGGTAAGTGGCGTGGCAGGCCTCTGACGACGGTCGCCCGTGACGTACGGCCACAGAGCCGTGAGGATTGGAAGGTGCGGTCCGATGCAGCCTGCGAGCAAGGGATCCGGAAACGGAGCAGTCACCGCCGGCGACGTGCGCGACGCCTACTCTAGGCCGCTGCGCAACCTTCGCATCTCGGTGACCGACAAATGCAACCTCCGATGTCAGTACTGCATGCCGGAGGAGGAATACACGTGGCTTCCCCGGCAAGACCTGCTGACGTTCGAGGAGATAAGCAGGCTGGCCGACGTGTTCATGGCGCTTGGCGTTGACAAACTGCGGATCACGGGCGGTGAACCGCTGTTGCGCCGTGAACTACCGGAGCTGATCCGCTTGCTCTCCGCCAAACAGCGGCTGCGCGATCTGGCAATCACCACCAATGGCGTGAAGCTGGTCGATCACGTGGAATCGCTGCGCGATGCCGGAATGCGTCGCTTCACGATCAGTTTGGACACGTTGCGCCCCGACCGCTTCGAGAAGCTCTCTCGCCGCACAACACATTCCGCAGTGATCGAAGGCATTCGGTCGGTGCCGGCCGCTGGGCTCACCGATACGAAGCTCGACACCGTCGTCATGAAGGGGATCAACCACGACGAGCTCGTCGACCTGATCGAGTTCGGGAAGACCGTCCCAGCCGAAGTGAGGTTCATCGAGTACATGGACGTTGGCGGAGCGACGGGATGGAACAAGAACCTCGTCTACTCCCGGCGTGAGATGCTGGGCGATCTGCAAGCGCACTACGGCCAGGTCGATGAAATCAGGGAGAACGAGTGGGCACCGGCCGACAGGTTTGCTCTGCCGGACGGCACGACGTTCGGCATCATCTCGTCGACTACCCAGCCGTTCTGCTCGACCTGTGACCGCAGCCGGCTCACGGCTGACGGCCAGTTGCTGACGTGCCTCTACGCGATCACGGGTACCGACCTGAGGACGCCGATGAGGGATGGGGCCAGCCACGAGGAGTTGTGCGCGCTGGTAGGTGGGCTCTGGTCTGGCAGACGCGATCGCGGTGCGGTCGACAGGTTGACGAAGAAGGACGAGCGATCTGTGTTCGTCGCTGTCGGTGAGCTGAAGAAGAACCCTCATCTGGAGATGCACACAAGAGGCGGCTGATTGAAGGTCGCCGCTCACGCACGCGTCCAGCGGAGTTGCCGCACTGGGTGAGTACGAGAACGGCCGGTCGCACGTGATCACAAGACTGCCATCGGACTGGAGGAATGATGATCGAGCGAGCAGGCGGAGCTCGATTTCCGGGGACACATGGGGGAGACAGCGACGCCGTGTCCCGCGCCAGAAGGATCTCGGTCGAGGTGTCCCACTCTCTGCAGCGAACCACGACGCGTCCTTCGGTCAGGCGGGACATCGGCGGCGTTGAGGCCAGCCTCTGCATCGACCGCGGCGTAGGCCCCAACAACTACTTCAGCGGCGGGACCGGTGATCACTGATGAGGCACGCGGAAGCGACGTATGACAACATCGTTGTCGGCGCTGGCTCGGCCGGCGCGCCGCTGGTTCGCAGGTTGGTGAACGCGGGACGGCGGGTGTTGTTGATCGAGGCGGGCGAACCGGTCACCCGAAGCGGGTTCGACAAGATCGAGCTCTCCCTGCGATCGTTGTGGCGTACTGAGGTGGATTGGGGCTATGACACCGAACCTCAGCAACACGCCGATGGCCAGCGACTGCATTGGCCCAGAGGCAAGACCCTCGGCGGAAGCAGCGCCATCTGCGGCCTGGTCTACACCCGCGGGCTCGCCAGCGACTACGACGGCTGGGCGGCGGCAGGATGTGACGGCTGGGACTACGCCTCCGTGGTCCGCTCGTTCGTCGCTTCGGAGGACTTCAGCGGGCCGAGATCGGCACACAGAGGTGTGGGTGGCTTGCTGCCGGTGTCGACCAACCAGAGCTCGAGCCCGGTGAGTCGTGCGTTCATCGCAGCGGCGAAAGAATGGGGCGTGCCAGAGATCGACGACTACAACACAGCTGAACCGCTTGGTGCGAGCATGTGTCAGCACACCGTCCGCGACGGTCGGCGCATGCACGCGTGGGAGGTCTTCGGCAAGGATGTCGAGAGTGAACCGGGACTCACCATCCACACTGGAGCGTTCGTCACGAAGCTTCTCTTTGCCGGCGAAAAGTGCATCGGAGTGTCCTACCAGGTCGGCGGTCAGGAGCGACGGGCCTACGCGGACGATGACATCGTGCTCAGCGCCGGTGTGGTCGGCTCGCCGCGGATCCTGCTCGCGTCAGGGATCGGCCCTGCCGACGACCTGAGCTCCCTCGGGATCGACGTGCGGGTGGATCTTCCCTCAGTGGGGGCGAATCTGCACGATCACGTCAGGTGCTCCGTGGTGTGGAGCGCGAAGAAGCCTGTACAAGCGGTGCCGGGTCTTGTCGCGGAGGCTCATGTTTTCTGGCGCAGCAAACCAGCTCTTGCTGCGCCGGACCTTCTTCCGCTCCTCCTCACCATCCCCGTACCAGTTGACGGATACCCGTTGGTGAACCAGGGATTTAGCTGCTCTCCGATCGTCGTAGGAGTGCACAGCCGGGGACGCCTTCGGCTGCGTAGTGCCGACCCCGCCGTCCCTCCCGCCATCGACCCGGCGATCTTCTCGGACACCCGTGACCTCGACGCAATGGTCGCCTGTCTCGAGATGGTGCGAGAAATCGGTGCCCAGCAAGCGTTCGACGAGTGGCGAGCGGAGGAAATCGCCCCTGGACGCGGTGTCCGCGATCGCTCACAGCTGCGCGCCTATGCCAAACGCGTCGCCGACACTCCTCACCACCCCGCAGGGACCTGTCGGATGGGGAACGACCCCGACGCCGTGGTGGACCCACAGCTGCGCGTACAAGGCGTGGGAGGTTTACGCGTCGCCGACGTGTCCATCATGCCGTCTGTGACGAGTGGTAACACCAATGCTCCGGCAATCATGATTGGGGAGCGGGCGGCCGAATTCCTTCTCAACAGTGATCTGCGCCAACGCCGCTGAACGCGAGTCCCAGCAGTGCCGGCTGCTCAACCGATGCTGTCACGGCCCGAACACCTCAGCGCATCGTTCGCCTACGAACGCGTGGTCTCCGCACTCGGCTTCCTCGCCGACGCCGACCGCTACGCCGAGAACAACAACCCAGAGGACGGCGAAAAGTTGCTGGCGTCCGCCGCGGACTTCGCCGCACAGGCAGTGACGGCCTACGGGACCGCCCGGCCTCGCCTGCAGTGACATTCGCACGCTGCCTGGTGCACTACGAGCTCCACTTCCGGTCGGTGTCCCAACGTCATCTGCATCTACGGACTCCGGATGCTGTCCGGCCGTACAGCCCGTCGAAGCCTAAGCCGGCCGCAAGCAGGCATGGTCGCGGTGAGCACCAGCACGACGTAGCCCGCACGCCTCTCCTGTCAGCGCGCCATGCCGCCCGCCCCGCAGACGGCGGCATGGCCACTCCGCTACGTCACCAGGCCACCTTCGGCGCTGGGCCGTCGCCTGACAGCTCTTCACCCCAGCGCAGCGATCAGCATCCGCTGAGCCCTCCGCCGAAACGCAAGGTGAGCCTCTATCAGTTGACCGGCCGTGGCGATCTCGGCGAGCGCGTGGCGCTGAAAGCCCGCGAGGAGGACCACGAGTTCAACATCGACGGGGGTGTGCGGGTCGACGACCGACCGGCTTGCTGGTGCACGGCTGGTCCCAGCCGGAGGAGATCGGCTGGAACTCAGTGGTCCGGACGCTCATCCGAGTTGATCCCGCCTACGAGCGCAGGGGCGGCGGCCGCGATGGCCGTCGACATCGACGAGGTGATCTACGTGGTCACCTTCAACGTTCGTTCAGGCGCTGAGGTTCAGCCGATCGTGTCGACGGTCTTTCACTGAACTGTTGTTCGAGCGGGACCAGAGGCCGTTATACCAACGTCCGCAGGCGGCGCTTCAGATACCGCTTCGCCGGAGAACACAGACGACCGTCCCTTCGGCTGCCTCTGTGCCGCCACCTAGGTGGCTGGTGTCGAACAGGGCTCTGACGGGTGTTGACCTGGTCAATGCCGGCTGACCTGCTCTGTAGTGGCGGTGGCATCCGCCTCCTCCGACTCGATCGCGTCGGCGAGTTCGTCCGGCGTCAACCGGTGCGGGTTTCCTGCGGCGGAAAGGGATCTTTGCGGAAGCTGCCGACCAGCGGACCGGGCGACAACGAAGTTGCCGTTCGCACGTCGTCATACCTGAGCCCAACGCGCCCCGTCATACTTTGGCCCAGACGCGTCTTGCGGCAAGATGCTCACGTGCCAGCCTACCTAACTCTCCCCTAGTCGCCATCTGATGACTGACTGGATCTCAGAATGTCCATAGTTGACGAAATGTCAATGGCCAATTTGCATGTCAACATCGCTATACATGAACGATCTTGACCACTTTATTGGCGCCTAAACAACGCATTCGTGGTGATCACATTCTCACCACCAAATTCACACTTCACCCGAGCGGTGGAAGGCCAGCGGGCCGCAGATGATGTACAGCAAAGCCGACATCGCCCCGTGCCTGCCAGCGGTGGCCGGAGGCGCGGTCGACACCCCCTGTCCTCAGCCGACCGAGCTCTACCGGCTACCTGGGCGCCGGCTAGGTCTGCGAGTAGTACGAGCCGCGGTACGTGCCGTCAGCCAGGCGGAAGCAGACCCGGAACTTGCCGAAGCTAGACCAGGTACCGGTGTTGACCCCGATCTCGCCTGCCGGGACAGTCGCCGATGACACGACGTTGCTGAACCAGTTCTCAGCCCAGACTTTTGAACCTGGTGCGGCGTTGTGGAGGTTGGCATGCCATCTCCATGCGCCCGCCGGTTCGATGATCCGCCACAACGTGCCGGTCGTCCCGCCCGCCCTGACGATGGCCATGCGCTCGTAGCCTGCAGCTCGCAACTGCTGGTCGCTCACCGCTTCGCCCGATGACGAAGCCTGCGACCTAACTGCAAGCGCTGAGGCCACCGACGCGATCGGATCGGCCGTGGCGGCGTCCGCCGACGCCACGGCGACCGTGGCGGAAAGGGCGAGCAACGCTCCCGGCGCTGCTGCTGTGACTCTGCAGGACATGATCGCTCCCCTGATCGACATTGAGAACCGCGGCTGGCGCCAGCCCCGGAACGAGCTGGCCCGGCCCTCTGCCTCGACCACGCGGCCACCACTTCGAGGCAGCGGTCGAGGCTTGCCAACAAAGCTGGACTGGAGGGCCAAACGGCCTAACGACATCCAGCACTCGGCTGAACACAGGTTGTAGTTGATCAGTTCCGGTGCGCAAGCGTGTCCCGGTTGCTTCAGCTCATTTGGGACCGCTAGGTTCCTGACCTGCTGGGACATGCCCGTCCCGGGACAGGTGCCGTCGGTCGAAGCATGCCGTCGGCCCGGCGTGAACGAGGTCTCGATGGCTGGTGGCCCGCAGAACGAATCCGATCCGGTGCGCAGCCTGGCCAACGCGCTCAGCACTCTGCAGCGGAACTCCGGACGTCCGCTGCGGTCGCTGGAATCCGAGATCCACGTGAGCGACTCGTCGCTGTCGCGATACCTGCGCGGGCACTGTGTCCCGCCATGGGACGTCGTGCGCGCCCTGTGCATGGCCCTGGGCGCGGACCCCGCCGAGTATCGGGCGCGCTGGGAAGCGGCCGAGGCGGTTCAGCCCCGCACAGCACCGGAGCCCTCATCGGAGAAGCCGGACACAGCGCCCACCAGAACGGGCCGCGGGTGGTTGTGGGCGTTGGCCGGTGCCGGCGTTGGCACGGTGCTGGGCAGCGTGATCACCCTGGCGTTCGTCTCGACGGCCACCGCTCCAACACCGACGCCCTCGGGCATGGACGGTTCGGCGGGCCTGGTCTCCGCACCTGGGGGGAATCGCATCTTCGTCAGCAGGGCCACCGGCGCTTGCCTGGATGACAGCCTGGACGGCGGGCTCAGAACTTATCGCTGCAACGGTATGAGCTACCAGCGGTGGACACCGCAAGACGCCGGGGATGGCACCTATCGGCTAAGCAATCACGCGACGGGCGCGTGCCTGGACCTCAGCTCCACAGGGCTCCGCAGCGCCGCATGTGCCGAAATAGATTCGCAGCGGTGGAAAATCACGGTCTCGCAGGACGCCGCCGAAGTCCGCAGCACGGTCAATGATGCGTGCCTGCACGACAGCAGCGCAGGCCTACAGCTGGCTCCATGCGATCGGTCCCGCAACCAGCAGTGGGGATGAGCAGCGACGAAAGCCAAGCGCCGATGCCTGAGGCAACCGGCGACATCCCACCCCGAACACCCGTACCACCTGCATAAACCACTACAACGTCGAGCACTACGCGGCGTAAACCCGCATGGCCGGTACGGGAGCGCGGTGTGGGGACGGTCGCAGTCGCCGGGCACGACGCCGCGGTCGATCAGATCGGCGCTCAGGCTGGGCAGGTACAGCGCCGCGATCGTCTGGACGGCTTGGACGACGACGACCGCGCCGACGACTCGCCGGTACGGCCGCAAAGTGACCTGGAGCAGGCGAAACAGCACGGCAGCTCACACGGGTAGGAGTGGAGGGATGTCCGCTCACCAAAACCGAATTGATCTTCGGTTTTAGCGTCGAGCGAACGCTAACACAGCGCCCCGGACGCCAGATAGCCGCGATGAGGTGGCCTCTGTCGCCGCCGAGACCACGAGCGGACCCCAAAGACCGGGTCGCCGAGCTCAGCTGTCGTCAACGGCTGCCCAGACCACGAAGGACGATCGCCGCGGTACCCGCACATCGACCGGCGTACCGCACCTGCGGTACGCCGGATGACCGCACCAGGCCGACGTTCGGAGCAACCGCGCCGAGGAGTCTTGTCGGCGTTGGTGATTGCCGAGGAAAGGCTCGTGTCGTGAATTCTCTGGCCCGTTGGTGTTACCGGTGGCGGGGCACCGTCCTGGGTGGGTGGCTCGTCGGTCTTGTGGCGTTGGCCGCCCTGACCGTGGTGTTGGGCACGGGATTCACCGACGAGGTGGAACTCCCCGACAGCGAGTCCTCCACCGCCTACAGCTTGATGGAGGAAGCCGGTGGGCCTTCGTCCGCCACACCGGTCACCAGGGGCACGATCGTCTGGCACACCGACTCCGATGTGGACTCACCGCAGGTTCGCGAGCGGTTCACCGACGCGCTTGCGGAGATCACCGCGATCCCAGGCGTGAAGCAGGTGGTCAGCCCCTACGCCCCGGCGGGTAGTGCCCAGCTGAACACCTCTGCGGACACCGCGTACGCGACGGTCGTGCTCGACAAGGACGCCGACACCGAACCGGTCACGCAGGCCGCGCAGGCGTTGCGCGGCAACGGGGTGCAGGTCGAACTGGGAGGGCAGGCGTTCACCGAGCAACCTGGTGGATCACGCGGTGGCGAAGCCGCCGGGATCCTGGCCGCGCTCGTGCTGATGCTGCTGGTCTTCCGCTCGCTCTGGGCGTCGCTCCTCCCGATCATCACCGGTCTGATGGGCGTGGGTGTCTCACTGCTCGTCGTGCTCCTCGGCTCACACGTGGTGGACGTGGCCGCCACGAGCTTGACCATGGGTGCGCTCATCGGCTTGGGCGTGGGCATCGACTACGCGTTGTTCATCGTCAACCGGCACCGCAAGTCGCTGCTCGCCGGTGAGACGGTCCCGCACTCCATCGCTCGAGCGGTCGACACCTCGGGACGCGCCGTCGTGTTCGCCGGCATCACCGTCATCATCGCCCTTCTCGGCATGTTCGTCGTCGACCTGGGCATCCTGACGAGCATGGCGCAGGCCGCCGCCGTGACCGTGCTGTTCACCATCGCCTCGGCGATCACGCTTCTTCCCGCACTGCTCGGCATGGTGGGTCTGCGGGTGTTGTCACGAAAGCACCGCAAGGCCATCGCAGCGGGCCGCTTCCCGATCGCGGAGAGCAAGGACGGCGGCAACGGGTGGACCAATCGCTGGAAGGCGCTGGTTCAGCGCTTCCCGCTGCGCGCCGGCGGCATCGCGCTAACCTTGGTCGTGCTGTTGGCCTCGCCGGTGCTCGGCATGCGGGTCGGCGACTCGGACGCGAGCAGCGAACCGGTCGGTTCACCCGCTCGCGCCTACTACGACACGATGTCCGATGCGTTCGGCGAGGGGTTCGACGCTTCACTGCTCCTGGTGGCGCGCACACCGGACAACGCCTCGTCCGCCGCCTTCACCGACCTCGTGAACAAGCTCGGATCCACGCCGGGAGTCGCCTCGGTCGCAGCCGCTCCCGTGAAGGCCGGTCAGCAGGTCGCCAGTGCCACCGTGGTGCCGACCAGCAGCGCTCAAGCAGAACAAACCGCCGATCTGGTGGAGACCTTGCGGACGCAGGTCATCCCCGCCGCCCGGTCCGGTTCGGCTCTCGAGGTCTACGTCGGCGGCAGCACCGCCAGCAGCATCGACCTCTCCACCGCGCTGATGGACAAGCTGCCGCTCTACCTGGGGCTGATCGCCCTGCTCGGTTTCCTGCTGCTGGCTGTGGCGTTCCGCAGCATCCTGGTCCCCCTGGTGGGCGCGGTCAGCAACATCGCCACCATCGCCGTCGGATTGGGTGCGGTCACCGCCGTCTTCCAGCACGGCTGGGGCTTGTCGCTGTTCGGCATCGGCGGCAGCGCACCGGTGATGTACCTCGTCCCAGTGCTGATCGTGGGCGTGGTGTTCGGCCTGTCCATGGACTACCAGGTGTTCCTCGTGAGCCGAATGCACGAGGAGTGGAACCGGACAGGCGACAACGACCGCGCCGTCGGCACCGGCATGGCCGAGACGGCCAAGGTCATCGCCGTCGCGGCCACGATCATGCTCTGCGTGTTCGCCTCGTTCGGGTTCAGCGGTCAGCGCATCGTGGCGATGATCGGAATCGGCATGGCCATCGCCGTCGTGGTCGACGCCTTCGTGGTCCGGCTGACCCTGGTGCCGGCCATCATGACGCTCATCGGTCGCGCCAACTGGGCTTACCCCCGCTGGGCTGACCGGATCACGCCGAACCTGTCGGTCGAGGGCCCCGCGAAGCACGCAACCGCCACGCCTGCGGCAACCGACGTGCCCGGCACCGAGGTCAGGCCGTTCTCGGACTCTGATCACGCTCGCCTCGGTTAGGCGCCGGGGTGGTGCCACCGCTGGACCAGATACGACTGCAAGCGGTGGCACCGCCCGAAAACCTAACTCTGTTTCTATTTTCGCCACGATCAGGATAGGGTGCCCGCTGTGACGACCTCGTCCCACCGACGCGGCCCCTACGCCAAGACCGCCGCCCGGATCAACGGCATCCTCGACGCGGCCGTGGAACTGTTCGCGACGAACGGCTACCGGTCAGCGACGATGAAGGACATCGCCGAGAAGGCCGGCATCAGCCAGCCCGGTCTGCTGCACCACTTCCCCGGCAAAGCGGACGTGCTCATCGCGTTGCTGCGGCGGCGGGAGGAGCGCGCTCTCATCCGGGCCGCCGAGAGCGACGACCTGCCGGCCGTCGATCGCATCCTCACCATCGTCCGGGACCTCGAGGACAACCGGACGCTGATCGCTCTGCACTGCGTTCTCGCCGCGGAGGCGACCTCACCAGAGCACCCGGCCCACGAGTTCTTCAAGCTGCGTTACCACCGCATTCAGGAACGCGCGACGTCGAGCTTCCAGCACCTGCTGGAACAGGGCCTCCTCCAGCCCGGCACGGACCCTGCCCGGCTGGCCCGCACCATGGTCGCCGTGCTCGACGGGCTGCAGCTCCAGTGGCTGCTGGCACCGGAGTCGGTCGACATCACGGCTGAACTCCGCGCGTTCCTCTCCAGCCACATCGTCAACGCCTGACACGCGTCCTTCCCGAACCGTCCCGGAGAACCGGGACGGTCGGCGAGTGACGTCCTCCTCATGATCAGATCAGGAGCTTCACGAGCATGTTCGACAACCTCAGTGTCATCGTCACCGGCGGTGGCGCCGGCATCGGCCGGGCCGCCGGCCTCAAGTTCGCCGGCCAGGGCGCGCGGGTCGTCATCGCCGACATCGACGCGACTGGTGCGGAGTCCGCCGTGCGAGAGATCGAGGCCGCCGGTGGCGTCGCTGTAGCCGTAATCGGCGATCTGAGCGACCAGCAGGTGGTCGACCGCGTCGTCGCCACCGCCGTCGAGCAGTTCGGCGGAATCGACGTGCTGGCCAACGTCGCGGGAGTCATGGACGCCATGACCGCCACCGCCGACGTCACCGACGCCGAGTGGGAGCGGGTCATCCGGATCAACCTCACCGCCCCGTTCCTGCTCAGCCGCGCCGTACTGCCGCACATGCTGGCCAAGGGCAAGGGCGCCATCGTCAACACCGCCTCGCAGGCGGCTTTGCGCGGCAGCGCCGCCGGTACCGCCTACACCGTTTCCAAGCACGGCATCGTCGGCCTCACCAAGTCGCTCGCGGTCATGTACCGCGCCCAAGGCATCCGCACCAACGCCGTCGCACCCGGCGCCACCCGTACCGCCATCACCAGTGGTCTCACCATCGAGGGCCACGGCCCCGGCGCACTGCGTCCCTACATGGCGGGCATGGGCCGGGTCTCGGAAGCCGACGAGCAGGCCGCGGCGATCGTGTTCCTGGCCTCCGACGCGGCGAGCAACATCAACGGCGTCGTGCTGCCCGTCGACAACGGGTGGGCGGCGGTCTGATCAGGCCGACGAGCGCTCGACGATCTCGGTCGCGGCGGATTCCGCCACGAGCCCGGATTCCTGGCCGGACAGGCCGTTGATCACGGCGGTGGCCCGGCGACGGGCCACCTCGTGCAAGCCGAAGCGGATCGTGGTCAACGGCGGGTGGATGAGACCAGCGGTGGGGATGTCGTCGACCCCGATGACAGCGAGGTCGTCGGGAACGGTGAGTCCGCGGGCACGAGCGCCGGCCAGGACCGCGATGGCCACGTCATCGTTGAACGCGCAGATCGCCGTCACCGACCGCCCGATCCACATGTCCACGGCGAGGGCGGCCTGCTCGGTGTCCAAGGGGGCGTCCAAGGCGAGGGGAGGATCGATCCCGGCTTCGGCGCAGGCGTCGGCGACGCCGCGCAGGCGTTCCTGCGCCATGGGCTCCAGACCGGAGGGTCCGGGCAGAGCGACGCCGAGGTTCCGGTGGCCCTTGCCGATGAGGTACCGGGCCTGCATGAGGCCGATCGGGCGCGCCGCGGGCGACTCTTCCACAGCGGACGGCAGCACGACGGCCGCGCCAGCCCGCCGCAGGTCCTCGGCGGTCTCTTCATCGAACGGGTCGAACCCGACGACGGCCGAGGCACCGACGGTCGCGCACACGTCGGCTACCGACCGCCCGTTCGCCCCAGCGAGGTGGGTCACCAGCGTGAGCCCGTGCTCGGCGAGCGCCGAGGCCAACTCCTCGACGAACCGACTGATGTTCGTGCCGATCGGCAGGTCCGGGATGGACAGCAGGACGATGTCGCTGCGCCCCGCGGCCAGTGCGCGCGCCGAGGCGTGCGGCCGGTAGTCGAGGCGCCGGGCGGCCTCCAGCACCCGCAGCCGGGTCGCCTCGGGGATCGACTGCTCGGCGCGGTTGTTGAGCACGAAGCTGACCGTGGTCCGGGAAACGCCTGCGGCGCGTGCGACGTCTGAACTGGTAACACGCTTGGCGGATGGCGTCATGATCTCCTCATCACACGGTGCTGCCCACTGGCAGCACCCCATCGTAATGCCGTTCATAACTCGCGTTAGCCCACCTCGGCACGATCACAACTAAAGCGCGTTACTGGTTTGTTACAGCCCTTCGTATTGCCGTTCCGGCGACACCTGCCGTTAACTCACTAACGCGCGTTATCTACAGAGTCAGTCCTCACTTCGGCGCCCGGTCTCCACCACGCGTCAGGCGAGTGCCCGTGGAGGTCCCGATGAACGGTGAGCACAACAGAACCGAAGTCCTGGCGTCCCTGACGCTCCGGGAGAAGGCCAGCCTGCTGTCCGGGGGATCGGCATGGGCAACCACCTCCGTGGACCGCGTCGGCATCCCGTCGACCATCCTGACCGACGGCCCCCACGGCGTGCGCCTGCACGACCCGGAAGCGCCGCACTTCGACTTCAGCCGGAACCTGCCCGCCACCTGCTTCCCCACTGCCGCGGCGCTGGGCTCCAGCTGGGACGTCGACCTGCTCACCGAGATCGGCGAGGCGCTGGGGACCGAGAGCCGCGCCGCGGGTGTCGGAGTCCTGCTCGGCCCTGGGGTCAACATCAAGCGATCCCCGTTGTGCGGCCGCAACTTCGAGTACCTGTCCGAGGACCCCCTGCTGGCCGGCCACCTGGGCGCAGCGCTCGTGCGCGGCATCCAGCACAGGGGTGTCGGCGCGTCGGTGAAGCACTTCGCGGCCAACAACCAGGAAACAGATCGGATGCGGGTCGACTCGGTGGTCGACGAGCGCACCCTTCGGGAGATCTACCTCGCGGCGTTCGAGCACATCATCACCACTGCCGCGCCCTGGACGGTGATGGCCGCCTACAACAAGGTCAACGGCACCCATGCCGCCGAACACCCCTGGCTGTTGACCAGCGTGCTGCGGGAGGAGTGGGGCTTCGACGGCGTGGTGGTGTCGGACTGGGGCGCGGTGGCCGACCCGGTGGCCGCTGTCGCCGCCGGGCTGGATCTGGAGATGCCCTCCACCGGCGGTCTCAGCGCGCGACGGATCGTCGAGGCGGTGGAGTCCGGGCAACTGGACGAAGCAGTGGTCGACCGCGCGGTGACCCGTCTGCTGGGCCTGCTCGACCGCGTGGCGGAGGGCGCCCGCGAACCCGCGCCGAACGTCGATGTCGAGCAGCACCACGCGCTGGCCCGCCGCGCCGCCGCCGAATCGGCCGTGCTGCTCAAGAACGACGACGCCATCCTGCCGCTGGACCCCGACGCGCACCTGGACATCGCCGTGGTCGGGGAGTTCGCGCGGACGCTGCGCTTCCAGGGCGGGGGCAGCTCGCACGTCAACCCGACCAGGACCGAGAACGCCCTGGACGCCCTGCGATCGGTCGCCGGTGAGCACGTGACCCTGTCGTTCGCCCCCGGCTTCCCTTCCTCCGGAGAACAGGACCGGAGCCTGCTCGCTGAAGCCGTGGCCGCTGCCGCGTCCGCCGACATCGTGCTGATGTTCCTCGGCCTGCCCGAAGAGGCCGAGTCGGAGGGCTGGGACCGCGCGGATCTGGACCTGCCGGCGGTGCAGCTCCAGGCACTGCGGGCTGTGGCGCAGGTCAACGACAACATCGTGGTCGTGCTGGCCAACGGCGGCGTCGTCCGAGTCTCGCCCTGGGCGGAGCACGCCAAGGCCGTGCTGGAGACCTGGCTGGGTGGCCAGGCAGGCGGCGCGGCAGTCGCCGACCTGCTGTTCGGCCGCACCAGCCCATCGGGCCGGCTGGCCGAGACGATCCCACTGCGACTCGAGGACACGCCGTCCTACCTCGACTTCCCCGGCACTGCTGGAACCGCGCACTACGGCGAGCGCCAGTTCGTGGGCTACCGCTACTACGACCGGCGCGACATGGCGGTCGACTTCGGCTTCGGGCACGGACTGTCCTACACCACCTTCGGTTACTCCGACCTGCACACCGAAGTCATGAACGACTCCCCGGCGTGGCTGCGGCTCACCGCCGCCGTCACCAACACCGGAGCGAGACCGGGCAAGGAGGTCGTGCAGGTCTACATCGGTGCGATCGACTCACCGGTGGAGCGTGCGGTGCGCGAGCTGAAGGCGTTCGCGAAGGTCGATCTCCGCCCCGGCGAGTCGACCACTGTCGAGTTCGCCCTGACCATCCGCGACTTCTCCTACTACAGCACCGCGCACGGCGACTGGGTGTGCGAGGGCGGTGAGTTCGAGATCGCCGTCGGTGCCTCGTCGCGCGACCTGCGCCTGACCACCGCCGTCACGGCACCCGACACCCGACCGGTCGCTGCCCTGCGGTCCGACTCCACCGTCGGCGAGTGGATGGCCCATCCGATCGGCGGCCCGCTGCTCAAGCAGGTGCTGAGTGCGGGCTCCGGCTCGGGCGTGGCCTCGGACCCGGACATCGCCCGCATGGTCGGGTCGCTACCGCTGAACCGCCTGCTCGCGATGAGCGGCGGCCGGCTGGTGATCGACGTCGACCAGCTCGTCGCCCGAGCCAACGGCCATTCCGCCTGACCTCCACATTCACCAGGAGCAGATCTTGTCCTTTCCCGACGGCTTCCTCTGGGGTGCGGCTACCGCCGCCCACCAGGTCGAAGGCAACAACACCACCAGCGACTTCTGGGTGCTGGAACACACGCCGGAGTCGATGTTCGCCGAACCCAGCGGGGACGCCTGCGACCACTACCGGCGCTACCGCGAGGACATCACCCTGCTCAGGGACCTCGGATTCACCAGCTACCGGTTCTCGATCGAGTGGGCACGGGTGGAGCCGGAGGACGGGCACTTCTCGCGCGCCGCGATCGAGCACTACCGCGACGTGCTGAAGACCTGCCACGAGCTGGGCGTCACCCCGGTGGTGACGCTGCACCACTTCAGCAGCCCGCGCTGGCTGATCACGCTCGGCGGCTGGGAGTACGACGGCACGCCGGAGCGGTTCGCCGCCTACTGCCGCGTGGTCATGGCCGAGCTCGGCCCGCTCATCCCCTGGGTGACGACGATCAACGAGGCCAACATCGCCCCGCTGGTGCGGATGCTCATGGGCGGCTCGACGGGCGACGAGGCGGTCCAGGCACCGGTGGGCGTGCAGGACGACCCGCTGGAAGCACTGCGGCGCAGCCGGAAGTCGGCCGCCGAGGCGTTGGGCACCGCACCGGACGAGCCTCACCTGTTCCTGTTCACCTTCAGCACCAAGGGTCAGGACGTGGTCAAGCGCGCTCACGTCGCAGCTCGCCAGGTCATCCGCGAGGTCAGTCCGGACACGAAGGTCGGAATCACCCTGGCGCTGCAGGACTTCCAGCCGCGGGACGGCGGCGAGGCCGCGGCGGACGCGCGGTGGGCCGAGACCTTCGACGACTTCCTGTCCTCGATGGAGGGTGACGACTTCCTCGGCGTGCAGAACTACAGCCGGGCGCTCGTCGGCCCGGACGGCGGACTGCCCGCGCCGGAAGGCGCCGAGATGACGCAGATGGGGTACGAGTTCTACCCCGAGGCGCTGGAGAACGTCCTTCGGCGCGCGGCATCGGCCGGCTTGCCGCTGATGGTCACCGAGAACGGCGTCGCCACCGACGACGACACCCGCCGCGTCGAGTTCATCACCAGGGCCGTGGCCGGCGTGGAGCGTTGCCTGGCCGACGGCATCGACGTGCGCGGCTACTTCTACTGGTCCGCCTTGGACAACTTCGAGTGGATGCTCGGCTACCGGCCCACGTTCGGCCTGGTGGCCGTGGACCGCGAAACCCAGCAGCGCACCGTCAAGGACAGCGCCCGCCACCTGGGCGCCATCGCACGGCGCAACTCCCCGGCCTGACGACAGCGGGCCACGCAACAGGCACACCTCTCCTCTCCCGAATGCCTCACCAGAATTCGACAGCGAGGTCACCATGGCATTCACACCAGCTGAACCGCCGCCCACCACCGACCCGCGGGTCGACCCAGTGGCTCCCCACGTCGGTAATCGGGGGCACGGGGACGAGCCGCCCAAGGCACCCGCCGCGTACGTCTGGATGATCGTCGCCGCCACGTTCGGCGTCTACATGGCCTTCGTGACTCCCATCGCGTACTCGTTGGCGGTCAAGGTCTCGCAGTTGGCGCCGGACAACGAGGAGTACCTCGGCTACGTCACCGGAGCCGGAGGTGTGGCCGCTGTGCTGGCCGCCCCGTTCTTCGGCAGGCTGAGCGACCGGACGCGCTCCCGGTTGGGCAGGCGCCGGCCGTACTTCATCGCGGGCACCGTGATCGGTGTACTGGCACTCGTGATCTTGGCTTCGGCTCCGAACATGATCGTGCTCGGCGTGGGCTGGGTTCTCGCTCAGGCGAGCTGGGGCACGATCGTGTCCTTGCTGCTGGCTTCGCAGGCCGACAGGCTTCCCGTGTCCCAGCGCGGGAAGGTCGCGGGGCTGAGCGGAATCGTCCAGCAGATGGCCCCGGTCACCGGCGTCCTGCTCAGCGGCGCGCTGATCGGGAACAACCTGCTGCTGTTCTTGGTGCCCGGCGCCCTGGGCGTGGTCGCCATGACGTTGTTCGTGTTGCTGGTCCACGAACCGGACAGCCGCGGCCTCGACCTGCCGTCCGAACCTCTGACCTTGTCGGCGATCGTGCGCACGTACACGTTCAGCCCGCGCCGGAACCCCGACTTCGCCTGGAACTGGTCCGGCAAGTTCCTGTTCGTGATCGGCCTGACCTTCAACACGACCTTCACCACCTTCTTCCTGGCCGACCGCATGGACGTGACCGTCGAGGAAGTGGCGGGCCTGGTCGCGGTGCTGGGCGGCGCCGGTGTCGTGGCCGGGATGCTCGGTGCGATCGGTGGCGGGTTCCTGTCCGACAGGTTGCGCCGCCGCAAGGTATTCGTGCTCGCGGGTGCCATCGTGTTCTCGGCCGGCGTCGTGCTGATGGCCATGACCCACAGCATGCCGTTGATCATCACCGGCGCTGTGCTGGGCACTTTCGGCATCGGCATGTTCAGCGCCGTCGACCAGGCGCTCGCGCTGGACGTCCTGCCCGAGAGGGAGACGGACGCCGGCCGCTACACCGGTATCTACGGCTTCTCCACCTCCATCCCGCAGGCCATCGCCCCGCTCATCGCGCCCTTGTTCCTGGCGGTCGGCGCGAGCGGCGGGGACAAGAACTACACGCTGCTGTACCTGGTCGCGGCGGCCTTCACCCTGGCAGGCGGCCTGGTCGTCGTGCTGCGGGTCAAGTCCGTCCGCTGACACCACCCACGAGGAGCACGAGTGATCCGCACGTCCTTCAACGACGGCTGGCAGTTCCGGCGCAAGGTCAGCACCTTCGCCGAGTCCGCGGGCCCGCCGGTCCCGTTCGAGGCGGTGACCCTGCCGCACGACGCACTGATCCGCCAGGAGCGGATCCGGCCCGAGACCGACCACGCGGCGGCCGGCGCCGTGGCCTACTTCCCGGGTGGAACCTTCGAGTACCGCAAGACCTTCCCGGTGTCCGAGGACCACCGGGGCCGGCGGGTGCTGCTGGAGTTCGAGGGCGTGTACCGGGACGCGGTCGTGTACGTCAACGGCGACTACGTCGGCCAGCGACCCTACGGCTACTCCGGTTTCACCGTGGACGTCGGCCCGTACCTCAAGTACGGGCACGACAACGAGGTCCGCGTGGAGGCCCGCGCTCACCAGGATTCCCGCTGGTACTCGGGCGCGGGCATCTACCGCGACACGTGGCTGCTCGTCGGCGACCTCGTCCACGTCGAACCGGACGGCATCCGGGTCACCACCCCGCAGATCGACGCCGAGCGCGCCGCGGTGGAAGTCGCCACGACCGTCGGGAACGACTCGATCGTGATCAGGACGGTCGAGGTGATCACCGAGATCCGCGACGCCGCAGGGGAAGTCGTCGCGTCGCGCACCGACCCGCTCACCGTGCTGCCCGGCACGCGCGCCATCTCCCGGCAGCGGCTCTACGTGCGGGACCCGGCGCTGTGGAGCCCGGACTCGCCGGCGCTGCACTCGGCACAGGTGGTCCTGCGGGAAGGGGACGGCGAGGTCGACAGCGACTCGGCGGTCTTCGGCATCCGCACGCTGAGCCTGGACCCCGTGCGCGGCCTGCAGGTCAACGGCGAGACGGTGAAGCTGCGCGGCGCGTGCGTCCACCACGACAACGGCGTCCTCGGCGCGGTCAACGCCGCGCGCGCCGAGCACCGCCGAGTCGAGATTCTCAAGGCAGCCGGGTTCAACGCCATCCGGATGTCGCACCACCCGATGAGCCGGGCGATGCTGGATGCCTGCGACCGCTTGGGCGTGCTGGTGGTCGACGAGACCTTCGACGTGTGGACCTCGGCCAAGAGCGCGTTCGACTACAGCCTCACCTTCCCCGAGTGGTGGGAGCGCGACGTCGAGGCGATGGTGGCCAAGGACTTCAACCACCCCAGCGTCGTGCTCTACTCCATCGGCAACGAGATCCCCG
Source organism: Lentzea sp. NPDC051208 (assembly GCF_040682435.1). Lineage (NCBI taxonomy): Bacteria > Bacillati > Actinomycetota > Actinomycetes > Pseudonocardiales > Pseudonocardiaceae > Lentzea > Lentzea sp. NPDC051208. The sequence continues at coordinate 521,313 of NZ_JBFBAW010000004.1, read as the reverse complement.
AGGTCGGGTCGCCGGCCGGTGCCGCGTGGAGCCGCAAGCTGGCCGAGAAGGTGCGTTCGCTGGACAGCACGCGGTTCGTCACCAACAGCGTCAACGTCACGCTGGCCGTGATGGCGGATTTGGCCGAGATGCGCGAGCGGATGAGCCAGGCCGCTTCCGAGGAGCAGGGTGGTGGCATCAACACGCTGATGGCGACCGACGCGGGCGCGATGATGAACAAGATCGCCGCCGCGGACTTCGTCACCCAGCGCACCGCCGAGGTCTTCGCCACCGTGGACGTCGCCGGGATGAACTACGCCGACAGCCGCTACGAGATGGACCACGAGCTGTTCCCCGAGCGGATCATCCTGGGCACCGAGACCTTCCCCACGCGCGTCGACGTCAACTGGAACCTGGTCCAGCGGTTCGGCCACGTCATCGGCGACTTCACCTGGACGGGGTGGGACTACCTGGGTGAGGCCGGCATCGGACGGCAGCAGTACCTGACACCGGAGTCACCACGACCCGAGCACGTGGGCCCTTACCCGTACCTGGTGGCGCAGTGCGGAGACATCGACATCACCGGCTACCGCCGCCCCGCGTCGTACTACCGCGAGATCGTCTTCGGCCTGCGCGCCGCGCCCTACCTGTCCGTGCGGCGGCCGAGCACCCACGGCCTCACCGCCTTCGGGTCGCCGTGGGCGTGGAGCGACAGCATCGCCAGCTGGACCTGGCCCGGCTTCGAGGATTCGCCCGTCGTGATCGAGGTCTACAGCGATGCCGACGAGGTGGAACTGCTGCTCAACGACCGCTCACTGGGCCGTCACCCGGTCGGGCCACCACACCGGTTCCGCACCGAGTTCGAAGCCGGGTACGAACCAGGTGAACTGGTGGCCGTGGCCTACCGCGACGGTGAGGAGACCGGACGCCACACACTCCGGACGGCGACGGGCCCGGTGCGACTGCGGGCCGAGGTGGAACGCCCGGTGATCGCGTCGACCGGCGGCGACCTGGCCTACGTGGCGCTCACCCTCACCGACGAGCACGGCACCACTTTCACCTCAGCCGACCGGCCGGTGACGTTGGAGGTCTCCGGCGACGGCGAGCTCCTCGGCTACGGCAGCGCCGATCCGTCCACCGAGGAGCGGTTCGACTCCGTCGAGCGCCGCACCTGGGACGGGCGCGCACTGGCTGTGCTCAGGCCGACCACGGCAGGCAAGGTCCGCCTGATCGCCACCGCCCCCGACTGCGAGCCGGTCGAAGTCGTCGTCACCGTCGAGCAGTGACCCAGTGGAGAACAACAACACCGTGACCACCATCGACCGCGAAGCAGTGGTCCGCCGCCACGACGTTCGATTGCAGGCGCCCGACCCGGCACACGTCATATCCGTGGGCAACGGCGACTTCGCCTACACCGCGGACATCACCGGCATGCAGACCTTTCCCGCGTACCACGACCAGGCCACCGCGATGGCGGAGCGACGCCTGGCCACCAACACCGCGACCATGTCCACGTGGGGCTGGCACGCCATGCCCAACCCGGACGGATTCGCCCTCACCGACGCCCTGTCGACCTACGACACGGCCCGCGGCCCGGTCGAGTACGCGGACCGGTTCAGCATCACCGCGATGATGCGTGGACAGGTGCCCGAGGAACACCGCGCCGGGACGTGGCTCAACGCCAACCCCCAGCGGCTCGACCTCGGTCGCATCGGCCTGCTGCTGCGCCGGGGACCCGACGCGGCGCCGGAGACCGACCCGACCGCGCTCGCCGGCGCCCGCCAACACCTCGATCTCTGGTCGGCTTCGCTGACCAGCACCTTCGAGTACAACGGGCACAGCGTCCGGGTGACCACGGTCGCCGACCCGCACAGCTCGCGTGTCGCGTTCCGCATCGAGTCCGACGGCCTCGTGGACGGAACCGTCGCGGTGGTGCTGCGCTTTCCCTACGCCAGCGACGGGTTCTTCCAGACCTCGGACTGGACCAAGCCCGATCGGCACCGCACCATTTCGTCCACAGTGGATGATCGAGCCCACCGGTTCGACCGGCTCCTCGACGACACCGCGTACTCGATGCGGCTGGACCACTCCGGAGGCGAGATCGCCGCGACCGATCGGCCGCACGAGTACGTGCTCACAGCGACCTCCGCAACCTTCGACGTCGTGGTGGGCTTCTCCCCCGGCGACGCCGAAGAGTTCGGGCGCGGCGACTTCGAGGCGGTCCGGGACGCGGCGGCGGTGTGGTGGCGGCAGTTCTGGACCTCCGGCGCGGCGGTCGACTTCGCGGGCAGCACCGACCCTCGCGCGCACGAGCTGGAGCGCCGCGTGGTGCTGTCCCAGTACCTGACGGCAGTGCACTGCTCAGGCACGACCCCGCCGCAGGAGACCGGTCTGGTGACCAACTCGTGGCAGGGCAAGTTCCACCTGGAGATGCACTTCTGGCACGCCGCGCACTTCGCCACGTGGGGCCGCCCGGAGCTCCTGGAGCGAAGCATGGACTGGTACCTGTCGATACTGGGCCAGGCGCGCGAAACGGCGCGGCGGCAGCGCTACGACGGCGTGCGGTGGCCCAAACAGGTCGGCCCGGACGGCCGGGACAGCCCCAGCGACATCGGCGTTTTCCTGATCTGGCAACAACCGCACCCGCTCTACCTGCTCGAGCTGCTGCACCGTGGCCGCGACGAAGAAGGCCGGGCGCACTTGCTGGACCACTTCGCCGACCTGGTCGAGCAGACCGCGTTGTTCATGGCCTCGTTCGTCCAGGAACGCGATGGCCGCTACCACCTGCCCGCGCCGCTGGTGCCGGCGCAGGAGTTCTACGACGCCAAGAGCACCGAGGACCCCACCTTCGAACTGGCCTACTGGTGGTGGGGGCTCGAGATCGCGCAACAGTGGCGCGAGCGGCGCGGGCTGGCACGGCACGAGCACTGGCAGCGGGTCCTGGACGGCTTGGTCCCACCCCACCAGGACCGCGGTGTCTACGCCGCCATCGCCACCGAGCCGCACCTGCGCCGCGACGACCACCCGTCGATGCTGTGCGCGCTCGGCGTCGTGCCGGCCACGCCCCTCGTGGATCCGGCGACGATGACTGCCACGCTGCTGGACGTGCGCGGCAACTGGGACTGGGACAGCGCGTGGGGCTGGGACTTCCCGGTCATGGCGATGACCGCCACCCGCGTCGGCCGCCCCGACCTCGCCGTGGACGCGCTGCTCACCGACACCGTCAAGAACACCTACCTGCCGACCGGTCACTGCCCGCAGATCGGCAGCCTGCTGCCGCTCTACCTGCCGGCCAACGGCGGCCTGTTGGCGGCGGTGTCGCTGATGGCCGCCGGGTGGGAGGGCGCCGAGGACGACTGCCCCGGCTTCCCGCGCGACGGCAGCTGGTCCGTCAAGCACGAAGGGTTCACCCGGTGGCCGTGAACAACCGCCCCGTCCTGCCCGGCTTCTTCCCCGATCCCTCGATCTGCCGCGCGGGTGAGGACTTCTACCTCGTGAACTCCTCGTTCGAGTACCTGCCGGGTGTCCCCGTCCACCACAGCCGCGATCTGTTGCGCTGGGAACACATCGGCAACGTGCTCGACCGGGACGACCAGCTCACGCTGCCCTCCGGCAAGGGCGGCAGCGGGATCTACGCGCCGACGATCCGACACCACGGCGGGTTCTTCTGGATGGTCACCACGAACATCTCGCAGTTCGGCAAGGGGCACCTGATCGTGCACGCGGATGACCCGGCCGGTCCGTGGAGCACTCCCGTGCACACGGACGGTGCTGTGGGCATCGACCCCGACCTGGCGTGGGATCTCGACGGCACCTGCTACCTGACGTGGAAGAGCATGTGGCCTGTGCCGGGGATCGTCCAGGCCGCGATCGACCCCGTCACGGGAACTCTGCTGTCCGAGCCCCGCGCGTTGTGGGCGGGCACGGGCTTGGCTCATCCGGAGGGACCGCACCTGCACCACCGCGAAGGCTGGTGGTACCTGGTTGTCGCCGAGGGCGGGACGGAGCGAGGGCATGCCGTGTCGGTAGCCCGCTCGCGGTCGATCAGCGGGCCGTTCGAGACGCACCCGGCCAACCCCGTGCTGACCCACCGCAGCACCGACCACCCCGTGCAGAACACCGGCCACGCGGACCTCGTCGAGTTGCCGTCCGGAGAGTGGGCCGCGGTGCACCTGGGCGTGCGGCCGCGGGGCTTCAGCCCCATGTTCCACGTCAACGGGCGGGAGACGTTCCTCGTCGGCGTCGACTGGGAGGACGGCTGGCCGGTGTTCGCCGAGGACCGGTACACCGCGCCGGAACCGGACACCGGCTTCGAGGACGACTTCGGCCCGTCCGGGTTGCACCCCCGGTGGATCTCCCCCGGCGCGCACCCGCACGGCTTCACCGCGCCGGCCGGCGACGGTGGTGTCGTGATCACACAGCACCTGTTGGGCGTTCGCGCACGCGACGACCAGTGGCAAGCCGATGCCCTGGTCGAGGGTGACGCGCGTCTGGTGCTGCGCCTGGACGACCGGCACCGGATGAGCGTCGAGGCGCACGGCGACTCCCTGGTGGCCCGCGCGGTCATCGGCGGTCTCGACGACGTCCTCGCCAGCATGCCGCTGCCCAGGGGCCCGGTGAGGCTGTGCGTGCGTGCGGTCGCCGCTCCACAAGGCCCCGATCACACGGGTGGCCCTGATCAGGTCGAGCTGGGACACCTCGGTCCGGACGGGTTTCACCGGCTCGGCGACCTCGACGGGCGTTACCTCTCCACGGAGGTCGCCGGCGGCTTCACCGGTCGCGTGGTCGGTGTCGAGCCGCTCACGGACGTCGCGGTGCTGCGGCACTTCCGCTACAGCCCAACGCTCTCCTGAGCCGCACCGCAGATGAAGGGCTCGGTCCACTGTGGACCGGGCCCTTCGTCCACGGTGTCCTACTCGGCGGTTCCGTTGATCATGATGGTCGTCTGATCACGTACGTCGGCGCTGCTCAGCGCCGCCATGACGGTCACCTCGCCCGATTCGACACCGCGGCGGCCGTCGAGCATCGTGTAGAACAGCCGCTCCACGGGCGCATCCAGCGTGATCTCCGCCGACTCCCCCGCCGCCAGTGCGATCCGGGCGAATGCCAGCAGCTGCCGGACCGGGCGCACGATCGAGGCAGCCTCGTCGCGCGCGTAGAGCTGCACGACGGTTTCGCCGTCCACGTCACCGGTGTTGGTCGCGGTCAGCCGTGCCCGGATGTGCCCGTCGGCCAGCTCGACAACGTCCGGTCCGCTGAACGCCACGTCGAACGACGTGTAGGACAGGCCGTGCCCGAAGGGGTAGAGCGGACTGCCGTCGAGCAGGTCGCCGTAGCCGTGGCGGGTACCGGTGGGGTGCTCGTAGCCGCTGCCGTAGTGGTGCCCGTGGTAGAGCGGGATCTGCCCGACGTGGCGGGGAAACGTGCTGGGCAGCCTGCCGCTGGGGTTGGTCGCGCCGAACAGCGCGGCGGCGACGGCGTTCCCGCCCTCCTCGCCCAGCAGCGGGGCCAGCAGCACGGCGTTGGAGGCCACCGCGGCCTCGGTCAGCACCAGCGGGCGACCGGAGACCACGACGGTCACCAGCGGCTTGTCGGTGGCCGCGAGCAGCGCCAGCAGCTCCTCCTGATCACCCGGCAGCACCGGGTTCGCGGTGGACTGCCCCTCGCCGGCGGTGTTGTTGCCGACCCAGCCGGTGCGCTCGCCGACAACGGCGATCACCACGTCGGCGTCGGCGACCGCGGCTTCGACCTCGGCGGCCACCAGCGGCGCGTCCGGATCGACCTCGAAGCGTCCCAAGGGCGCGTGGGCGATCGACGGGTCCACCGCACGCAGCGCCTCCAGGACGGTCGGCGCGTCCGGGTGCATCTGGTGGGCGATGTCCTCGAACACCGGGTCCATGCCGGGCATCCGCACCTGGAACAGGTCGGTGAACACAAATGTCGCCGGGTCCACACCCGCGACCTGGCCGCTCATCACCGCCCGCATGCCCAGCGGCACCTCGGCGTTGGACACCGAGGTGTAGGCCCCGAAGTGGACGCGCAGCTCGTGGGCGGCCGGACCGACGACGACGATGCGCTTGCCGGCGGACGGGAGCGGCAGCACGCCGTCGTTCTCCAGCAACACCAGGGAGCGGTGCGCCATGGCCTGCCGAACCTCCGTGGCCTCCACCGGGTCCGGTGCGGCAAGCCGGCGCGGCCGGGTGCCCAGGTCGGGGACGAGGCCGAGCCGGGCCTTGACGGCCAGCACGCGGGCCACCGCGGTGTCCACGACGCGCTCGTCCACGCGGCCCGCGGCGACCTCGTCGGCCAGGTGCCGGTAGTGGACGTCGCCGGGCAGCTCGACGTCGAGCCCGGCGGTGAGCGCCTGGGCCGCGGCCTGCCCCTCGGTGGTGGCGGTGTGGAAGAAGCGCTTGAGCAGAGCCACGGCGTCGTAGTCGCTGACCGCCAGCCCCTCGAACCCGAGCTCGTCGCGCAGCAGTTCGGTGAGCGCCCAGTGGTTGGCCGCGACCGGCACGCCGTCGATCTCGTTGTAGGAGTTCATCACCACACGCAGATCGGCCTCGGTGATGGCGCGGCGGAACGGTTCCGCGTACTCGTCGACCAGGACGCGGCGGCCGAGCTGGGTAGCCGCCTGGTTGAGGCCCCCCTCGGAGCTCCCGTAGCCCAAGAAGTGTTTACCGGTGGCCAAAACGCCGTGCTCGCCGTCGCGTCCCTGCAAACCGCGCACGAACGCGACGGAGAACCGCGCCGCCAGTTCAGGGTCCTCACCGTAGGTCTCGTGCACGCGGCCCCAGCGCGGGTCACGGGCGATGTCCATCACCGGGGAGAACGCCAGATGCATGCCCGAGCGGCTCATGTGTGCGGCCGACACCGCGGCCATCCGCTCGACCAGATCCGGATCCCAGGTGGCCGCCTGTGCCCAGGCGGTCGGGAACTGGTCTCCGGATGCGTGCAGGAATCCGTTGACCGCCTCGATGTGCACGAGTGCGCCGATGCCGAAGGGGGTCAGGTCGCGGACGGCCGCCTGAACCTCCTCCAAGGAGGCGGTCAGCCGGTCGATGTCCTCGCCGAGGAACCAGACCATCGACAGGTGGCCCACGCCGTGAGGGCGCAGCTCGGGCAGTCGCGTCGGGTCGAGCCTCGCCGCGGTCTCCGTGCGCACCAACAGGTCGGTGACGGAGAAGCCGCCGAGCTGGGCGACCTTCTGCTCCAGGGTGAGGCGGGAGACCAGCTCAGCGATCTTCTCGCCGTCCCAGGGGGTGCTCGACACGTGCGCTCTCTTTCGACGGGGCCGTCCAGGTGCAGCACCGCGACGACCAACAGGATCAATTGCTAATCGGACTTCGCTTTTCGGTGACGACAAGGTAACACCAAAACCTAAGGACGTTAAGGTTTTGACGGGACCTCAGAGGTGGCCCGACCTGCGCATCCACGAGAAGGCCAGCCACCCGACCGGGATGCGCGACCAGAACGTGACGAGCCGGTAGAGCACCGCGGCCGCGAGCGCGACCGGCGGCTCCAGCCCCACGGCGGTCAATTGCGCCGCCAGCACCAATTCGGCGACACCCACACCACCCGGCACCGGCACCGCACCGGCGAGCAACCCGCCCAGCGCCACCACGAGCACCAGGTCACCGAACGGGACAGCTCCGCCGAATGCCCGGACCGCAGTCGCCAGGGCAGCGGCGGACCCGAGGTTCACCAGCAGACTCCCGGCCACGGCGGCGAACACCCGCGCCGGGCTGGCCAGAGACAGCCGGAACGCGGCACAGGCGCTCACCAGCATGCGGCCCGTGCGACGTCCCCACGAGGTGAGACCCAGCAGGACCGCGACGCCGAGCAGCACCACCACGACACCCACGACCACGGGCGCGGAGAGCATCGAACCGGCTGACCGCACCGCGTCCGCCGCCGACCCCGACGACGCCAGGCCGGGGACCGCAACCGCGACGGTCACCAGGAGGGCCATGACCTGCGTGGCACCGACCACCCCTGCCGCGTCCGCAACGGGCACGCCACGCCCGCGCAGGAAGCGGACGTTGGTGGCCATGCCGCCGATGTTCGCGGGTGTGACCAGATTCCCGAAAGCCCCCGCCAGTTGCGCCACGGCGGTGAGCCGCCACGGCAGGCTCACCGGCGCGGCGGCCCGCAGCGACAGCACATTCCCCAGCAACGGCAGCAGGAACACCACAAGAGAGGCGGTGATCCATCCTGCGTCCGTGCGTCCGAGCACCTCCATCAGGGCATGCCAGTCGACCTGCCGGACCAAGGCCACGAGGGCCACGACGACGACGGCCGCGGCGACGACCCGCAGCAGCAGGTTCACCACATCCCGGCCGGCTGCCGCCGGGAACGTCTCCACTCGACTGTGCGTCACGTCCACAATGCTTGGTGAACAGCACCCCAGAAACGTCGGGCCGCAGCGGTATCCGGGCGTACCGCGTCCGCGGTACGCCGGACAAGCGGTCAGGAGTCGGCCCGTTCGTGCGACGCGGCGAACGGCGCACAGCTGCGGCACCGTCCAACACAAACCCCCGGCGCCACGGTCGTTCCACGCCGGTCCTCACGTGGCACAACCTGCCGTTGACCTTCCGCCCCTCGCCGAAGCATCGCAGCACGCTACTTGCGCGCGTTACGTCACTCGCCGTAACGTTCGAGCCAAGTAACGCGAGTTAGTAGTTCGTCGAGGAGTTTTCATGCCGAAGCGTCATGCCCCGGCCCGCACCGGCTGGTTCGTGTCGTCGGACGATTCGCTCAACCGGATGCACGACGACGCGGTGTGCTCCTCACATGACGATCTCACCGTCATCGGTACTGCTGCGGCGTTTCTCCACGACCTGCACGACGTCACCATTCCGCAGCCGGATGAGTACGTGGTGAGCTGGCCGCGGGCGCTGTACCGCGAGCACGGCGACATCGAGGTGTTGCGCAGCCACTATCCGGCGATGAGCGCCCTTCTCCGCCAATCGGAAGGCCTGCTCAACGAGTACGGCGTGTGGACCGGTCCTCCGATCGGCAGCATGCTGACCGACGCCGAGCCCTGTCTCGTCGCGACGGCACTCGTGCACGAGATGGCCAGCGAAGTGGCCCGGACAGCGGTGCTGCTCGGGCACAATTGGGACGCCACACACTTCGCCTCCCTCACCGAACGCGTGCGTACCGGGTTCCGCCGCGAGTTCACCAGCGCATCAGGCCGAGTGATCACGGACTCGGCCATCGCGTACGCGCTCGCGATCTCGTGCGGTCTGCTCGACGCCGACCAAGTCGACGCGGCCGGCGCTCGGCTCGCAGACCTGGTGGCGCGAGCGGGATACCAGCCCTCCGCCGGAACGCCGGTGGTGCTGCGCGCGCTGAGCGATACCGGTCACCTCGACCAGGCCTATCGACTGCTGGCCGCGGCCTCGTCCGCTCCCTGTCACGTCTCGGTCGTCGACTGGCTGCACCGCGTGGTCGGTGGGATCAGAGCCACCGCGCCGGGGTACCACCGCGTGCGCCTGGCTCCTCGTCCCGGTGGTGGGCTCACCTCAGCGCAGACCGTCCACGACACGGTCCGGGGGCGGGTCTCGACCGAATGGCACGTGCTGGACGGTGCGGTCCGCTTCGACATCGCGGTTCCCCAGGGCAGCACGGCAACGGTCGTGTTGCCGCTGCACCCCGACGGAGTGAGTTTCGAGATCGGGGCTGGTGCGCATTCGTGGCTCTACCCGACCGCCGAGCAGCCCGCCGACCGACCGCTGACCGTGCCCGCCCCACTGCCCCAACCCGCCTGATCGTCATCGGCAGACCGCCTCTTCGAGCAGGGGCAGCACCGCCCGCACCTCGTAGAACCCGTCGGCGCGCATCCGCGTCGTGCACGAACCGCCGGCGATCTCGGCCCGCTCGCGCATGCCGATGAGGCCGTGACCGGTTCCCTCGCCCTGGTGCCCGTGCCTGGCGGGATTGACCACCGCCAAGTCCACACTGTCGGGTCCGTACGTCAGGCGCACAGTCGCGCAGCGCCGGGTGCCGTGCTTACCCGCGTTGGTCAGAGCCTCCTGCACGATGCGGTATGCCGCGAGGTCTGCTGCGCCCGCCAGCGGCCGGACGGCTCCGTTCCGCTCGAGCACGACCTCGAACCCGGCGGATCGGAACGAGTCGATGAGGCCGTCCACCTGGTCGAAGCCCGGCACGGGGTGACGACTCTCCGGCGGGTCGTCGTCCTGGCGCAGCAGGCCCACCGTGGCGCGCAGTTCGTCGAGCGCTGCACGGCTGGTTTGCTTGATGTCGGCCAGCGCCCGGCGTGCGCGGTCGGGGTGCGTGTCCAGGAGGTGGTGCGCCACCCCTGCCTGGGCGTTCACGAGTGTGATGTGGTGGGCGACGACGTCGTGCAAGTCGCGTGCGATCCGAACTCGCTCGTCGTGGACCCGTCGACGCGCCTCCTCTTCGCGGTTGCGCTCGACCTCGCGCACCCGTTCGCGGGCCTGGCGGCGGAACGCCCGGTTGTTGCGCACCGCATCCCCCACGGCGATGGCGATCACCACGTAGTTGGCGGGCAGGACGTTGCGGACGTCGAGCAGGTGATTCGGCAGCCACAGCACGGAACTGGCGGTCAGGAGCACGATCGCGGCAGTGGCCGCAGGCCACGTCACACGTCGATCCGCACGGGTCGCCAGCGTGTAGAGCGCCAGGGCACTCGCGGTGTCGACCACGACCGCGTGCGGAGAGCCGAACGGCAGCGCAGTACCCAGCAGAACGACGACCCACGCGACGGCCGCGGGGTGGCGGTAGCGCCAGAGCAGGACGACAGCCGCGGTGAGTGAGATGACGAGCTGCCAGCCGTCAGGCTTGCTCCAGTCACCCTCACCTCGGTAGGACAGCTGGAACATCGACGTCAGGACGACGAACAGGGGCGGGAGCACCACGTGCCACCAGCGCGGCGCGGGATCGCGTTCGAGATCCACTTCAGCGCACCGAAGGCCGCTGACCACGCGGTGAGACGAGCCCGCTCTCGTAGGCGAACACGACCAGCTGCGCCCGATCCCGTGATCCGGTCTTCATCATCGCCCGGTTCACGTGGGTCTTGGCGGTGGCGGCGCTGATGAACAGCTTCGCCGCGATCTCGGTGTTGGACAGACCCGCGCCGACCAGGGCAGTGATCTCGCGTTCGCGGGTCGTCAGCTCGCCGAGCTCTGCTCGCACGTCGACCGACCGCGCTTCGGGCTGGGACAGGAACCGCGCGATCAGGGCGGTCGTGGCCGCGGGCGACAGCAGCGACTCACCCTCGGCGACCGTGCGGATGGCCTGGAGCAGCACCTCGGGGTCAACACCCTTGCCGAGGAACCCGCTGGCGCCGGCGCGCAGGGCAGAGGCCACGAACTCGTCGGTCTCGAAGGTGGTGAGCACGAGGACCTTCACCCCGCCGAGGTCCTCGTTCGCGGTGATTCGCCGGGTGGCCTCGATGCCGTCGACGCCGGGCATGCGGATGTCCATGACGACCACGTCGGCCTGAGCTTCGCGGGCTCGGTGCACCGCCTCTTCACCGTCGGACGCCTCGCCGATCACCTCCATGTCCGGCGCGGAATCGATGAGCAGCCGGAAGGTCGCCCTGAGCAGGGCTTGATCGTCGGCGAGCAGAACGCGAATGGTCACGGACAGGCCTTCCTGGGCGGCACCAGGGCGGTGCCGTCGAAGTGATGATGGTGCGAGTCACCTGATCCCGCCCGTCCACGACGGCTGATCTCGCCTTCGTTGACGCCGACCACAGGCTGTGCTTACCTCATCAGTAACGCGCGTTAGTTTACCTGAGCACCGCTTTCACCCGACCGCACGCGACCCGGAAGGACCGTTGATGAGCACGCGCCTCGGGGCGACCACCGAAAACATCACCATCGAGGGCAGGCACGGTCCCATTCCGATCCGCGTCTACACCCCGCCGGACGGCCATCCGACCGCTCCTCTGGTCTGGGTCCACGGCGGCGCGTTCTGCGCAGGCGACCTCGACCAGGCCGAGTCGCACGCCCCCGCCCTGACGGTGGCCTCCGCCGGCCGCACCGTGGTGACCGTCGACTACCGGCTCGTGCCCCGCTTCAGCTGGGTGGGCAAGCAGAAACCCCTCCCCCTGACCGGAACCCGCTTCCCGATCCCCCTGGACGACGTCAGCGACGCCTTCGCATGGGCGCGCGAGCAGTCCCCGACCGGTGAGGCCGCACTGGGCGGAGCCAGTGCGGGCGCATGCCTGTCCGCGGCGACGACCCTGCGGTTGAGGGACGCGGGCGAGCCGGTCCCGTCCCGTCTTGTGCTCGCCTACGGCACCTTCCACGCCGCCCTCCCCGCCCTGTCCCCGCACCTCAAGTCCCGGCTGCGCGGCCGGCACGGCTTCCTCCAGTTCCGCGCGAGCACGGTGGACAGGATGAACCTCAACTACGCGGGCACGGCCGAGGCGATGTCCAATCCCCACGCCTTCCCCGGCGGGGCCGACCTCACCGGCTTCCCCCCGGCGCTCCTGCTCGACGCCGACCACGACTCGCTGCGTGCCTCCAGCGAGGAGTTCGCCGCCGAGCTCACCGCCGCCGGCGTGCCGGTCGAGCACCACGTCGTACCAGGGTCGCGGCACGGCTTCCTAGACAAGCCGTCACGCCCTCACTTCGACACCGGCGTGGGAGTCGTCCTGAGGTGGATGGACACACCGCCACAGCCGTAGGCAGCTGTTCGACGAGGAGCATGGATGACCCAAGCCTGGGCACATGAGCGCATCCCCCGCAGGAACAGTTCCAAGCGACGAGTCCTCAGGACGCCGGGTTCAGGCGACTGAGTCCACGTCGCCTGGACCGCTAGCCGGCGGACACCGACCACGCGGCGAGGTCTTCACCGAGCGCGCGCAGAACCGCCACCGGGAGACGCCCGAACGCGGCGAGGTCCACGAAGCTGAACGTCGGCGGCATGCCGAGGTGCTCGGTCCGCACGAGAGCCGGCACGTGGCGCTCCAGCACCGGCCGTGCCGTCGGGTCGTCGAGCAGTTCGAGGATCGGACCGGCGAGCAACGCGGCCCCTGGCAGATCAGCCATCGGCGGCAGCGGCTCGGCCGTGGCAGCGGCGACCGCCGCCTGGGCACGCACCAGCAGGTGTTCGGGGCCGGGTTCGGCGTCGAAAGGGATGCCGAGGCGTTCGAACTGGCTGCGCGGGCCGTCGCTGTCGTGCATCAGCCGCGCCAGCAGACGCAGCATCTTCAGCTCCACGTCGTCGTCGGCGAGGGGGTAATGCTGGTGGGGGTCCTCCTGAAGGTCGAACAGCAGGGTGCCGTGCTGCCAGGAGTTGATCAGCGCTGACGTCGCGGGCATCCGCATCGTGCGCAGTCCCTTGGTGAAGGAGAACGGCTCTGCGGGTTCCCAGGGCTGCAGCTCCGTCACGCTGAACCTGGCGCGCATGTGCGTGGGCATCAGCGTGTACTGCTCGAGCGGAGCGTTGGCGGGCTCGACGGAAGCGCGCATGTACACGTAGCGGCCGTCGGTCACGTTGACATGGCCGCCGTGGATACCGAACAGCGCGCCCTCACGCACGGCCCGGTCATCGTCCAGCACGACGGCGAGATCGGTGCCCTGCATGTCCGGGGTCGGGTCGACGCCGAAGTAGCGCAGCACCGTCGGGGCGATGTCGATCGTCTGGGCGAGCGCGCCCCTGCGGGTGTCGCGATCACCCGTGCGCGGGTCCCACAGGAACATGGGCAGGTGCACCAGCTCGTTGAACCAGGGCTGCACGGTCTTGGCCCACCACCCGTGCTCGCCGAGCAGGAAGCCGTGGTCGGTGTTGACGATCAGCATGGTGTCGTCCCACATGTCGTGAGCGTCCATGAAGTCGAGCACCCGGCCCAGCGAGCGGTCGCACATGGACACCAGCGCGGCGTACTCGTAGCGCGCGTGCTCCACCTGCTCCGCGGGTTCGGTGACCTTCCGGTAGCCGGGCCAGTCGAACTCGGGGCCGTCGTAGTCGTGCGGGTAGATCTCCTTGTACGGCTGGTGGCTGAAGAAGGGCTCGTGCGGGTCGAACAGCTCGATCTGGAGCAGCCAGCGGTCAGCCGAGGCGTTGGTCTCCATGAAGTGCAAGCCGGCGTCCACCGTGCGTGTCTGGGAGTGCTCGGCCTCGGTGGCCATGTAGGCGCGGTTGACCAGGTCCTGCCGCCGCATCCCTCCATCCGGGGCGCTGACGCGGGGTGCGTTCACGACTCCCTTCCACGGGTCGCCTTCCTGTCCGCGGAAGAACTCCCAGGTGGTGTAGCGGGTGTGGTAGGTGGCGCCACCGTCCTCCCAGTAGTGCGGGTGGTCAGAGGCGAGGTGAGTGTGCACTCCGGCGGCGCCGAGCAGCTGGGGCATGGAGTCGTCGAACGGTTCGAGCGGTCCCCAGCTGCGGTGCAGGAAGTTGTAGCGGCCGGTGTGCATCTCGCGCCGCGCCGGCATGCACGGCATGGAACCGGCGTAGAAGTTGTCGAACGTGGTGGCTTTGGCGGCGAGGCGGGCGAAGTTCGGCGCCTGTACGAAGGTGTCGCCGTAAGGGGCGAGCATGTGCCGGTTGAGACTGTCGAACATGACGATGATCGCCTTCACGGCGTTCCTCCTGAGGGGCAGCGCTCACCGCGCCCCCGGTGGCCTGGGGACGCCGCAGTCCTGATTCGTTCCTGCAAGTGATCAGCGGGGTGCGGGGGGCGTCTCCCCGAGCAGGGTGGCCCGCAACGCCTTGCACGACGCGACATGAGCGTCCATCGCAGCGACACCCGTCTGGTGTGCCCACTCTCCGACGGTGTCCGCAAGGCGCTCGTCGAACGACAAGGAGGGCAGGCGGGAAACGCGGCGGTCGCGGAACCGGTAGCGGGCGATCTCCTGCTCCCGGGTCGTGATCTCGGTGTCGAGGAGCGTGATCACGTCTTCGGTGGTCATGAATCCCGCGAAGGTGAGCCGCGCCGAGAACTCGGGCTCCTGGAACCGGGCCGGCGGCTGGTAGGGCCCTGTGAGCCAGTCCAGGAATGCCGAGGTTCCCGCCGTGGTGACGCGGTAGACCTTGGCGTCCTGCGCGCCTGGCCTGGGCTCGACGGCGTGGCTGATCCAGCCGTCCTCCTCCATCTTCGCCAGTGAGCGGTAGACCTGGCTCATCTGCGTTTTGGAGCGGAAGACACGACCGAAGCTGTCGAGGTGCTTCTTGAGGTCATAGCCCGTGCCGGGTTTCTGCAACAGCACCCCGAGCAGGACGTGTTCCAGTTTCATCGCCCGGCTCCCAGCATCGCGGTGCGGCATCCATCACGAAAGTCTATGACACTTGTGGAAGACCATGACACTTGTGGACTATGTGTGTCAACGACGCCCGGAAGCGGTGACACCCATGCACCTACCTGGTTCCTGCTGCGCACCTACTGCCGAAGGCCCTCGCGGTCTCCTTCCGGCACACCAACCTGGGCGGGGGCGGCACGACATCGAGCAGCGCGCCGTCCCCGCCGGCACCTTCAAGATGGGTGACGCGCGCGGCGACAGCCGTCCTGGCGACGGCGAGGGTCCTGTGCACGAGGTCACGCTCCCGGCTTTCCACATCGACGCCGTCACGGTCACCAACGCCGACTTCGCACGCTTCGTCGAGGACACCGGCCACCGCACCCAGGCCGAGGAATTCGGCTCTTCGGCGGTCTTCCACCTCGCGGTGGCGGCATCGGCTGACGACGTCCTCGGCCGCTCCCCCCGGACGCCGTGGTGGCTGGAGGTGCGCGGCGCCGACTGGCGACATCCGGACGGTCCCCGCTCGGACGTCCAGGACCGCCTCGACCATCCGGTAGTGCATGTGACGTGGCACGACGCGCAGGCCTACTGCCGGTGGGCCGACCAGCGCCTGCCCACCGAGGCGGAGTGGGAGCGCGCCGCGCGCGGAAACCTGGACGGCGCACGCTATCCGTGGGGCGACGAGTTGATGGCACCGGACGGCTCCTGGCGGCTCAACATCTGGCAGGGCCGCTTCCCGGCCGACAACTCCGGCGAGGACGGCTGGACCACCACCGCGCCGGTGCGCACCTACGAACCGAACGGCTTCGGCCTGTGGCAAATGGTGGGCAACGTGTGGGAGTGGTGCCAGGAGGTGTTCGACCCCCGCTCCCACGCGACTGGGCACGCACGGCCTCCGACATCCAGCGACGACGGCAGCAACCTGCCCCGGACCCTTCGCGGCGGCTCCTACCTGTGCCACGACTCCTACTGCAACCGGTACCGCAACGCCGCCCGCTCGGCGAACACACCGGATTCCTCCATGGGCAACGCGGGTTTCCGCACGGTGTCACGATGACCGCGCCGCGCTTCCCACGCCGGGTCTACGACCACGGCGAAGAACCGGACCCCCGGTTCACCCTGGCCAACGAACGCAACTTCCTGGCGTGGATGCGCACATCCCTGGCCCTCCTCGCGGGCGGTGTCGCCCTCGAGGCGCTGACACCGCCGATACACCCCGTTCTGCGCCTGACGGCGTCGACGCTGCTGCTGGTACTCGCCCTCGCCGTTCCCGCCTCGGCGTGGTGGGGGTGGAGCACCACCGAACGCGCACTGCGGCAAGGACAAGCCCTCCCGGCGAGCGGCGCGACGACCCTGCTGGCGATCGGCGTCGGCATCGTCGCGACGGTGCTCCTGCTCGGGATCACCTTGCGGTGACCGGCTCCCCGTTCGACAAGGGACTGCAACCGGAGCGAACGACGCTGGCGTGGCGACGCACCGTTCTCGCCGCCGCGACCGGCTTCCTCTGCGCGCTGCGATTCCTGCCCCCTGCGCTCGGCACATGGGCGGCGTGGGCGGCGGTAGTGGGACTGGTGTCGTGCGTGGTCCTGTGGCACTTGGCCGAGCGGCGCTCGAGACTCACCTACCGCGCCTTGCTGTCCGGACCGCGACCACTCCTGCCGGGGGCGGTCTTATTGCTCCTGCTGGCACTCGTGCTCGCGGTGCTGGCGTCCTCCGCTCTGATGTGGACGGTCACGAACAACCAGGCCACAACGAGCGCAAGCCTGCGAACGGGATGCCGGCCACTTGGGCATGAAGCACAGCACCACGCTCCCCATACGTCTCTGGAGGGACACACACGCCTTCGTCGTCGACTTGTCCACTAGCCGTCTTCCTGTTTCATGCGGGGCCGCAGACCCTTGGTATCGCGCGTTAGTTGTGGCACTCTCTCGAAGTAACGCGCGTTACTAAGTCGCGGTGCCCTCAATGACGAGAGGACGAGAGATGTCCGACAGCAGTGCGTCGAGCACCCATGAGGGTGGCGCGGTCATGGATCCGCCGGCCACGCCCATCGACCCGGCCCAATCCCGGGACATCGGCAAGCTGCCGCCGTTCTTTTCGGCGATCTTCTCGACACGCGCCGTCTCGCTGGCAGTCAACGTGCTGGTCGTGACCCAGCTGACGTTCTACGCGACGAACTCCATCGGCCTGTCGGCAGGTTTGATCGGGGGCCTGTTCCTCCTGGCCAAAGTCGTCGACGCGGCCACGGACATCTTCGTCAGCTTCGCGGTCGACCGGACCCGCACTCGGTGGGGCAAGGCCCGCCCCTACGAACTGCTCATCATCCCGATCTGGCTGCTGACGATCGCCGTCTTCAGCACGCCCGACATGGCGCCGTCGTGGCAAGCGGCCTACATCTTCGTGCTCTTCCTGCTGATCACCTCGGTGTGCCAGACGTTCCTGAACAAGTCGGAGGGGCTCTACCTCAAGCGAGCCATCCGGGGCGAAACGCGCTACGCGAAAGTGCTTTCGCGTCAAGGGGTCATCATCGTCATCTGCGCCGGCGTCGGACATGCCTTGCTGCCGCAGCTGATCGCACTGTGGGGGAACCGGCCGGGCGGATGGACGCTCATCGCCACGGTGTACGCCGTGCCACTGATGATCCTGGGCCTGGTGCGGTTCTTCTTCATCAAGGAGACCGTCACCGCCGATGAGCTGGCCGCCGAACAGAACGTGTCGTTCCGCGACGGACTGCGCAGCCTCATGAGCAACAAGTACGCGTTCGTCCTCGCCGGCATCGTGCTGGCCGCGAACATCATCATCACCGGCAACGGCGTGGTGGGGACCTACTACTTCACCTACATCCTCGGCAACGTGCAGTTGCTGTCGCTCATCACCGCGGCCGGAGCCGTGACACCGTTCATCTACCTCTTCTTCCCCCTGGCAGTGCGCAAGTTCGGCGCCATCAACTTCGTGCGCGTCGGCCTGGCGATCGCCGCCCTCGGCTACGCACTCGTCGTGCTCTCGCCGCGATCGCTCGGCATGGTGGTGTTCGGCCAAGTGCTCGGTTCCCTGACCACCATCATCACCATGCTGGTCGGCTACTTCGCAATCCAGTGCATGGCCTACGGCGAGTGGCGCACCGGTCACCGCAGCGATGCCGTCACGACCACGGTGATCAGCTTTTCGGCTCAGGTGGGCCAGGGTGCGGCGTCGGGCGTCATCGGAGTCGTGATGGGTGTGGCCGGCTTCAACGGACTGGTCGCCACCCAGACTCCCCGGGCAGAAGAGGCGATCATCGGGCTGTACTCGACGGTCCCGCTCGTGCTGACCCTGCTCATGTTCGGCCTGACGTTCCTGTACCGCCTCGACTCCAAGAGCGGTGCGGTCAACGCGGACCTCGCCGCGGACATCCACGCCGGGACCAGCGCGCTGAAGCTGTGATCTGCACTCGAGCACCGCACGTCGCGCCCCGTTGCACGGCACCTGCCCGGCAACGCCTCATGACGTGCGTCTTCCGGGCTTCGGCCTGATCGAACACCGAAAGGAACGCACACCGTGGAGAAGAGCATCATGGTCAAGAGCTTCAGCGAGCGGGCCAAGGACCGCCTGTACGAAGCGTGGGACGCCTGGAAGCCGGGGTACGAGGACTGGATCGAGTGGTCCAACAGCCTTTACGCGCCCGATGCCGAGATGATCGCCATGGATGGCGACGCGCCGGAGAACTTCCGCGACTACCAGGCGAAGATGAAGCACTTCCGCGACCAGTTCGACATGAAGATGGGCGTGATCGAACGCTGCATCGTCGCCGACGGCGTCACCGCGCACACGTACAAGATGTACATGACCCCCAAGGGGCAGGGGGAGGACAAGACGGCAGTGATCGCTGTGACGGAGTTCAACCACTTCGCGGACGTGCCCGGCTACGACAAGCCGATGGTCGTGAAGCTGGAGCTCGTCACCGCCGGATCGCTGTAAGGACCTCACATGTCAGCTCGGATTCATCTCCTTCCCAACTCACGCTGCACCATCGGGGAGAACCCGCTGTGGGATGCGGAGGAGGACCGGCTCTACTGGATCGATGTCGCCGCAGGAAACATCTTCTGCGGCACACCGGACGGCCGCGAGGTGCGACTCTGGCGCTTCCCCTGGGGCACGATCTCCTCTCTGGCACTTCGAGCCTCGGGCGGAGCGATCGTCACCGCGGCCAACGGGATCCACCTGCTCGACCTCGACACCGGCGAAATCGACACCCTGTTCCAAGTGGACAGCAAGCCCGGTGTCGGCTTCAACGACGCGAAAGTGGACCGTCAGGGCAGGCTCGTCACCGGCCTGGTCGACGGCACGCAGCTGCAGACCGCACCGGGCAGTTCCACGCTCGTCGAAGCCGCGGGCCTGTACCGCGTGGACCACGACCTCGAGGTCCGGCCGCTGGCTGAAGGGTTCATCGCGAGCAACGGTCCTTCGTTCAGCCCGGACGGCACCATTCTCTACTGGAACGACAGCTGGGCACTGCGGACCTACGCGTTCGACTACGACCCCGAAACGGGCGTCGCGTCGAACCGCCGGCAGTTCGCCGACTTCATCGACCCGACTCAGCCGGTGCAACCCATGCCCGACGGATCGACGGTGGACGAGGAGGGCTTCCTTTGGACGGCCGCCCTCTACGCCGGAGAGATCCGGCGTTATGCGCCCGACGGCACTCTCGACCGAAGGATTTCACTTCCTCTGATGAAGCCGCTCGGCGTCGCTTTCGGCGGTCCGGAGATGGAAGTCCTGTACGTGACCACCATGGGCGACGCCGGTTTTCCCGGTGATCCTCTTCAAACCGGCGTGCTCGACGGCAGCATCCTGGCCCTGTCCGGGTTGGGCGTGAGGGGCATACCCGAAAGGCGTTTCGCAGGCTGAACACAGCTGCGACACACACCCTGTACCGCCGTTCTTCTCCGACTCGTCGGGCGGCTGCGCAGTCGGACGCGGGCACAGCGCTGCCCGCGTCCGACTTGCTCACGGCGCCATCCCGTCGACTCAACGAGGAGCCACATGACGAAGAAAAGTGCCGGCGCGGATCTCGACGTTCCCGAGCCGGAAACGCCCACGCTCCGCCACCGCAATCCCAGGCGACGAGTTGTCAAGATCGCGGCGATCAGCTTCTGCGTCCTGCTGTTGATCAGCCTGGTCGGCGCGGCAGCCGTGCTCTACTTCATGGGACGGGACCACCCGAAGCAGTGGGAGTCGCGCGTGGACGCCATCCGGCAACGCTTCGCCGCCGGCTATCCCCAGGGCGAGGTGTTGCTCACCGGCAGCTCCTACATGGAGTACTGGCGCACCTCAGCTGAAGACCTCACACCTCTCGCAACGACGAACATCGGCATTGGCGGCACCAAGGCCGGCGACCACATCGCCTACTTCGACCGGATGATCGTTCCGTTCGCCCCGGCCGCATTGGTGGTCTACATCGGCTCGAACGACATCAGCGGCCTGCCGTTCTTCTCGAAATCCGCTGACGAGACCGTTTCGCTGGTCGAGCACTACCTCGACCTCGCACGGACACGCCTGCCAAAGACGAGGATCTACTACATCGCGATCACCGAGGCCCCCTCACGCGAGCGCGTACGCCCCGAAATCCAGAAGGCGAACCGCGCCCTCGCCGATCTGGCACGCTCTCGAGGCGACTTCACCTTCATCGACACGGCACCCGCTCTGCTCCGGACGGATGGCTCAATCGACCACGCCCTCTTCGCCGATGACCGCCTCCACCTCAATGCCGAGGGCTACCGCCGGTTCGCCACCGCTGTCAAAGCAGGCTTGTGCGGCGAACGAGCCGAGTGATGCACCGGAGGATGCCCTTAGCAACGCAGTCGGTACGGCATCAGCCGCAACCCTGCCCATGGACAACGACTGGGCGGCGGTCTGACGAACGCCACATCCCTGGGGCATTTATCCTGCTGGCCAGTGCTCCGCACCACCGGAGTGATCAGCCGCCCGGCACCTCGCCGGGCATTGCCTGCCGGAGCCCCAGGGATGAGTCGTACCAGAACAGACGCCGACGACGCGGGAACCAGCCGCGGCCGCACCCGCACGGGACAGATCGAGACCACTCGACGGCGCATCCTCGAGACCGCCGAGCGCATGTTCGCCGAGCACGGCATCTTCTCGGTCTCCAACCGGCAGATCAGCGACGAGGGCGGCCTGGGCAACAACACGGCGGTCAGCTACCACTTCGGCAGCAAGGCCGAACTCGTCCGCGCCATCTACCAGCGCCACAACGAACCGATGGAGCTCATCCGCGAGGAGCTGCTGAACCGGCACGCCGGCAGCGAAGACCTCCGCGACTGGCTCGCCTGCATGGTGCACCCGTTCACCGACCACCTGGCGTCACTCGGCGCGAACAGCTGGTACGCCCGCTTCATCGCCCAGCTCATGACAGAACCGAAACTGCGCGAACTCGGCCTTGTCGACGTGGGCAGGACGCCTCAGCAGCGAACGATCGCCGACGCGCTGCACCGATGCCTTCCTCACCTGACTCCGGCCGTGCACGCCGAACGCGACGAGATGGCCCAAGCGCTCATCGCGCACATGTGCGCACGGCGCGAACAGGACCTGCCGGAGGACAGCGCCGCGGCCTGGAAAGCAACAACCTCCAGCCTCATCGATGCCCTCGCAGGCCTGTACATGGCGCCAGCCACCCCGCTCGACTGATCAGCACCCCTTGGCCGTCCCACCACTGCCACCCGCCTGCTTTAAATCAATTGATTGACTTAAACTATGGAGGTACCCGCCCTTCGAACCAGCTACCAGCGGAGAGTTGATGAGCACGATCACCGCACCTTCACATCGGAAAGTGCTGCAGGCTCTCACCGGCCTGTTGCTCGCTCTGTTCGTCTCCACACTGAGCAGCACGGTGGTGGCGACAGCGCTTCCGCGCATGCTGGGCGACCTGCACGGCTCCCCGACCCAGTACACCTGGGTGGTCACGGCCACTCTGCTCACCGCGACCGTCTCCACTCCGATCTGGGGCAAACTCGCGGACCTCTTCGACAAGAAGGTCCTCGTCCAGGCTTCGGCGGTGGTCTTCATCGCCGGATCGCTCGCGGCGGGCCTGGCGCAGGACGCCGGTCAGCTCATCGCCGCGCGTGGTCTGCAAGGCGTGGGCGTCGGTGGGCTGCAGGCCCTGGTCCAGATCGCCATCGCCGCGATGATCCCGCCTCGCGAGCGAGGCCGCTATGCCGGTTACCAGAGCAGTGTCACCGCCCTCTCCACAATCGGTGGCCCGCTGCTGGGCGGTTTCATCGTCGACACCGCGTGGCTCGGCTGGCGCTGGTGCTTCTTCATCGGTGTTCCCGTCGCTCTGGCCGCGCTGGTGCTGCTGCAACTGACGTTGCGCCTCCCGGTCGTCCGCAGGGAGAACGTCCGGATCGACTACTGGGGTGCGGCGCTGATCACCGGCGGAGTCAGCCTTCTGCTGATCTGGATCTCGTTCGTCGATGACGGCTTCGCCTGGGTCTCCTGGCAGACCGCGGCCATGGTCGGCGGAAGCCTGCTGCTGCTCGGATTCGGGGCGTGGGTGGAGACCAGGGTCGCGGAACCGATCGTGCCGCCACGCATCATCACGCAGCGCACCACCGCGCTCGCCGTCCTCGGCAGCCTCGCCGCCGGTACCGCCATGTTCGGTGCTGCGGTCTTCCTCAGCCAGTACTTCCAGCTCAGCCGCGGCCACACCCCGACGGAGGCGGGCGTGCTCACCATCCCCATGATGGCGGGCATCCTGATCTCCTCCATCGTCGCCGGCCGCCTGCTCAGCCGCACCGGCCGCGTCAAGCCCTTCCTCGTCATCGGCGCGGTGAGCCTCGCCGTGGGCTTCGCCTGCCTCGGTTTCCTGGACGAGACCACCCCGCTGGTGCTCGTCGCCGTGCCGATGTTGCTCATCGGCACCGGCGTCGGCATGACGCTGCAGAACTTCGTCCTGGTCGTGCAGAACGCCGTTCCGCTCGCCGACATCGGTGCCGCCAGCGCGACCGTGTCGTTCTTCCGCTCGCTCGGCGGCACGATCGGCGTCACCGTTCTCGGCGCCGTGCTGGCCCGTCAGGTGGCCCACCACACCGCGGCGGGCCTGACGGTCCCGGCCGCCTACGGTGAGGCGACCGGAACCGTGTTCGCCATCTCCGCCGGTGTCGCGGTGCTGGGCGTCGTCGCCGCCGTCCTGCTCAAACCCGTGTCTCTGCGCACGAGTCTCGACATGTCCAAGAAGGACTGAACCCGCCGGTGCGCGGTGTCCAACCGCGCACCGGCGGTGGTGGTCAGCGGATCAAGCGCACAACGCTGCCTTCTCCGTTCGCGGAGACGTAGATCGTCCGGTCGGGCCCGACAGCCACTCCGGCGAACGGCACCGGCACCCCCGCACCGGGATGGACGCGGGTGCGCCCCGGCGGCAACCCGACCGCGAGGTCCTCCGCCTCGACACGGCGTTCGCCTGTGACGAGGTCGATCGCGAGCAGCCTCCGCGCCCCGGTCTCCACGACGAAGAGCTCGCCGGCGCTCACCGCGATGCCCTGCGGCTGATCCAGCCCTTCTGCAACCGGCACGAGGGCGCCGTCGTCGATGCGCGCGACGACCCCTCGTTGCTCGTCGCTGACGTAACAACGGTCCTCCGCGTCGACCGCGACGTCGACCGGAAACCCCATGCCTTCAGCGAGAACGGTGAGGCCGTTCTCGCCGTCGATGCCGACCACACGACCCGCACCGGACTCTGCTACCACGAGCACGCCGTCGGAACGCAGAGCCACACCATTGGGGCGCGCGAGGTTCTCCGCCCGTGTCCTGAGTGACCGGTTCTCCGGTTCATACGTGCGCACCACTCCGGACTGCGAGGCCAGGTGCACTCGGCCGCAGTCGTCGGTTGCGACGCCGTGGCTCGACAGGAGAAGCTCGCGGGTGTGCGCCTCGCCGCCGGTGACCGTCGCCAGCCGGAAGTTGTCCCCCGCGTACACCGTGCCGGAACGGTCGACCGCCACGCCGTAAGGACCGACAAGACCCTTCGGCACGATCACCCGTGCGCGCCCGTCCGGCGTCAGCTCCGCGATGCCACCCGCCGCGAAGCTCGACACGAACATGCGGTTCTCGGTGTCGAACGCCGCGTTGTCCATTCCGGACAGATCACCGGGAACGACAGTGCGCCTGCCGGAGGAGAGGTCGATCCGCGTGACGATCCCGGCCTCACCGCGCGACAGCACCGTCAGCTCCCCCGACAGGTCGAAGCGCACCGCCACCGGCTGGTGGACGTCCCGCGCGACCAGTTCGGCCGGACCGCCGTCCGGAGACACGCGGTGCACCTCGTTCGTCACCATGTGCGGGTAGTACAGATACCCGTCGGGGCCGAGCTGCATCGCGTTGCCGAACGCCAGTCCCTCGGCCAGCACGACGGGTTCCCCACCACCGGGGAACAACTCCAGCACTCGTCCGCCCATGCACATCTCGTTGACGAACAGCCTGTTGCCGGCGCAAGCGATACCGTTGGGCGATGCGACGCCCTCGGCAACGAGGGTGAACTCGCCGTCCGGACTGCGCCGCCACACCCGTCCTGGCACGAGGTCCGTGATGTACATGGAACCGTCGGCGCCGAAGGCCAGGTCGTCCGGCGCCTGCACGGGACCGTCCATGTCGACGACGGTGTCGACCTCGCCGTTGCCGAGGTCCACCGCGCTGATCTTGCCGGCGACGAACTGGGCGACGTAGAGCCTTCCGTCCGGTCCGAACGCGATGCCGTTCGATCCCCACAGCGGGCTGGGCGGGGTGAGCCGTTCGACAGATCCTCTGGCAGAGCGAGGATTCACGGCCTTGCCAAAACGGCCGTCAGTTCGCATCGCCGAGCACCTCGTCGATGCCGTCGCCGGAGCGCCATTCGCGCAGCAACTGGTGGAAGGCGGCCGGGCCGGGCCCGTAGGTCTGTCGGGGACCGCGCGGTTTGCCCTCGCCGTTGTAGTAGCCGGGCGTGCACTCGAGGTCGTAGCGCCCGCGGTCCGGCGAGTTCGCGCGCACGGTCTCCACCCACGCGCGCTCCGCCTCAGCGGTCGGTTCGATGCACTTCACCCCGCGCCGACGTGCCTGTGCGACCAGCTCGCCGATGTGGATCGCCTGCTCGTCCAGCACGTGCGTGAAGTTCACCGAGGGCGCGTTCTGCAGGGACCCGAGGTGAAAGAGGTTCGGGAAACCGTTGCTGCACAACCCGTGCAACGTGCGCACACCGCCTGCGGCCCACGATTGCAGCAATCCGGAACCCTCCCTGCCGTAGATGGGCAGGCGGCCGGTCATCACGTCCGACATACCGACTTCGAAACCGGTGGCGAAGATGATGCAGTCGACCTCGTACTCGACGCCGCCGACGACGATCGCGTTTTCGGTGACCCGCTCGATGCCACCGTGGTCGGCCGTGTCGACCACGGTCACGTTGGGGCGGTTGAACGTCTGCAGGTACTCGTCGCTGAACGTCGGCCGCTTGCAGCCGTAGCGGTACCAGGGCTTGAGCAGCTCGGCCGTCGCCGGGTCCTCGACGACGGCGTCGACGCGGGCGCGCAGCTCGTTCATCTTCCGGAAGTCGAGCAGCTCCTCGATCCGCTCCCACTCCGCCGGGTCCAGGTGCGCGTTGGCGTCCGTCGGGACGATCTTCGAGAGCAGCCGGCCGCTCGCCGTCCACGCGTCGTCCACCAGGTCCACGTCCACCTCGTGACCCGTGACGAGGGCCTGGAAGTTCTCCCTGCGCCGGGCTTGCCAGCCGGGTTCGAGCGAGGCCTCCCACTCCGGATCAGTGGGGCGGTTGCCCCGCACGTCCACCGACGAGGGCGTGCGCTGGAAGACGTACAGGTGCCCGGCGTCACGCCCCAGGTGCGGCACCACCTGGATGCCCGTCGCCCCCGTGCCGATCACCGCCACGCGCTTGTCCGCCAGCCCGGTCAGCCCGCCGTCCGCGTCCCCGCCCGTGTAGCCGTAGTCCCAGCGGCTCGTGTGGAACGTGTGCCCCGCGAAGTCCTCAATGCCGGGAACGCGCGGCAGCTTCGCGTGATCGAGCGTGCCGTTCGACACCACCACGTACGTCGCGCGGACCTCGTCGTCGCGGTCGGTGCGCACGAGCCACTCACCGTCGTCCCACCGCAGCTCCCGCACGCCCGTCTGGAACAACGCGTCCGCGTACAGGCCGAACGTCCTGCCGATGGCCATCGCGTGCTGCCGGATCTCCTCGCCGGGCGAGTACTTCCACCGCGGGACGTACCCGACCTCCTCCAGCAGCGGCAGGTAGACGTAGGACTCGATGTCGCAGTGGATGCCCGGATACCGGTTCCAGTACCAGGTGCCGCCGAAGTCCCCCGCCTTCTCGATGACCCGGATGCGCTCCAGTCCCGCCTGCCGCAGCCGCGCACCCGCCAGCAGCCCACCGAACCCACCGCCGATCACGACCGCGTCCACCCGGTCGCGGACCGGCTCCCTGGACTCGGGCGTCGAGTAGGGGTCCTCGGCGTAGTAACCGAACTTTCCCTCCGCACGCTGGTACTGCCCACTGCCATCGGGCCGCATCCGCCGGTCCCGCTCCGATCGGTAGCGCTCGCGCAACGCCTCCGGATCGAAATCGAGCTCGTCAGGGATCCGCAAGGGGTCCAGTGTCACCGTGCCGCCCTTTCACTGAGACGCCTCTCAAGACGTCAGAGTTTAAATCAATTGACTGACTTAAATGTACACGTCGTGACCTTCCGAAGGCAGCCGGTAGCGCCCGCATGACTCAGCTGCGGCGAGCGCGACTACGTGGGCCCAGCCCAACCCAGCCAGGCGCCACGCCTCTGTCATCCACCAGCGCTCGGACCGCAAGGGCGAGCGCATGCCGCGCCGAACTGACCGACGCCGGTTGCGACGTAGATGAAGTGACACGGGCGTTTACTTGAACCCTCAAGTGATCTAAGGCACCGATTAGTTGACGCTTCAAGTCATACGACCTACAGTTAGTTGAAACGTCAAGTCATCTGGAAGGTCGGCACCGTGAACGTCACCCTGTGGATCATCGCTAGCGTCCTGGCCGTCGCGTTCCTGCTCGCCGGCGCGATGAAGCTGGCCCAGCCGAAGGAGAAGCTGGCCGCATCGGGCATGGCCTGGACGGGCGACTTCTCCGCCGGCGCGGTGAAGGGCATCGGCGCCGTGGAGGTGCTGGGTGCGATCGGTTTGATCCTGCCCGCGGCCCTGGGCATCGCCCCGGTCCTGACCGCGCTGGCAGCTACCGGCCTAGCGGTCACCATGCTCGGCGCGGCGATCGTGCACGCCCGGCGCAAGGAAAACCAGATGATCGGCGTCAACGTCGTCCTGCTGCTCCTGGCGGCCGTCGTGGCCTGGGGCCGGTTCGGCCCCTACGCCTTCTGATCCCGTTCCGACACGCCACGTCAATCAACGTCACGAATTTGTGGAGACCGTCATGCGCGCATTCAACGTCCCCGAGTCCGGTGCCCAGCCCGTCGTCTCCGACCTGCCCGTCCCGGAGGTCACCGACGGCACGGTCCTGGTCCGGGTGAAGAGCGCCGCCCTCAACGCCATCGACAACGGCCTGGCCACCGGCATGATGGCCGCGATGCTCCCGCACGCCTACCCGCTGGTGGTCGGCCGCGACGCGGCCGGAGTGGTCGAGGCGGTCGGCGCCGGCGTCGACCACGTGGCGGTGGGCGACGAGGTCTTCGGCCACGTCCTGCTCGCCCCGCCCGTGCAGGCCGGCACCATCGCCGAGTACGCGCTGCTCCCGGCCGCCGCGGTGGCGGCCAAGCCGGCCGGGCTGGGCTTCGACCAGGCCGCGGCGCTGCCGCTCGCCGGTGCCGCCGCGTTCGACTCGGTGCAGGCCCTCGACGTGCAGCCCGGACAGGTCGTCCTGGTGACCGGTGCCACCGGCGGCGTGGGCTCCTACGCCGTTCAACTGCTCGCCGCCCGCGGCGCCACCGTCGTGGCCACCGGGACCGCCGCCGACGCCGACCGGCTCACCAGCCTGGGCGCCACGACGGTCGTGGACCACACGTCGGACACCCCGCTCGCCGAGCAGGTCGCCGCCTCCTACCCCGACGGCGTCGACGGTCTCATCGACCTGGTCTCCTACAGCCCCGACGCACTGGCCTTGGGCGCGGTCCGCAAGGGCGGCAAGGTCGCCAGCACCCTCAACGCCGCCGACGAGCAGGTCCTCGCCGAGGCCGGGCTGACCGGCAGCAACATCATGGCCGCCCCGGTGCGAGAGGTCCTCGAACCGCTGGCCGCGCAGGCCGCCGAGGGCACCCTCAAGGTCGACATCACGCAGGTCCTGCCGCTGGAGCAGGCCGGCGACGGCCTCGCGACCATCGCCTCGGGTGCCGCGCGCGGCAAGATCATCGTCAACATCGCCGACTGACGCCCGCGATCACATCACCCTCGCTGTCCGAAGTGGACGGCCTGCCCAGCTCAGCGAAAGGACCCACCGATGATCGTCGTCACCGGCGCCACCGGCCAGCTCGGCCGCCTCGTCGTGCAAGACCTGCTCACCCGTGTTCCCGCCGATCAGGTCATCGCGGCCGTCCGCTCACCCGAGAAGGCCGGCGACCTCGCCGAGCGCGGTGTCCAGGTCCGCGAGGCCGACTACGACCGCCCGGACACTCTCAAGACCGCGTTCGAGGGTGCCGACAAGGTGCTGCTGATCTCCGGCAGCGAGGTCGGCCGCCGCATCCCGCAGCACCAGGCCGTCATCGACGCCGCCACGGACGCCGGAGTCTCCTTCCTGGCCTACACCAGCGTCCTGCACGCCGACACCTCCACGCTGCCCGTCGCCCCCGAGCACAAGGTCACCGAGGAAGCGATCAAGGCCAGCGGCCTGACCTACAGCCTGCTGCGCAACGGCTGGTACAACGAGAACTACATCCCGGCTGCCCAGCAGGCCGCCGCGACCGGGGCCATCATCAGCAGCACTCACGACGGCCGCGTCGCCGCGGCCTCTCGCGCCGACTACGCCGCCGCGGCGGCCGTGGTGCTCACCGAAGACGGCCACGCCGACAGCGTCTACGAACTGACCGGCGACACCGCCTGGTCCATGGACGACCTCGCCGCCGACGTGACCGCGCTCGCCGCCACCCCCGTCACCCACCAGGACCTGTCCACCGAGGCCCACACCGCGGCGCTGACCGAAGCCGGTCTGCCCGAGACGGTCGTGCAGATGCTGGTGTCGATCGACTCGAGCATCGCCGACGGCCAGCTGGCCCGCACCACCGGCGACCTGGCCCGGCTCATCGGCCGCCCCACCACCGCACTGCGCACGACCCTCGCCGACGCCCTCGGCAACTGAACAACCGCACCACCGCCCACCCCCGAACGAAACAGCGACCCGTCACCCCAGGAGCGTCACATGTCCACCCAGTCGTCCTCGGCCACCTCCTCAGCGCCTGCCGTGCGGTCGAAGCCCGGCCGGGCTGCCGTCGCCGGGCTGCTGCTCGCCGGCATCGTGGTCGCGAGCATCGCCAACGCGCTGATCGCCTTCGCCGCCCGCGCCGCCGGCGCCTCCAGCGAGTTCCAGCCTCTGCAGCCCGGAGCGTTCATCACGTTCACCGTCCTGGGCCTCCTCGTGGGCGCGGCGGGCTGGGCGGTGATCCGCCGCCGGGCCACCGACCCGCGCGCCGTGCTGTCCTGGCTGGTTCCCGTCGTGCTGGTCGTGTCCTTCGTGCCCGACCTGCTCATGTTCGTCAGCGACTACACCCCGCACGCCGACACCGCCGGGATCATCGGGCTGCTGGTCATGCACGTGGCCGTCGCCGCGGTGGCCGTCGCCACCTACCTGCGCGCCCTGCCCCTGCACACCACGGCCCGAAGCTGATCCCATGAACGCAACAGCCGCAGCCGGAGTTGAACCGTCAAATTATCCTGCGGGAATGAGCACCGACGAGCCCCGCTGGCTGGACGACGAGGAACAACAGACCTGGCTCGCCATGATCAGCATGACGGTCAGCCTCCCCGCCGCTCTGGACGCCCAACTGCAGCGCGACGCCGGCATCTCCCACTTCGAATACCAAGTCCTCGCCGGTCTGTCCATGTCACCCGAGCGCACCCTGCGGATGAGCGACCTGGCCGGCTTCGCCGAAGCATCCCTGTCCCGCCTCTCCCACACCGCCAAGCGCCTGGAAGGCAAGGGCTGGCTCACCCGCACCCCCGACCCCGCGGACGGCCGGTTCACCCTCGCCACCCTGACCGACGACGGCTGGGACAAGGTCGTGGCCACCGCACCAGGCCACGTCGCGGAGGTGCGCCGCCTGCTCATCGACCCCCTGACCAAAACGCAGGCCCGGCACCTGCGCGAGATCAGCCGCCGGGTCAACGACGCCATCAACCCCCAGCGCACCTGCCCACCGATGCTCGGCACCTGACCGGCAGCAATGCCGACTCCGCCCCCGATGCGCCGGGCGATCTCGCCAAAATGCCGCTGCCGAGTCACGGTGAGAAGATCGAAAAATGGCAGCTCACGGCGTCGCGATGGCCGTCTGCGAGATCGGGCTGGGCGCACTCGGGCCATGCTCCTCGAGCCGCTCACGACCTGATCGTGGCGCCACTGGCCGCTCTCGGCCTGATTCTGGCGCCAGTCAGCACCGCGATCACCCGCGCCCGGAACGGGACTCCCATGTCCGGCGCAGATGTGGTTCTGCTCGTCGTGGCGTGGGCCGCTTCCGGCCACTACACCTCCACCAACTGACTTCCGCGATCCACCCTCACGGAAAGGCATGTTCACCATGCGCGCAGTCCGCTTCCACCAGTACGGCGACCCGAACGTCCTCACCGTCGAAGACACCCCCGAACCCCACGCCGGACCAGGACAGATCCGGATCAAGGTCCAGGCCACGAGCGTGAACCCGATCGACTGGAAGACCCGCGCCGGCTACCTGGCCGAGATGATGCCGACCACCTTCCCCGCGATCCCCGGCAGCGACGCGACCGGTGTCGTCGACGAGATCGGTGAAGGCGTCGATGGCGTCAAGGCCGGCGACCGCGTGTTCGGCCTGGCACAGGGCACGGCCGCCGAGTACGCGGTCCTCGCCGCCTGGGCGCCCGCACCCGATGCCTGGACAGTGGAGCAGGCCGCCGCGGCAGGCCTGGTCTCCACCACTGCCATCGGGGGTCTCGACGCCCTCGGTGACATCTCCGGCAAGACCGTGCTCATCGAGGGCGCCGCCGGCGGCGTCGGTTCCACCGCCGTGCAGATCGCCGTCGCCCGAGGCGCCACGGTGATCGGCACCGCGAGCGAGGCCAACCACGAATTCCTGCGCGACCTGGGCGCCACCCCCGTCACCTACGGCGAGGGCCTGGCCGAGCGGGTCACCGCAGTCGCCCCGGACGGCGTCGACGCCGCACTGGACACAGCAGGCTCCGGATCGCTGGCCGACATCGTCGCCCTCGTCGGTGACTCCTCGCGCGTCGCCACAGTGGCCGACTTCGGTGCCGGCGCCCTGGGCGTCACGCTCGTCGCGGGCAACGCCAACGCCACCGCGAACCTCGCCGCTGCATCCCGCCTCGGGGCGACCGGCGCCTACACCCCACGCGTGCAGGCCACCTACCCGCTGGAAAAGGCCACCGACGCACACGCACACGTCCAGGGCGGCCACACCCAGGGCAAGGTCATCATCACCCTCTGACCGCACACCACACTCCTGGCCCGAGCACTCGCCCGGGCCAGCAACATCCGTTCGTGACCGGTCCCCTCCACACCCGATCCGGGCGCGCTGGCGGTATCACCTGTTCGCCGGCCAGCCACAAGGCAACAGCTTCCGGATCCAGCACTCGTCGAGGACTCCCTGGAGCCGCCGGAACGCTCACGAACTGGTGAGACTCCGTGCTGCGTCGTGCGACGGCAGCGTCTGTTCCAGCAACAGTGCTTGCACGCCAGCGCTCGTGCTGAGCTGACTTCACTGCTCGCTCGGCGCTTTCGCCGGGCAGCGACCGTCGTCGATCTTGCGCAGGACCTTCTCCCCCGCCTTGACGAGTGTGGCGAGCTCGCTTGCCGTCAGGTCGTCGATGAGCAGGCGTCGTACCCCGGCGACATGTCGGTCATCTACATGGACCGGTCCGGGGTCGGCCGTCGAGCGCCGCCGGGAACTTCGTCATCATCGCGGCGAACGACGGCCACACATCACGCTCCTCTGATGTGAGCCACTTCACGCGCCCTTGTGCCAGGCAACGAGAAACAAACGCAGTCACTTGACGGTTCAAGTGAGCATCGCGCTTAATTGAAGCTTCAAGTTACTTTGAGGAGCACCACCATGAACGACATCTTCAACCCGGCCCGACCGGCCGGCGCCTACGACGACCTCCTCGCCGAGGTGCTGCCCCTGGCCCGCGAGCGACGCGACTGGCAACCCTCCGACGGGCCACTCCCCTCGCTCTTCGTGAGCCACGGAGCGCCCCCGACCCTCGACGACCCCGAGTGGCTGCGCGACCTGTTCGACTGGGGCCAGACCCTGCCCAGGCCGCGCGGCATCGTGATGGTCTCCGCGCACTGGGAGAACGCCCCCCTCGCCATCTCCGCCACCACCGCCGGGACGCCCCTGTACTACGACTTCGGTGGCTTCCACCCGCGTTACTACACGCTGCAGTACGCGACCCCCGACGCCACCGAGCTCGGCAATCGCGTCGTGGGCGCACTCGCTGACGGCACCCCCATGCACCAGTACGCCGACCGCGGACTCGACCACGGCGCCTTCATCCCGCTGATGGCGATGTTCCCCGCAGCCGACGTCCCGGTCGTCCAGGTCAGCATGCCCAGCCTCGACCCCGAAGCGCTGCTCAAGCTCGGACTGCGGCTTCGCGGCCTGCGCGAGGAGGGCTATCTCGTCGTCGGCTCCGGTTTCATGACCCACAGCTTCGCCGTCATGCGGAGCCCCGACCTGGTCACCCACAACCGCGAGTTCGACGCCTGGGTCAGCGAGACCGTGAGCCGCGGCGACGTCGACGCCCTCATGGACTACGAGCGCAAGGGACCCGGCGCCCGGATCGCCCACCCGACCGCCGACCACTTCGTGCCCCTGCTGCTGGCCGTGGGCGCAGGCAACGAGCCCGGCACCGGCATCACCACTCCCATCGAGCGCATCACGATGGGCAACTCCATCCGCTCACTGCAGTTCGCCTGAACTCCGCACACCGGAGACAGCGACACCCGTGACCATCGCAGTGTTCGGAGCCACAGGCCACTCGCCGGAGGTCACCGACACCGCGACCGACCCGCCGGTGCTCGGAAGTTCCCGCATCGACGACACTCGCGGGCCGCGGCAGGCTGCTCATCACGGCACTGGCCTTTGACTGGGGATACACCACCGAACCCGCTGGCAAGGTCGTGTGAACGGAGCTGGACCACGGGCGCCATCGGCCCCTGAGCGGCAGGGTCCCCCACCGCTGGCCAGGGACTGAACTGTGGCCCGCGGTTGCAGGGCAGGGCCGCGGCCGAAGTTCGAGCCGATCGGGTAGAGCGAGAAGTCGCGGTTGCGGCAACTAGTTCGCCCAGCTGCTGATGTCACCGGAATCGCGCTGGAGTTGGCGCATCAATGACATCACACGCGAGATAGAACCGGTTACTGCAATGCCGCGTCGTTGCGGCGCGAACCGATCGCCTGGTCGTATGCCTGGACCAAGTCTCTGGCGACGCGACCCCACGAGTACCGCACGCACGCCCGGTCGCGGGCGCTCATGCCGAGCAGGTCCTGTTTCGTCGAGTCAGCCACCAGCGCGCGCAGCGTGCGGAAAAACCCAGCCACGCTGCCCTGCGGCACGTGCAGACCAGTGATGCCGTGCACCACCATGTCACTCGGACCGTCAGGTACGAGCGCGATGACCGGGACACCGCACGACATCGCCTGCAACGTCAGAGC
The DNA here is from genome assembly GCF_040682435.1 of Lentzea sp. NPDC051208. NCBI lineage: Bacteria > Bacillati > Actinomycetota > Actinomycetes > Pseudonocardiales > Pseudonocardiaceae > Lentzea > Lentzea sp. NPDC051208. Next base: position 487,238 of record NZ_JBFBAW010000004.1, on the reverse strand, counting down.
TTCTTGCTCAGCAGATGAGCCCGCGCACACCGCGACATCAGCAGACCGCAGAAGTGCCGCACGATCCTGCTCCGACAACAACCGAGCAGTGCCGCCTATGGTCGCGAACTCGGTGTTCGGAACCACGCTGGAGACGTCAACGTCGTTGAACGACAACGGTTTACCCAGCCACACCACGCGGTGTGGCAGCGAGCGGGACCTACCCGAACTGTCCGGCTGGAACAGTTCGGTGTCCACACCCGGCGGAACCACGTACACCTGCGCCCTCCGCGCACCGGCTCTGATCAACGCAGCGGCTCGGCGCTCGCTGGTGACGACGATCCGGCTTGCAGCACGGCAAAGCGCTCGCTCAACCGAACGAGACTGAACGGTCTTCCCGTCCGGTTCGTCCACAGTCTGCACCAAGGGCACCTGGGCGTAGCGTGCACTCATCGCGCTCACCAGCCCGGATGCCCACGATTGCGCATGCACGACATCAGGCCTCTCCCGCTGCCACTGCGCGGCGAGCTTGTCCGCGAACGCCGCGGCGGTCGGGGGAAGGTGCGTGACCGCGAACCCGTTCATGGTCGTGTGCTCTGGCGCGGCGAGATCCAAGTTGCCCGTGTACACGGTCACCTCGTGCTGATGCCGGGAAAGTGCGCCGGCCAACGCGGCGACATGACCTCCACGCGAGCCGATGACGGCGTTCACAGGACTGGCGTCGAGAGAAACCATCGCAATCTTCACCGGAAAGGCTCCTTCGACGAGCACAGCGAACCGATCCGAGCTGCATCCTCAACCCGTTAGTGCGATTTGTTTACCCGTTGTTGCACGGAACTAAACCTTGAGCGCATCGAAGGGGAAGAAGCTCGGCATCCGCCACCCGACGGGTAGATTCGCGTAGGCGGGATCCGCGACCTCGAAATATTGACGGCGCCAGTGCAGATGCCGAAGTGACGGGCAATGCTGAGTGTGGTCCCTCGTGATGCACGGGACCTGCCTACGCATTGTCCATGCGTTGTTGCGCATTCATGCTGCGCTTTGCTGTATTGATGTTGCCGGTGCCCGGCACTGGGCTTAGCATCGGCGACCCGCGTGCGTGACCAACACTTTGCCGATGTGTGCGTCGTATCGACCTTGTCGAGCGCTTCGATGATGTGACCCGGCGCGGTGCTGCTAGTGAGCGCCTTCTGTGCAATCAGGTCTCGCACGTGGTTGTGCATCCTGGCGACAGCTCATCGGTTGGACTTGCAACGCGGATCTTCCAGCGGAGACTCGGAGGTCTCGTCGAACAGCCGCTGGTCTCCTGCGGTGCTCATCGTGACGACCTTTCCGCAGCACGCGTCATGACCGACCCTCCTCTTGCGTGAAGCGAAGTGTGCGCGAGACGACCTGATGAGCGACTTCGGCCAGCGGCAGGTCATGGGTGAAGGCATACCCGCGCAACCGCATCAACGCCGTCTCGGCGTTCACCGCGAGCTGCACCTGCACCATGCCTGTGGCCTGGTGCACCTCGACGTGTGGGTCGAGCAGCCAGCTCACATCAGCGGTGTCGCGTCCGGCGAGTTCGTCGGCGATGCCTTGTGTGGCCATGTCGGTCAGGATCTGCGCGTCGCTCATCTCGTTGCGCGACAGCGGACCGGGCACATCGCGGTGGAACTCCAGCGACCCCAACCGCATCACACCGATCTGCAACGGGAACGAGAACACCGCCTCGACGCCCAGCGCCAACGCGCCAGGGGTGAACGCGGGCCAGTGCGCACCTTCGGCGGTCAGATCGGCCACCAGCACTGGCCCACCGGAAGCGAACGCGTCCAGGCACGGTCCTTCACCGACGGTGAGTTGGAGGTCTTCCAGCGCGGCGCTGGTCGGGTTCGTCGCGTGGACCAAGCCCCGACTCGGGTGGGTCGCGCCGTCGGAACCGTTGTGGAGGTGGCTGAGCACGGTGGCACCGGCGCCGGTGACCGACAGTTCCATCACACATCGCGCGCAGACGAGCGCCACGATGGAGCCCGAGTCACGACACCGATCGGCAATGAGCAGCTGGTGGAGCCGAGCACGCCGGTTCTGCTCCACGACACCCTCCGCGCTCGGCTCGCTACCACCAGATCAACCCTAGCGCGCTCACGACCAGCCGACGGCACCTGCGCAGGTCGGCAGAGGGGTACGGGCGTGCTCCGCCCGATCGTCACTTGAGCGGTGTATGCAGGCCACGCAACCAGGGCTCCACCGCTGTGGTCAAGGCTGCGGCATGGTTCCCCGGCGCTGAGCACCAGCCCTGGTTCGCCCCAGGGCATCGGGAGCGTGCTCGCGTGACACTTCGACGTTGAACGGGTGAGAATCAGGCGGTGTTGACCTCCGCGGCTGCTGCGCTTCGGCTACCTGAGGTGACCCGGTCCTATCGGGTCTTGGGGAGTTCGCCGCTGCGCACCAGGTATTCGGCCACCTCGACCAGTTTCGTGTTGGTGTGCTGGCTGGCCCGCGTGAGCACGGCGAAGGCTTGATTTCCGTTGATCTTGTGCCGTTCCATGAGGATGCCCTTGGCCTGACCGATCAGATCACGGGTACCTACCGCCCGCGACATTTGCGCCATCTTCTGCGCGTCGGCCATCGCCACCGCGGCGTGCGTGGCGAACAACAGCCCCACCTGCTCAGACTCCTCGGTGAAGGCATCGGCGTCTCGGGAGTACAGATTCAGGGCACCCAGGTCGTCACCGGTGACGTAGAGCTGGAACGACAACATGCTGCCCACACCCAGTTCGACGGCACGAGCGGCGAAACGCGGCCAGCGCTGCTCCGCGGCCATGTCCGGCAGCCGCGCAGTGCGGTGCTCATACAGCGCGTCGACGCACGGCCCCTCGTGGAAGTCGACCTGCGCCTGATCCACCTTGAAGACCAGATCGTCGGAGCCGGCGGGCGTGCTCATCGTCTTGCGGCCCTCGACCACTGACACCCCGGCGTACTGCGCACCCGGCACCGTGCCGACAGCCGCGTACACAATCCCGCGCAGCGTGTCCTCCACGCTGTCCTGCCCCTGCAGATAGCGTGCCAGGTCGCCCAACTGCAGCGCCAGGTCGTTCACCTCGTCGTATCCGACGGCATGACCGGACGACGTCTCCTGCCGATCCCAGCCGTCCGCGTCCTGCCCGTTGCCAGTCGTCATGCGGGAATCCACCCTGCCCAAGCTCGGCCGTCGGCGGTTTGTATCGCCTCGGGACGCTGACCAAAGCGCGCTACGCGGACCGAGCGCCGATCCGGGACCGCCATGCGCTGTGAAGCCTACCCGCCAGTTACCCCTGGACCTCGGCTACGACGCGCATAAACGCGCACTCGTACCCGCCCTGATGCGCGCTATCGGCTCGCCCGCTTCCAAGCCTCTCTCAGCCTTTGCGTCACCACCTCACCCGAAGGGATTCCGCACTGCCTGACAGTCGATCACCTACCCATCCCGGAACCATCCGCAGAGCACCCCAGCCGCTCCACTGGCCTCGAACCACCGGCCCCGCACGGCCGTCCACTGCCTCGTTGATCCTCAACTAATGGGCCGCAGCCCGAGTGGTTTCCACAAGAGCTCTCCGGTTGGGAACTTCCACCCGCAACTTCCACCTTCCTGGCTAGTTGAGGCAGTCCCGCAGTTACTTGCCTTCACAGGAACGCCGAGATGAGGACGGGTCCGAGCAACCCGTCCCCAGGCCGCTACTCAGGCACAGATAGGCCGAACGACGACTCCACCACCAGGCTGCCGCTATAAAACAGCTGGTCAGACCCGTTCCCATCCTTTGGTACTCCCGCCGAGGGCACCACAAGGATGGGAACAAGCCAGCCGCCAACTTCGGGCACGACTTCTACCTACCGCAGCGTGATGACCGAACGGCAGCGCCTCGTTCAGTCCGGAACCCGCACGACCCGACAGACGGCAGCGGTCCGGCCGCCGCCATCACGCACGCGCCAGCCCATGAACACGCGGTGCCCCGCCTGCATCGTGCGCAGCATGGTCGACATACCGGACGCCACCGCCGACACGTCAGCAGGCGAACCAAAGTCTTGTGGGCAACCACCCGACCGGATGACCGATTCTGGAGCAGCTACGTGACCCTATTTCGCCAGGTTCGGGGCCGTGCTCCAGTTTTGCTCCAGTTAGCGATACCACCGTCCACTTGGGACAGGAAAACAAGATCGCCCGCCGAACCTGTTACGCAGGTCAGCGGGCGATTCTCATGCTGTATCCAATTGTGGAGCTGAGGGGACTCGAACCCCTGACCCTCACACTGCCAGGTTGGTTCGCAGCGGTGCATCACCGGCGTTCATCAGCGGGCACCACCACTCCGCCCACCCAGATGGTGCACCACGCCGCGATATTGCGCCTTGTCTCCACGCCGCACACTGGGCAGCCCCCGCGCCACCTTCTACGCTGGCCTCGCGCCGCCTATCTGGCGCCCCGCTTGGCCCGCATGTTGCGGGCCGCCACGCGGGCGCCGGACATCCGCATCTGCGCGAACTGCTCGCTCACCCCGTACGTCTGGGCGACCTGTGCGTTGGTCATGTCGTCAAAGGCGGCCTGGATGGCACCTTTCCACGGCACGAGCAGCTCGCCGGACACGAACGTCGCCTGCTTTTCCCTGCCCGGGTCGAACCGGCGGCATCCCTTCTCGGTCAGCAGGACCTCGTCGAAGGGGTGCTCGAGTAGGAAGTGGCCGAGTTCGTGGGCGATGCTGGACCGCCGTCGGACGGGCGCGTGGGAGGTGTTCTCGATGATCAGCCGTCGCTGCCCGACCGGCACCAGGGCAGCCGACCAGGCGGATGTCCGCGTCGTGGTGAAGTGACGAACGGCGTGCTCGCAGTCCAGCAGTTCGTCGATCGCGTAGACGGGGATCCCGTGGGCCTCCGCCAGCCGGTACGGATCCAGTGGCTGGTCCCAGGTCAGGCCGAGTTCAGCCCGCTCCTCGTCGGCCACCTCCCGCATCTTCGCCTGGGTCCAGCGGCAGGTCATGTGTCAGCCCTTCTTCGCGGCCCGTTCCGTGGCGAACCTCCGCACCGCGGAGCCGATGAGGTCCTCGAGGTGCTCCACGTCTTCCTTCTTCAGATCACTTCGTGCCCGCAGCAGCGGCGCCAGCTCCGCAAGCAGTGGCGGCTCCTCGTCGGTCCTCGCGGGCCGGTCGTCCTCGTCCACCATGAACTTCTCGGCGGGTACTCCCAGCCACGTCACCATCGCGGCGAACGCGTTCACGTCGGGCTTCGCGTCCTCGTTCGCCAGCCGCGACATCGTCGAAGGGCTCACCCCGAGCTCCTTGGCCAGCTGCCGCCAGGACATGTCCTTGCTCTCCCGCGCGGCGTCCAACGCCGCGTGTAGGCGAGCCACGTCGACCGTCATTCGTGCCATGCACACCCCTCACTGGTCCGTGTCGCATTTCTACCACTGCTCGACAAGTCGAGCACTTGTGATACCGTTCGACATGAGTGTTCGACATGTCGAACACTGGAAGCAAGTCGGGACACTCGTCTGGAGCATCCCGGCTACTACGACAATCAGGAGGGGGACACCGATGTCCACCACCACCGAACACACGAATCGCGAGGCTGACGACCGTCCGGCCAAGTTCCAGGTCACCGTCAACAGGCAAGCGGTGACGCTCACCGAGCACCGGATGACCGGTCTCGAGATCAAGCAGGCCGCCAAGACCCAGGGAGCCGCGGTCGAAGTCGACTTCCAGCTCTCGGTGAAGCGGGGCCAGCGCTACGAGGTCGTCGGCGACGACGACACGATCGCTGTCCACAAGGGGCAGGAGTTCATCGCCGTCGCTCCCGACGACAACTCGTGACGGCCCTGACCCCGGCGGTCGCCGAGGCCGTCGCCGCCGTCCGCGCACACTTCGCCGATCACTCGGTCGAGGTCACCGCGGACGGCGCCGGCGGCGCGATCGTCGTCATCGACAACGTGGACTTCGGATCCAGGTACACGCCGCAGACCACCTGGCTCGGCTTCCAGATCGACGCCGCCTGCCCGCACAGCGACATCTACCCCTTCTACTGCGGCAGAGTCGCCCGCTCCGACGGCGGGGCACACGGCGAAGGCGTCCAGACCATGGAGTGGCGCAACCGTCCCGCCCTTCAGCTGTCTCGCAGATCGAACCACCGCAACGGCTTCGACAACGCCGTCCTCAAGGCAGAGAGGGTGATCACATGGTTCGCCACCAGGTAAATCCACCAGCCGAGGGCTGGGGCCTGACACTCCCCCCACGCCTCTGGGCCGAGCTCGAGCAGCACCTCTTCACAGACGGCGACGAGCACGGCGCAGTGATTTTCGCCGGCATCGCCAACGGACCGCGCGGACCCCGCCTTCTCGGCAGGGAGCTTCTCCTCGCGCGCGACGACCACGACTACGTGCCCGGCACCTACGGGTACCGGGCGTTGTCGCCCGAGTTCGTCCGCGACGCGGCGGTGCGCGCCGCCGACGAGCAGCTCGCCTACCTCGCGGTGCACAACCACTACGGAACGACCACCGTCGGGTTCTCCCCGGTAGACCTCGCCAGCCACGAACGCGGCTACCCCGCATTGCGACAGATCACGGGCCAGATCGTCGGCGCCGTCGTCTTCACCCCACAGGCGGCCGCCGGAGACCTCTGGCCGCCCGATGGCGAGCGGGTGGAGCTGGCTGAGGTCGTCATTCCAGACAACAACGTCATCCGACTGCGGCCGCGTCCTGCTCCGGCCGCAGCTGCGGACCACGGCCACGACCGACAAGCCCGGCTCTTCGGCGACCAAGGACAGCAAACCCTTCGACGCCTTCAAGTCGCTGTTGTAGGACTGGGCGGCGTCGGCAGCATGGCCGTCGAATTCCTGGCCCGCCTAGGCGTCGGGCGCCTGGTCCTCATCGAGGACGACAAGGCTGAGGAGACCAACCTGCCCCGCCTCATCGCGGCCGAGCAGTCGGACGTGGGCAAACCGAAGACCGAACTGGCCGAACGCAACGCTCGCCGGGCAAACCCGAAAATCATGATCGACGTGATCCCGCAGCGCGTCGAGCACCCGGACGCGCGCCAGGCAGTCGCAGGTTGCGACTGGATCTTCCTCGCCGCCGACACCGACTCGGCGCGACACTGGGTCAACGAGGCCGTTCACCGCTACCTCATCCCGGCCACCCAGGCCGGCGTCAAGGTCCCCGTGAACACCGACGGCACCGTCGGCCAAATTCACGCGGTCACGCGTCTTCTCGTCCCAGGCAAGACATGCCTGTGGTGCGACGGCCTGATCAACCCGACCAACCTGGCCATCGACATGCACAACGCCGAGGAACGCCGGCTCGCTCGCTACGTCGACGAGGTGCCCGTTCCCAGCGTGATCGCCCTCAACTCGCTAGCGGTCGCCGAGGCCGTCAACCACTTCACGCTCGCCGTCACCGCGCTGCACGAGAACAGCACCGACACCGCAGCCTCGCTTCACCGCCCGAGGAGCCGCGAACGTGACCTCGTCGAGTCGCGCCAAGATCCGACATGTCCGGCTTGCGGCCCTGGCGGTCAACTCGGACGCGGAGACCACTGATCACGCCGACGACGGCCCCGACCTGGCGGGGTGGGGTGGGACCTACACGTCAGCTTCACCACTGACGCGGACGGCAGGTTCGAGACCGACACCATCCAGCACGCGCCGTACCAGATCCCAACCGACGGCTCGTGCAGGAATCCAGGCGTCGCAGCGGGCTGGCACATCTGGCGCGCGCCCGCACGTGCAGATTTCCGCGCCCGCTCAGTCACCTATGCCATCAGCATGGCCACGACGAGGGTGACGGCGAGCAGCAGCGTGCCGGTTACGGCCGACGCCGGCCTCAATCGGAAGTTCCTCACCGAACTCCAGCGTCCAGGCGTCCACAGGATTCAACTCGCAGACGTCGGAGAAGAACGCGACGACATCGAACCTCTCGAACGCTGTCCGCACGGCGGTCCTTCCTCGGACGACACAAGACCCCGCCCCTACTTCGAGCACATCCTGCGCGGCGTGCGCACCGAGATCCCAACTACTTCAGGCGCTAACACATCCCGGCGCATCGGGTGCCAGCGGGCACCATCGATGAGATCGCCAAACAGAGCCGATTAGATACGCCGCTACACATGCCGATCACGGCAGGAAGAACACCCGAACGGAGGGCACGATTCGCTTTAGCCAACGCGACCCCATTTCGCCCCGCGGAAACGGATTCTCCCAAAATCCTCCCAAACACCGGGTTACCGGCCAGTACAGACCACTGTGGACAGTCATCACAAGATCGAAAAGAGCGCATGAAAAAACCCGCTGACCTGGGCTTTCACCCAGAATCAGCGGGCTGATTCAGACCGTCGGGACGACAGGATTTGAACCTGCGACCCCTTGACCCCCAGGGTAGATCGGATGATGGATTAACCTGCGGAAACACGGAACCGCCAGGTCGTGGCGGTGCAGTTGGGTGCACTTGAGTGCAGCTAGATCCTATTGCCACACCTTGCCTTCTCCCAATTTACTCCCATCATCCTCCCACGGCCAGCCCATGCAGAGCGCGGCAGGCTTCGAACACGTGTGCGGAAATCAGGGGACCGGACGCATTGGTTCGCCAGCGCGATGGCGCGTCGCTCGCCTCCGCGCCCCACTGGCACCAGCTGTCCCGCTTGGGTGGCGAGTTCGCGCAGCCGCGACCAGTGCCACAGGTGCGGCACCGCCTTCGAGCACGGGTGTGGCGGCATGAGGTCCCCGATCTCCGCCCTCAGTGGAACCAGCAGCTCGCGTTCGAAGCCGCGGTAGAGGTCCTCGATGGCAGGTGTCACGGGTGGATGATCACCCGCGGTCACGGCCCGCAGCCGCACCGGCGTCTCAGCGACTGCTGCTGAGACTCAGCACTGCTCACGCTCTCCTTGCGCTTGTGCCCCAGCCGGGCCAGCCGCACCACCCGCGGCACCTCAACCACGATCAGCCACGTCTCGTGCGTGTGCCGCAGATCGTGGAAGTGCAACTCCTGGTTCAGCGGCCTCCACCCAGCTTCGGGTTGCCGGCCTTCGCGGGCAGCCGCGCCCGCCGCCGGGAGTTCGACCGCCGCCGCAACGCATCCCGAGCACTGGGGAACACGAACCGCGACTCCCAGTTCCGCTCGCGGTGGGCGACCGGCTCGTCGGCCAGGAACGGCGGCAGGTGCACTGTGCGCGCGCTGGAAGGAGTCTTGGGCGGCCCCAGCTCACCCCATCGCATCCCGGTGTGGGCCGTGATCGTCAGCACCCCGTCGTCCGGCTCCGTCCTGCTCTCCAGCCCGGCGCGCAGTGGTACCTCCACCCCGAGTTCCGTTCGCGGCCAAGCCGACCTGGGCGCGGTGCTCAGCTTCGGGACCGGCGCGCTGGGCAAGTTCGCCGTCGACGTGCAAACCCTGTTCCGCGAGGAGATCGCCGAGGACGAACGCCCAGCGGGCGCGTGGCACGCCGAGTGGCAGGTCCTACGAGAAGCCCTGCGCCTGACCGGCGACGGCGGCTTCACCGCCGTGGAACTGGCCGAGGGGCTGGAGGTCGACACCAACCGGATGCGAGCCGACGTCGAGTTCACCTGTGGTGCCATCGTGGCCGAGCGCCTGGCCGTCGCCCCTCGTGCTCGGCAAGGCCAGGTCGAAGTACTTGCTCACCAAGGCGTCCTTCACCGCGCTGGCCGAGGGCAGGACGCTCGGAGCGGTCCCGCGCGAGCTGCCGGAACTGGTCGACGTGGACCTGGACAACCTGCTGGACCCGGCCCGCTACCCCGGCGCGGCGGGCCCGCTCGTCGACCGCAGCTGCACCGGCTTCTGAAGGGAAGCCCGCCGCAACCCCGGAGTGGTGGCCCCGACCACCGCGACCGCGACCACGCACAGCAGCCCACCGCTCACCAGCGAAATGGGACCCGACGTCGCACCGGCTACCAGGCCGCCGCGCATGTTGCCCACGTCGGGTCCGGCCTGCGCGACGATCTGCTCGGCGGCGGCCACCCGTCCCAACATCGAGTCGGGCGTGTGCATCTGCACCAACGCCCCGCGCGACACCACGGAAACGGTGTCCGCCGCCCCCGCCAGCACCAGGAAACCCAACCCCACCCAGGGATTGGTGGACATCCCGAACAACGCCACCGACACGCCCCACCCCAGCGCCCCGGCGACCATCACCACCCCCGGTCGCGCGAGCCGGGTGAACGTGCCGGAGAAGACCGACGCCACCACGCCACCCACCGCGATGGCGGTGAGGAACAACCCGAACGTCCGCGGATCCTCGCCGAACCACTCCGCGTTCACCAGCGGGAAGACGCTGACCGGCATGGACAGCACCATCGCGGCAAGATCGGTCAACAACGCCCCGCGCACCACGGGTTCCCGAACCAGGTACGCCAACCCGTCCACGACACCACGAACCCCCGGCCGCGACAACTCCCCTTCCGGCACCATCGGCGGCAACCGGAAAGCCCCGTAGAACGCCACACCGAACGTCACCACGTCAACCAGGTAGCACCCACCAACCCCCACCCACGCCACCAGGACCCCACCGAGCGCGGGTCCGAGCAACATCGCCCCCTGGACCCCGATCCGGTTCAACGCCAACCCGGCCGCGAGCTGCTCCTTGGGCAACAACCGAGGGATGAACGTCCGCGACGCGGGCCCACCACCGGCGGCGAAACAGGCTTGGAGCGCAACCAGCGCCAACACCCCACCCACGGGCAGGTGCCCCACAAACCCCTGCACGGCGAGCAGAACACCGCAGAACGCCTGCCCGGCAACCGTGATCAGGTAAAAACGCCGCCGATCAACCCGATCCACCAACGACCCGGCGAACAACCCGAACACGATGATCGGCAACGCCGTCGCCAACCCCACAGCGCCGGTCCACACCGTGCTACCGGTCATGGACCAAACCTGGAACATCACCGCGACGAGCGTCATCTGACTGCCGATACCGGAGAACACCCGCCCGACGAACAACCGCAGAAAAACCGGAGCCTTCAACGGCGCAACATCGATCAACGCCCGCCCCAACAAAACAACACCCCTTCCGCTGTCAAGTACCGGGTTCGTTGGAGACTGGATCAGCCTGGTTTCCAGGCTTGCAGTGACCGGCTGGGTCGCCGCGGGACCACGCGATCCCGACGCGGCCGATCGGTGGACCTGGCTGCTGCCGGCCGCCCATACCCAACCGCGCTCGGCACGCGGCATGGTCGTGGACTTGCGTCATCCCTGGGGAGAAAACCGTTCTGCCACAACGACTCACCCCGGCACAGGTCCGACGGGATCTCCGTACATCCGCCGATGTCCGGCTCATGCGCCGGAACCCACCAGACCCGGACCGGGTCGATCACCAGGACGGCGCTATCAACAGCCTGCCACGCGCCACGACGTGCAGATCGACTCGTTCCAGGCATCCGGCGAGTCACTGCCTCATTGCGGCTGCCCGCCGACCGAGTGCGCTTCGGCACGGACAACGACGGCTACCAGTGGATCGTCGAGGAAGGCCGTCGCCGACCCGACCGATTGCGGGCGGTCGGGTCGGCGACGGCGTGGTCAGGCACCTCGCCGTCGCTTGGTCGCCGACAGCGAACCGGTCCTCGGCATTCTCACCGAGCTCGCGATCAAGCAGGGTGTTCGACACCCGCCGCGACGAACTCGGTCGGGCCTGCGCTCGCACAGTCAACCGACTGCACAAGCTGCTCACCGAGCCAGTTCCCAGCGGCACCGAAGTTCCTGTCAGGCACCCACACACGAGCCCTGCTCCCCTGGTGAACTCACGCGATGTCATGGGCCCGTACCCGACGGCAACCCGCCGGAGTTGATCGGGGACCTGGTGACGCTCAACCGTCAACGACCATGGACGCCGAGCAGTTGGCTGACGTGGTCAGAACAACAACGGCGTCTGCCCGTAACCATGCTCAGTCTGCTCTCGGGAAGGACGCAGCCGAGGCGCTCGAACGAGGACTCGCTTCAACCAGCGATCCGTTCCGTCATAGCGAGGCTGGAAAGCTACTCGACCGTGAACCAAAACGTCGTTGTCGACGACCAGCAGATCACCCGGTCGAAGGTTCACGCTGAAACTGCAGTCTTCGAAACTCTGGGCGAGTTTGTCGTAGGCATCGAGGAACGTCGGCTCCTCCTCAAGGAAGCGCGTGTAGAAAGGATCGTAGCGCACGCACAGTCCATCGGCTCGGGACCAGACGGTCGACATCCCGACATCGGACGCACCGTCGCGCCCGTCGATCCCGTAAGAATCGTCCGGATCGATAACCGCGAGCGGCTGTTGGAGGCACTCCAACTCGGTCGAACTGAGCGCGATGTCGCGAACTGACGCAAGTCGGGTGCCCACGGAATCAGGATTTCGCAGGCACGCGAGCAGTAGTACATCCGCCCGTTCTGAATGGAACGCGTCCTCCGTGTGCCAGGCCAGGGAGACCACGCTGCTGGCGCCGACCTGCAGTTCAGCGCTCTCCGGGCTGGGCAGGATGTTGTGCACCAGTCGACCATCCTGCTGCCCCGGCCACCCGAAGGGTCGCCCCAGAGCGGAGGCGACAAGGACGAGAGCCACATCATGGGCCGCAGCCTGCGTTGCTTCGACCTCGGACCAGCGCGGTGGCGTGCGCCCAGGATCGCCAAGCCCGCTCAAGAGGCCCGGCACCACCCGAAAGCCCCGATCCTCTGGGCGCAGTGAAACGATCTCCTTCACGGCCGCGCTCAGGCCCGGATCCAACTGCCATTCGGTCTTGGACATCACTGTCTGGCCGGACGCGCCGTCCGAAACCAACCGGCCGACAGCATCGCGGAACATTGACTGGAAATCGCCAGACAGCAAATCCGACTCAATTACGGACATTCTTGTTCCTTCACCTTCACGCAGGCAAACTGATCAACGCACAAGCGGTGCCGTGCAGCGCACATCACGCGGGGCCTACGGCTCCCGAAGAAAGAAAGCGCGGAATCTTCGACACATCGACATGCGGTAAAGAACCGACATGAACGACAGCACACTCAGGACTTGGGTCCCCAGCCGCCGTCCTCGCCTTGCACGCGGACGACGAGCAGTGGCTGGACGCCGGTCACGGGCCGTCCGCGCTTGAACTGAGCCGGTGCAGCGGCGCCGTCACGACCCCGGCTTCGATCGCCGTCACCTGCACGGCTGCTCCACCCGGACGGTGACCTTCTCGCGTATCCAGTCGATTCGAGCCCGGACCTCTTCCTCGTCGGAGCCGGCCACGACGTACTGCGCGATGCTGCCGCCGACCCGCCCGAGCGGTTGAACGCTATCGCCGACGTCGGCGAAGACCTGCCTGGAAAGCACCCATTCGGGTGGCACCATGGCGTCGTCCATGCCCTCGAACACCCCTGGGCGGGCGTAGAACATCACGTCGCCGATTGCCGGCGGGCCCGGCTGCCAGTCGGGGTCCGGCTTGCTCGGCTCACCCACGGCCATGTCGATCATGGACCCCATCAGGTTGTAACCGCTCAGCCGGTAGACCATCTCGTTGATCGTCCCGCCGCCGACGCGACAGGCGACCTCGTTGAAGACGAGCCCGTCCGGGCTGATGAACGCCTCCAGGTGCAGCACGGAGTCCCTCACCGAGAACGCTTCCAGCACCTGGCTGGTCAGTGCGTCGGCTGCCCGCTGGAGCGCGAGGTCGTCGATGGTGGCCGTAGCGGTCGGCTGGCCTGTGGTGTGCTCCAGCTGCGAGTTGACGTAGCGGAACACCGTCCGGTGCAGCACGCTCCCGTCGCGGACCAGGCAGTCGACGTGGAGCATCTCGCCTTCCACGAACTGTTCCACCTGGTGGTAGCGCAGCTGCGGCGGGAGCAGGTCGAGGTCGGCCGGGCTCGTCAGGACGTGCACGCCGACCGAGCCGGCACCGTCCCTCGGCTTCACCACGACCTTGCCGTAGCGGGCCAAGAACGGCGCCACGTCGGCGGGCGCGTCCACCGGGGCGTGCGGGGCGCAACGCAGCCCACCGGCCCGCGCGACCTGCTTCATGAGGTCCTTGTCGCGGAACGGCGCCACCCAGCTGGTGTGCGGGCCCGGCAAGCCGTGCTCGGTGCGGAACTGGGCCACCGGCAGCTGGAGGTTCTCCGGAAAGACCACGACCGCGTCCAGGCCCAGCCCCGCGTGCAGGGCTGTGAGCACCCCGATCAGGGTCGGCTCGGAGTTGATCGGGAAGCCGAGCACCGCGGACCAGTCGCTCAGCCGGCACTTCGACACCTTGTCGAGGTCGGTGAGCAACACCGCGTCGGTGCCGGATCGGTGCAGCCAGGCGTCACCGTTGGCCCGTGCGAACCGGTCCGCCCCTCCTCGGTCGATGATCGCTATGCGCATGCCCCTGCCTTTCGTGTCCGGTCGTACATGTGCTGCCGCTCGTCGGCGACAGCGGCGCCGTCATGGCGCGGCCATCAGGCTGAGCAGGACTTGGTCGAGCTCTACTGGTGCAGGCGCGGTAACGGCACCATCGAATGCGCGCCGAACGGACGCCAGGTCCTGTCCGTCTGCTCATGCGCGGTTTCTGATTCGGAGGTTGTGGCCGAGCCTGGACCAGGTGGTCTTCTGCTGAGCCGGGACATGGCGCTTGTCGTGCTCGTCGTTCAGATGCGGCTCTGAGCCTTCTCGATCCGCGCCAATGCTTCCTCCAGTTCCTCCTCGGACGCCGCGAACGACAGCCGCAGGTGGCCCTGTCCCCCAGGACCGAATGCGGAACCGGGCGTCGTCACCACACCTGCCTCGCGCAGCAGCCAGTCCGCGAACTCGGCCGCGTCCGGCAGGTGGGTCGCACGGATGTCCGGGAACGCGTAGAACGAGCCTTCCGGCGCGGCACAGGTGATTCCCGGCAACGCGTTGAGCCCGCGCACCAGGAGGTCACGTCGCCGGGTGTACGCGGCCAGCATGGCGACGACGGCCCCGGTGCCTCCGGTCAGTGCGGCCTGGCCCGCGATCTGGGCGAAGGTCGCGGCGCAACTCACGCTGTGCTCGTGCACCTTGAGGGTGGCGGAGATCAGGTCTTCCGGTCCGGCCAGGTAGCCGAGACGCCACCCCGTCATGGCGTAGCCCTTGGAGAAGCCGTTGACGGTGAGCGTGTTCTCGGGCAGATGAGCGGCCGGGCTGAGGTGCGAGCGGCCATCGTAGCGCAGGTGTTCGTAGATCTCGTCGGAGATGACGATGAGATCGTGGGCTCGTGCCACGGACACCACCGCCTCCAGTTCGGCTGGGTCGAGCACCCGGCCGGTGGGGTTGTTGGGGCTGTTGACCAGCAGCACGCGGGTGTTCGGGGTGATCGCCGCTGCCAAGTCGTCACGGGAGATGCGAAAGCCCGAGGACGGGTCCAGCGGCAGGGGCACCGGTGTCGCGCCCGCCAGCGACACCATGGCCGCGTAGCTGACCCAGCCCGGAGACGGGATCACGACCTCGTCACCGGGGTCGAGTAACGCGGTCAGCGCCGCGTAGAGGGCGTGCTTGGCCGATGGGGTGATGATCACCCCATCAGCCGGGTTGACCAGGATGCCGTTGTCCTTCGCCAACTTCGCCGCCACCGCCGCGCGCAGTCCGGGCAACCCGCGGCTGGGCGAGTAGTGGGTCTGGCCCGAGCGCAACGCGTGGATCGCCGCTTCCGTGATCCCGGACGGGGTGGTGAAGTCGGGCTCGCCCCTGGACAGGTCCACCAGGGACGCACCAGACGCCCGCAGGTGCTGCACCGTCTCCAGCATGGCCACGGTCGCCGACCGCTCGACGCCCGCCACCCTTCGCGCCGCACGCTTGGTCATCGCCATCTCCTCGTTCTGCTTCGGCATCCGGTCAGGACCGGAGCATCTCCGCGATCAGGAACGCCAGTTCCACCGACTGCTGGGAGTTCAACCGCGGATCGCACGCGGTCTCGTAGCGGCGCGTGCTGTCCGCCTCCGAGATCTGCTGTGCGCCACCCCGGCGCTCGGTCACGTCGTCGCCAGCCAGTTCCAGGTGAACGCCACCGGGATGGGTGCCGAGCTTGCGGTGTACCTCGAAGAAGCCCTGCACCTCGTCGACGATTCGGTCGAAGTGCTGGATCTCGTGGCCACTGCCGGAGTTCTGGTTGTTGCCGTGCATCGGGTCGCACTGCCACACGACCTCGTGCCCGGACGCCGCCACCCTTTCCACAATCGGCGGCAACGCCTCGCGGACGCGGCCGTTGCCCATCCTGGCGATCAGGGTGACCCTGCCCGGCTCATGCCGCGGGTCGAGCCGCTCGACGTAGTCGAGCGCCTGCTCTGGCGATGTCGCCGGCCCCAGCTCCACGCCGATCGGGTTCGACAGGTGCTCGGCGAACGCGATGTGCGCGCCGTCGAGGTGGCGGGTCCGTTCGCCGATCCACAGGAAGTGCCCGGACGTGCCATAAGCGCGCCCTGATTCGTCGGCGCGGACCAGAGCCGCCTCGTAATCCAGCAGCAGTGCCTCGTGCCCCTCGAAGAACTCCGGCGCCCGCGCCAGGTCGCCGGAGAAACCGAAGGCGTTCATGAACGCGAGACCGCGGTCCATCTCGGTGACCATCGCGTTGTACCGGCCGCCCGCGCGGGCCGAGGCGAGGAACTCCTCGTAGCCCTGGTGCGCGCCGCGCATGCTGGTCGTGCCCACCACCGCCCGCACAATGTTCATGGTGACGCAGGCGTTGGCGTGGGCGCGGACCATGCGGTCGGGGTCGGGCACCCGGCCGTCCGACGTGGGTTCGACCGCGTTGACGGCGTCACCGCGGTAGCCGGGCAGACCGAGCGCGTCGGTGTCGCCGGAGCGGGGTGTGGCGTACTGGCCCGCGATCCGGCCGAGGTGCACCACGGGAATGCCCCCGTGGTAGCCCAGCACGGCGCTCATCCGCAGCATCGTCTGGATGTTCCTACGCAGGCGCGTCTCGGTGTTGCCGTCGAACGTCTCCGCCCAGTCACCACCCTGCAGCAAGAACGCTGAGCCCGTCGCGACATCGGCCAGGCGGGAGGTGAGGGTGCCGATCTCGGCAGAGGTGACCACGGGCAGGGCTTCGGCGAGTTCGGCCGACGCCGCCCGCAGCACACCCTGGTCGGGCCACGACGGCTGCTGGGCGGCGGGCAGGTCGAGCGCGCCGACCAATCCGGCCCGGACGTCCGGGCGGAGCAGGTCGAAGTGAGGACGGGGGATGGCGGTGGACTGGCCGATCCGGGCGGGGGCGGGTGCCAGCGTCGGGACGGTGGCGGTCACTGGGCTTCTCCTTGTCGGTGGAGCACGTCACGCACCGCGCGACCACTTCGCCGGGCACGCGGACGGGGGCGAGCCTGCTCGTCGTCCGGCAAGCCCGAGAACGCCGAGATCTGGCCGAGGACCGTGTTCATGAGGAGCCAATCGGGATGGTCGGTGCTGTGCACGCGGCCGGCGCCCACCTCCACCGCGTCGACGGCAAGGGGCTTCGACCGCTCGGTCGCGGGGCTCCGCGGCCAGCCGGGCTGCGATCCGCTCCAGCACCACCGTTCCGCGCGGACCCGTCCCGATCACCGCCTCGTGGTACGGCATGGCAGTGTGCGTCCCGGTCACCTGACCACCTCCTCCACCACTGCACGGGGTGCGCGGGCATAGCTGCCCAAGACCACGACGTCGGCGGATTTCCGCAGTGCCGCAACGGCATCCGCGAGGGGCGGGTCGTCCAGGTGACCCTCCACGTCGACGAAGAACCGGAAGCGGCGCAGGCTCGACCCGTCCGGCCACGAGTGCAGCCAGACCACGTTCACACCACGCGCGCCGAACTCGGCTAACGACCCGGCGAGCACGCCAGGCCGGTTGACCCGGTGTGTGATCAGCAACGATGTCCGGTCGCACCCGGTCGGAAGGACGGGCTCACCCGCCGGGCGGACTGACACGAACCTCGTCCACGCGCCGGTTCGGTCACCCACGCTGTCGACGAGCACGCTCAAGCCGTAGTGGGCGGCGGCCTCGGGTGAGGCGATGGCGGTCTCCGCGGTTGAACCGCCCGCGGCGACCTCCCTCGCCGCAGCGGCGGTGGAGTCCGACAGAACGACCTCGACACCAGGCAGCGACTCGCTGATCCAGCGGGCGCACTGGCTGTGCGCGTGTGGATGGCTGCGCACACGGCTGACGCCGGACAGGCTCGCTCCGGACGCACCGAGCAGCGCGAGTCGCACTGGCACCTCGACCTCGCCGTCGACCCACAGGTCCTCGCCGATCCTGGCGAGTTCGCCCAACGTCGCGGGCACCACGCCGCTCGTGCTGTTCTCCAACGGGATGACGGCCGCGTCGCACTCGCCACCGCGCACGGCGGCGAGCGCGGCGGAGACCGAGGTGTAGGGACGGACCCGCGTGCCGAACGAGCGCGCCGCCGTCTCGCTGAAGGTCCCTTGCGGCCCGAGGTAGGCGCGGATCATGGCGCTTCGACCGGGACTGGTGCGACGGACAGTTCCGCGGCCATCCTGGCCTGCACTACCGAGAGGTCCTCGCAGTCGCCACCGGGGCGTTCGGCGACGTGCCTGCGGTAGAGGTTCTCCAGCTCGGCGTCGGTCACCCGCGCACCGAGGTTGTCCAGGATGTGGCGCAGCACGGCCCGGCCGGAGTGGCGGGCGATGAGCAGCGAACGCTCGCGGCCGAAACGGGACGGCTCGACGAACTCGTAGGTCGCCGGGTTGTTCAGGATGCCCTGCTGGTGGATGCCCGCCGCGGTGCCGAACGCGTACGTGCCGAAGATCGCCTTGTTCCTCGGCTCCTCGAGGCCGATGATCTCGCGCAACCGGTTGTAGGCCGCGTACATGGCCTCCAGCTTGATGTCGGCCCGCATCCCGAGCTCGGCGGACTTGTAGGCCAGCACCGCGGCCAGTTCCTCCAGCGGGGTGTTGCCCGCGCGCTCACCGATGCCACCGAGCGTCACCTGCACCTCGTCAGCGCCCGCTTCCAGACCGGCGATGGCGTTGGCCAGCGACAGCCCGAAGTCGTTGTGGCAGTGGGTGGACACTCGGACCGGGCGGGGCGCCCACGAGCGGATCTTGCCGATCAGCTCGGCGTACTCGGCCGGCAGGTGGCACCCGGTGGTATCGGCCAGGATGATGCATGTCGCGCCTGCCTCCAGCGCGCTTTCGGTGAGTGCGCGCAGCAGGTCGTCGTCGCTGCGGCTCGCGTCCTCGATGCCGACCGAGATGTGTTCCACGCCAAGCGATCGGGCGAAAGCGACGGTGTCGGTGACCTCGGCGACAGCAGCGGCTGCGGTGATGCCGCGCTTGTGCTCCAGGTGGATGCGGCTGCCGGTGGCCACCATCTGCACCTCGTGGTTGTCCACGCCTCCCGCTTCGACGGCGCGCGCGACATCGAAGCGGGACGTGCGGGAGAAGGTGGCGAACCGGGTTCCGCGAAGGTTCCGCGAGATCAGGCGGGTCGCCTCGAAGTCACTCGGCGACGACGCGGGGAAGCCTGCCTCGACGCAGTCCACGCCCAGCTCCGCGATGCGCAGGGCCAGGTCGAGCTTCTCCTCGGGGCGCATGGCGTTGCCGGGAGCCTGCTCGCCGTCGCGCAAAGTGGTGTCGAACAAAGCGATGCGCCGCGTGCTCTGGTCCATGACTTCCTCCCCGGTGGGTGTGTGGTCCGTGGTCACCGGTTCCCTCAGTCCCCAACCAGTCCGGGGATGCCGTCGATCCAGCGATCGGCGTGCCGGTCGGCGGCCGCCTGGTCGCGGAAGGCGTAGGTCTTGAGCAGCCAGCGCGAACGGGATCGTTCAACGTCGACGACCTCGATCAGCTCGCGGTTGTGCAGACCGTCTTGGTTGGCGAAGGTGAAGAGGTCGCCTTCGAGGATCCGGTGTCGCTTGCGCTCCGCACGGGAGAGCGCGCTCTTGAGCGCCAGCAACGCGTCCTTGGCTTCCGGTGGTGCGGTCCGCGACACCGTGGTGTGCGAGTCCAGGTACCGGATGCTGTGATCGTTCTCGAAGATGACGTGCGGCGCCGACTCGGTGAGCGAGTTGTTGTTGTCCTTGGACACCACGTCGAACGGTGTCACGAAGTACGGCAGGCGCAGCACCGCTTCCTCGTCGGCGCTGAGGTTCGCTAGCAGCGAGCGTCCGTCTATGAACGCGGTGTAGGTCATCTCTTCCGCCGGGCACCGCATGCCGAGCAGGGTGATGAAGTC
Organism: Lentzea sp. NPDC051208; assembly: GCF_040682435.1. Classification (NCBI taxonomy): domain Bacteria; kingdom Bacillati; phylum Actinomycetota; class Actinomycetes; order Pseudonocardiales; family Pseudonocardiaceae; genus Lentzea; species Lentzea sp. NPDC051208. Next base: position 467,154 of record NZ_JBFBAW010000004.1, on the reverse strand, counting down.
GGCGCGGACCGGGTGCGCGGTGCGGTCGTTGTGGAACACGAGCTCGCCGTCGCTGTAACCGGTCTGCTTGCCGAAGTACTTGTCGATGGCGAACACGTCGGTGAAGAAGTCGCCGTTGAACCGCGTGGCGTAGGCCAGCAGCGGAGTTTTGGTCAGCAGGCCGAAGGCCGCGAGGAACGCCTCACCGACGTACGTCTTCTTCCGCGCGTACTTGTCGGCCTGCGGGTTGCTGTGCGACAGAGTCGGCAGTTCGGTGTCGACAGGACAGTTGCGCAGCGCGTGCACGTCGGAGTGGCCGCTCTCGCGCTCGCCCCGGATCTGGTCGGCGACTTTCACCAGCGGGGCGGGCAGGCCGTCCCGTACCAGGGCCGCGACTGCGGCCGTGAAGCCGAGGTAGTCGCGGTAGGGGTCGACGGTGATCGCTTCCAACGCCGCGCGGATGTCGTCCCGTTCGGTATCGGAGAACGTGTGGATCGGTTGCATGAAGTCCCCCTCTGGCGATCGGATCGACTTCGATTCTCACGACCTCGCCATGCCGGCGAATCGTCCGAGGGAGGAGACCGAGGAGCTGGAGGTGGAGGTGGGCGACGTGCGTTCGGAGCAACGACGCCATCGGTGCAGCCGTGGACGCCGACAGCGAATGTCTGTTGTGGACAGTCGTTCGCAGCGGACATCCGCCGTTCCCGCTTGACCGGGGTCAGGCTGTCCCGGTGGCCCGTGCCGCCTTGAGCGCCGCTGGGCCAGGGGTCCCCCCGAGGCGATGCCGACGAGCAGCCACACCAGCGGCCACGACTCCGGCCAGCGGGATCAGCAGCGGGGTGAGGAAGGCCATCGCGGACACGGTGGTGTTCTCCAGTCCCGGTGCGGTGCCCGCTTTGGCCGCGCCCACCATAGAGGCGATCTCGATGTAGGCGACGCCGTGCCCGGCGTTGGTGAACACACCGCCGATCGCCGGCGTGGCGGCGACCAGGACTGTCCGGGCGTCGACGAGGCGACGGCGGTGATGAAGCACAGCGCGGCGAGGAACAGGTAGACCACGTGGAAGCCCTGCTCCGCGGCCAGTCCGGGTAGCGACGCGATGCCGATGGCACCACCGAGTGCGCCCACGAGGAACATCGCGACGGCCAGCTGTCACGTCGGCGGCACGCCACCTCCACCGGGCACCAGCCCGATCGCCATCAGCGCGAGCGCGAGCCCGTCGTGAGCAGGCCGACCAGCGGCACCTGTACTCGCCGAGCGGTCGGGCCAGATGCACCAGGCGATCTCGGAGACGGCGGTGCCCAGGTAGGTGGCGCCGATCACGACTCCGAGGATGAACGTCGTCAGCAGGTAGCCGCCCCGCATCGACGTGCCGGTCACCGGCAGACCCGAGATGGCCGCGGAGAAACCGGCCTGCGCGGCGACACCGATCCCCAGCACCGTCCGGCGGTGGTCAGGCCCGAGGCGGTGGGGTCTCCCTGCGTTCCTGGCCTGCGATAGCCGAGGCGGACGTACTGTCTCCCCGACCAGGTAACCGCACAAACAGGTCATGTCAGCGGTAGCAGCCCGGCGGCCCACGCGAAAGCGTGACTCCACCGGGTGGACACGGGTGGACATCGCCCTAGCCGAGGGACGAGCACGTCTCATCCGTCGGCCGTTGCCCGCCCACCGCCCCAGCGGATGAGCTTGGGGACATGCGAGCAACCCAAGGCCGGACCCTGGCTAGGAAGGTGTGGGACGAGCACGTCGTGCGTTCCGGCGACGGCGGGCTCGACGACCTCCTCTACGTGGACCTCCACCTGCTGCACGAGGTCAACACGCAGTACGCCTTCGACGACCTGAGGGCAGCTGGACGTGCGGTCCGCAGACCCGACCTCACGCTGGCGGTCGAGGACCACAACACCCCGACCAGGTCGCTCGACGAAGTCATCCGCGAACCCGCGGGCCGCCGCCAATCGGCTTTGCTGCGCCGCAACTGCGCCGAGTTCGGCATTCCGATGCGCAAGCTCGGCGACCGGAAACAAGGCATCGTGCACGTCATCGCGCCTGAACAGGGCCTGGTTCGGCCGGGCATGACCATCGTCTGCTGCGACTCGCACACCACCACACTCGGCGCGTTCGGAGCGGTGGCGTTCGGCATCGGTACCGGCCAGGTCGAGCACGTGCTGGCCACCCAGACCCTGCCCGCGCGCAGGTTGAAGGACATGGCGGCGACCGTGCGGGGCGACCTGCCCGCCGGCGTCGAGGCGAAGGACCTGGCGCTGGCGCTGGTCGCGCGGATCGGCACGGGAGGCGCGCAGGGACACGCCCTGGAGTACCGCGGGCCCGCGATCACGGCGATGTCGATGGAAGCGCGCATGACCCTGTGCAACATGGCGGTCGAGGCCGGTTCGAAGGCCGGAGTGATCGGTCCGGACGAGACGACCGTGCGCTACCTGCGCGACCGCCCTGGCATGCCTGCCGACTTCGCCGCCGAGGTCGAGCGCTGGCTGGCCTTCCGCACCGACGACGACGCCGAGTTCGACACCGAGTTCGTGATCGACGCGAGCGAGCTGACCCCGTTCGTGTCGTGGGGCACCAATCCCGCGCAGAGCCTGCCGCTGGCAGAGGTGGTCCCCGACCCGGACGCCTTCACCGACGAACGCGAGCGCTCAGCCGCGCGGCGGGCGCTCGACTACATGGACCTGCGACCCGGCACAGCCATGCGCGACATCAAGGTGGACTCGGTGTTCGTCGGCTCGTGCACCAACGGGCGGATCGAGGACCTGCGTGCCGCCGCGGCAGTGCTGTCAGGCCGCAAAGTGGCTGACGGGGTGCACCTGATGATCGTGCCGGGGTCCGCCGACGTGCGCGCGCAAGCCGTCACCGAGGGGCTGGACCACGTCTTCGCTGAGGCGGGCGCCGACTTCCGCGTGGCGGCCGGGTGCTCGATGTGCTGCGGCCTCAACGACGACCGGCTGCTTCAGGGCCAGCGCGCGGCGTCCACGTCGAACCGCAACTTCGAGGGCAGGCAGGGCAAGGGCTCCCGCACCCACCTCGTCTCCCCGGCGGTGGCCGCCGCCACCGCCGTCGCGGGCCACTTGGCCGCGCCGTCCGACCTCTGACCCACCGAGGACGTATGTTCCCCATCACCGCACACACCGGTACGGCGATGCCGCTGCGCCGCAGCGACGTCGACACCGACCAGATCTCCCCCGCGCGGTTCGTGCCCTACTACGCCAGGGGCGGCTACACCAACATCCTGTTCGCGGACTGGCGCGACGACCCGGGGTTCGTGCTCAACAAGCCGGAGCACCAGGGTGCCACCGTGCTGGTGGCGGGCGCGGACTTCGGCACCGGTTCGTCACGCGAGTCGGCGGTGTGGGCGCTGCAGTCGAGCGGGTTCCGCGCGGTGCTGGCCCCGCGCTTCGGCGACATCTTCTTCGGCAACGCCCTGACCAGGGGCCTGCTCGCGGTCGCGTTGCCGGACGACGAGATCCGCACGCTGTGGGACCTCGTCGAAGTCGATCCTTGGCTGGAGATCACCGTCGACCTGGTAGCGCGCGAAGTGCGCCACTCGGACCGTGTGGTGCCGTTCGACATCGACCCCGCGGCGCGGGCACGGCTGCTGCACGGGGTCGACCTGATCACCGAGACGTTGCGCCACGAGGCCGACATCGCCGGTTTCGAGCGGTCCCGCCCTCCGGGCCCGTCGCTGACGACCGAACCCGTGGAGCCCCCCGAATGAGAGCACTGCTGGTGCTCGATCCGATCAACGAGATCACCCACCCCGACGACCGCTATCCCGAGGTGTGCCTCGACCAGGTGCGCGAGCGCGGGGTGCTGGAGAACGCCGCACGCGCGGCGGCCGCCACACGCGCTCAAGGCGTGCCGGCGGTGCACGTCGTCGTCGGCTTCTCCGCTGGTTACGCGGACTGACCCCGGTCGGCCACGGCCTCATGACGACGGTCACGCCTGCACGCAAGACCAGAACCTTCAGGACGGCCCTCGCAAGGACCTGCGCAGAGCCAGGGCGGCCGCGCTCAGCCTGATCCCGACGACCACCCATGCGGCCCAAGCGATCGGACTGGTGCTGCCCGAGTCGTCGGGAAGACTCGGGCAGCTACTCGATCCGCGTACCGGTGCCGGTGGGCTTGCTGACCGACCTGACCGCGCAGATGAGCAGGGACACCGCGGTCGAGGAGATCAACGCGGCCTTCGCCGCTGCCAGGCGTCCACCAGCCGGTGTTCTGGAGTACACCGACGAGCGGCCGGTATCCGCGGACGTCGTCGGAAATCCGGCATCCTGCGTGTGCGGGCCTGACCGAGGTCGTCGGTGGCCGCACCGTCAAGGTGGCCGGCTGGTACGACAACGAGACCGGGTTCTCCCACCGCCTGCCGGACACGTGCTGCTCCTGGCAGACTGAGGACCGCCTGATCCGCGCGGACCCGGCACCGCTGTCCGTTCGGCGACTCGTCACCGGCGGACGACCGAGCAGACCATCAGCACGGCCTCCACGCGGTTGCGCACCCCGAGCTTGGTGAGCGAGTGTGAAACGTGGCTCTTCACCGTCGCGGCGGAGACGTGCAGCGCCGCGGCCACCTCGGCGGTGGTGTTGCCTGCCGACAGCAGGGTCAGCACCTCCAACTCGCGTTCGGTGAGCGAACGGACGAGTTGCTCCGGTGTCAACGCCCCCGGCCTGGTGATGCCCTGCTCGGCCTCGGCAGGCCGGTAGAACCGGTGCAACTCGGGCGAGAGGACCAGGTGGCCGGATCCGGCAGCGGCAGCGGCCGCGGCGATGGTGTCGATCCGGGTGTTCTTCACCAGGCACCCTCTGGCTCCAGCCGCGAGCGCCTCACCCACGGACTCGCCGGTCCACCCGGTCCCGACGAGCAGCACGGGCAGTCCTCTGCCCGCGATCTCGCGGACGTGAGCGATCGCCTGGCTGTCCGGCGGGGCGCAGAAGACCACCACGTCAGCCTGGTCAGGTCCCCAGGCCCGGATCTGGTCCGGCCCCTCGACGGTCGCCACGAGCACCACCACCTCCTCCTGTCCGAGGACGGCGCCGACGACGTGCCGGGAGATCGGATCGTGGTCGACGAGCAACACCCGTACCGGGGATTTCTTCTTCATCTCCAGCCGAATGTCATTTAATGCGGCGGACATCCCATCTCCCACGGTCGGCCGGCTGTTCGCACGGCTGAATGACTGATGCCGTGCCCACGCTGAAAACGGCCACACCCCACCGGCGCCAATACAGGAGCGGTCAGCGAAAACCGCATCGCGATAACCGGCCTGCCCAACACTGAAAGCATCCCCGGGTCGGTTCACGAAGATCGATGGACCTTCCGTCACAACCATCTGGCTGAATGTCCTCACCGCAACCCTAGGACGCCGTTCCGTCAGCTGGTTTACCGCCCGCGAACTCATGACCTTAAGTACACGTTTAGATGCATACAAGTTCACCCCTGCTACCAGTTTTCGACAACGGCGTCAACAGTGACCTGATCTCAACGAGTCTCAGGTGAGCCGGACGTGTTCGAAATGGGTGAGTACAAGTGCGGCTTTGACGATGTGGCCGATCTTTCGGGGGATGGTGGTGAAGTGACGCAGAGCGCGCCGGCGTTCGGCGAAGACCCACAGGATCGTGCCGTTCGGGGAGGCGGTCACTTGCAGGTTCACCCCGTGGATATTGTGCTTGCCGGAGTAGAGCGGCCGGTCGGCGGCGATCCGGTCGATCGGGATCAGCGTCCCGTCCAGGACCACGTAGGCCCAGCCCTGGCGCTTCGCCGTGCACAGCGCCTGCCGCAGCTTCGGCGACGCGGACGCGAGGAGCTCGACGGTCTCGTGGACATACCGCCAGCACGTGGAGGCCGAGACCCCGAACCCGGCGCCGACCTCGGCGAACGGCTCTCCTTCCCGCAGGTGAACCAGCACTAGGAGAGCCTGCTGGGCGGGATCGAGACGGCGCCACCGCGATCCCATTTTCCTGCGGTGCGCGCGGATCAGGCCGGACACGTATCTCAGGGTCCGAGGTGACAACGGCAGCGCGGCACGATAGAACAGCATGTGAGCCCCTGGTGCTGCGGAGCGGTCTTGGTCGATGGCTCTGTTACCAGAGGCCTTCGCCAAGCCCAGGGTCCGACACGCCGTGACCGCATCAACCCGTCCCGACCGCAAACCCTTGCCCACCAACACATCCAGACCAGGATGAAAAGGGCTCACTCTGCTCGCCTGGCACCGCAGTTTTGTGGCTCGTAAGTGGGACTACTCCGCGCGTCGATGCACGGGACCGCCCACCGACACGAGCCGCGACCAAGTCGCTCGTACTGCGGCTCGCCAAGGAGAACAACCGATGGGGTCACCGGCGGATTCATGGCGAGCTGACCCGCCTCGACCACCACATCGCGCCCTCGACGGTCTGGCGGATCCTGCATAACGCGGGCATCGATCCGGCACCACGCCGTGATGGCCCGACCTGGCGGGAGTTCCTCACCGCCCAAGCCCAGGGCATCATCGCGGCGGACTTCCTCCACCTCGACACCGTGCTCGGTCGAAGGCTCTACGCACTGGTCTTCCTCGAACACAACACCCGCCGCCTGCACGCCACCGGCGTCACTTCTCGCCCAACCCAGCAATGGACAACACCCCGCCGCAGCACACGACCCCGACACCCACAGAGTGCTCCGCACCCGCATCCTCGGCGGACTCATCAATGAGTACAGACAAGCCGCCTGACCAGCAGCGATGACTTTTCGAGCGGCACAGCCGACTCCGGCCGCGACCGCGTACAGAGTGCCTACCTGGAGGAAGGAGATCGGCAGGCTCAGGATGACGTCGCGCAGCATTCCGCCGCCGATCGCCCCGATGACGCCCGCGACCACCGCCCCGGCCTCACCGGCACCGAGCGCCAGCGCCTTCGAGGCCCCAATGGCACCGAACAGTCCCATGACGAGCGCGTCGAGCTCGATGATCAGCCAGTTGACCCGCGCCAGGGGGCTTGCAGCGCCATGCCGAGGATCGCGGAGGCGCCGACAACCAGCATGTACCAGTTTGTCCAGAGAACGACGGGCGGCTGGTTCAGCACGATGTCGCGCAACAGGCTACCCCCGAGCGACACGGCGAGCCCGATCACGACGACACCCAGCACGTCGATGCGGCGATGCCGTTCCCCCGCCGCGAACAGGGCGCCCTGGAGGCCACCCAGAGCCCGCAGCGAGGAGCTCGATCCACAGCGCCACCTGGAACGGCATGACGGACATGCGGCTCACGCTCCGATAAATCAGGGCCAGCTCGCGAGAAGCGAGCCGGCCCGGAATGATGCGGTCGTCCGTCAGCCGATTGCGTTCCGCGCGGCGGTGACGATGACGTCGGCGACGGTGCCGGCCTGCGTGGCGTACAGGGCGTGGCTAGCCGGGACCTCGGTGATCTCCGCACCGATGCGCTTGGCCATGTGCTGCAGCATCGCCTGGTCGAACGCCTTGTCCTCGGTCGCGATGACGGCCCAGCTCGGCTTGTCGCGCCAGGCGGCGTTCTTCACCGGCTCCGCGAAGACCGACATGTTGATCGGCACCTGCGAGTCGCGGAGGAACGCGGCGTCCTCATCGCTGGTGTCGGCAGCGAAGCCGGCCTTGAACTTGTCGCGGTTGATGAAGCCGTAGCCGTCGTCCCCGACGTCGATGACGAAGTCCGGCGTGGCGGCGAACCCGTCGTACTGCTGGGCGGTCGTCTCACCGGCGTCGGGCGCCAGCGCCGACACGTAGACCAGGCCGGCCACCTTCGGGTGGACTCCGGCCTCGGTGATGACCGTGCCACCCCAGGAGTGACCGACGAGGATCGCCGGGCCGTCCTGCAGCTCGAGCACGCGCATGGTCGCCGCGACGTCGTCCTCCAGCGAGGTGAGGGGGTTCTGCACGATCGAGACCCGGAAGCCCTGGGCGGTCAGCTTGTCGTACACACCCCGCCATCCCGAGCCGTCTGCGAACGCGCCGTGCACCAGCACGACGTTCTTGACCTCTTGACCAGTGCTGGTCATGGGCTTGTCCTTTCGTGTGCCGCGGCCGGTGTCGCCGGAGCGGGTCGAATGGGTCGGTGGTTTCGACGACCAGGCGACCGCCGAAACCACCAGGAACAGTAATATATTGGATATTACACGTCTACGCTAGTGTAAGTCGTCACATGTGGTCACAGGTGCGGACGCCTTCGACGGTCGAGCACGCCGCTGACCTGGTATTCGACGAGCAGATGCAGCAGAACACACCCAGGAGCACCCGGCGCCCAGCCTCGCCCCAGGCACTTAGGTGCATTACTTCATGCACTACCGTGCATCAGCGGACGGCCGCGCTTGCTCTCTGCTCACGTTCGGCTACTGAAGAGAACGAACCGGCACCAGCTCGATCGGCCTTCGTCGCGGACGGGCCGCGGCTGTGCACCGACAGCACGCGAGCCCCGGTGCGGGTCCGCTCGGGGCTCGCGGAACGGCTTTCCGGCACGGCCCGCGGGTCGTGCCGACGAAATCCGCTACGAAATGGGAATCGCGGCGATCTTGAAGGTGGCGTTGGATTGCCGACGTTGGGCAGGTTTTCGTCCAAGTTGGCGTCGACCACGTAAAGGTGGTCACCGAGCACCGGCTGTGGTCACGAACCCCGGCACCACGGTGATGGTCACGACCTGGCGTTGATGGGACCCCCAGGCACCCACCCGCCCCCCAAAGCCGGCCGAACCGGTTGACATCCATTCCGACCGAGACCTTGCCAAGCCCCAGTGACGGGGCGAACCGCATGACCACACCGGTCCGCAGGTCGACGCGCTGGATCGCGCCGTCGGCCAACGAGCCGGTATAGGCGGTCTTCCTCTCGATGGCGATGCCTTCGGGTGAGAAGCCTTTCGGCCGGTTCAACACCGCGGGAACGGCTTCACCGCGACCGGCGCCGCCGCAGCCGGCGCGGCGGGCGCACCTACCGCCACCAGCGGGACCAAAGCCCGCTCACAGACTTGGACGGTTGATTTCCCCTCATTGCGGACTTCGCACCCCACCGCGGTGGAGGACCCGCCGTCGGCCCCGGTACGGCGTGGTGGCGGAAGCTCTACTCCCGCCACCACGCCGGGCGGATCACGTCACGGGCGGCATGGGCGGGCCGGTGGTGCCGAGCTGCTCCGAGGACACGATCTGCGGCACGGGCCAGGTGACTCCCGCGGGAGGCCACTTCTGCCCCGTCCTTGCGAGGAAGTCGGCGGGCGGCTGGTACAGGGGCGGCTGGAGGCCGTCCGGGATCAGGCTCGTCCAGCTCACCCCTGCCTTGCGCTCCTGGAACTCCTGCTTCATCCCGTCGAGCAGCGCTGGCTGGGTGATCAGGTCGACCGCTCCCGCCGCCAGGTAGCGGGCCGCGGAGAGCAGCCCCTGATGGGCGATGTTCGTGGCCGCCGTCGCCGTGACGCTCCAGTTGTGGTTCGGGAGGTTCGGCGGGAACGTCGTCGCCAGCAGCACCGCAGTGGGCGCCTGCCAGCTCACGTCGGCAGTGTCGGTGGAAAGACCGCCGGTGTAACCGGCGGCGGGCGGCGTCAGCGGCGCGATCGTCGTCGGCAGCCCCGTCTCCGGCCTACCCAGGGACTTCTGCAACGCCTTGGCCAACGCCTGGTCCTCGGCGGTGAACGCGGGCGGGCCGATCGTGAGCATGTTGTCGTACAGCAGTTCGGCACCCCTCCTGTTGGCGAGGAGGTTCCAGGTGCCGGCGTGGAACCTGTGCACCAGGCGGGTCTGGCTGGCCTGCGCAGCGGCCTTCGCACACTCCACGATCTTGTCGTACAGCACCTTCGCCCGCTCGGGACTGCCCTCCCGGACGAAGTACCAGATGGAGCACATGTCCGGCGTGACGTTGGGCGCGCCTCCGCCGTTGATGACCGAGTAGTGGAACCTACCCGAGGGGGCGACGTTCTTCTCCCGCAGGTACTCCGACATGGTCGCCATCAGCAACGCGCCGTCGAGTCCGCTGCGATTGCCCAACGGCACGCCGCCGTGGCCTGAAGATCCGAGGAAGGTGAAGGTGGCCGACATCAGCGCACTGGTCGTGTTCCAGAAGGGCACTGTCGTGTTGAAGGGGTGCCAGTCGAGGAAGGCGTCCAGACCGTTGTAGACACCGGCTTTCACCGCGTACGCCTTGCCGACGAGCTGCTCTTCCCCCGTCGAACCGAACACCTTGACGGTCGCCTTCAGCCCGTGCGCCCGGATCGCCTGCGCCACCGCGATCGCCGCCGCGGTGGACCCCGCTCCCAGAGCGTTGTGGGCGTCACCGTGACCTGGGCCGTAGGTCGGACCGTAAGCGTCGTAGTTGTAAACCAGCGGATCGTGGCTGGCGACACCCGACTTCTGGGACAGGTTCGGCAAGGCGTCGTACTCCGCGTTGAACCCGATCACCGGGCCGCCGGACCCGTACGTGGCCACGAACGCCGCGGGGAACTTCGCCGATCCCCACTCCACGGTGAACCCGTTGGTCCGCAGCAGCTCCGTGGTGGCCAGAGCGGAGTCCCACTCGCGCAGCGACAGCTCCGCCAGCTGCCAGATCCTGTCGCTCAGGCCGGTGATCTCGGAGCGGTTGGCGTTGATCCACGCCAGTGCCGTGTCCTTGGCCGGACTGGTCTTCGCAAGGCCGCGCGGCGGCCGGTAGGACGCGGCCGAGACGCCGGTGCTCTCGTCGTACCCCAGAGTCGCCGCCAGGACGGGGTCCGCCGCCAGCACTTGCGCCGTGGTGGCCGTGGCACCCAGGCCGAACATCTTGAGCAGGCGCCTGCGACCGATTCCTTGTTCGTTCGTCACAGACGACAACTACCGCTCGGCTGTATCCGTCCACCACGATTCCACGAGCTGTCGACCCCTTTCGACCAGATACTCTGCACCGTCGCTCACAGGGAGCGTTGCCCCGGCGGTACGTCATCGCGGACTTATGTCCACGGTAGACAAGGTATCGGAGATCCCGATGAGAACCGAAACCCGTCGTCACTCATCTTTCGACGACCGGTTCTCGTCAAAGGTCACCATGCCGTTCAACACGTCATGGATGGTCAACTCGGGAACATCTTCCACCGGCGCGACAGGAGTCGTTGCACATTGCTTCACGGCGTACGCGTGTTCCATCAGATCCTCCTATGAAGGCATTCCGCCAACACACGTACTGTTCCGTACCGGGTTTGATGGAGACCATCAAGCCTGGATGATGAGGACTGATGGCCACACCGAAGAAGTACCCAGACGAGCTGCGTGAGCGGGCGAGCCGGATGGCTGTGGAGGCCCGTCGGGATCCGGCAGCGGCGACCGGGGCGATCAAGCGGATCGCCGAGCAGCTCGGGATCCATCCTGAGGCGCTGCGCGCCTGGGTCAAGCGCGCGGAGACCGATGCCGGGGACCGGCCGGGCACCACGACCAGCGATGCGGAGCGGCTCGCGCAGCTGGAGCGGGAGAACCGTAAGCTGCGGCGGGCGAACCAGATCTTGAGGTCAGCGGCGAGTTTCTTCGCGGCGGAGCTGGACCGTCCGTCGCGATGAAGGTCGCGTTCGTCGACTCCCAGAGTGAGGAACACGGTGTCCAGCCGGTCCTGGAGGCGCTCGCGCAGAAGCCTGCCGGGATCGCACCGTCGACGTACTACGCGACCCGCTCCCGCCCGGAACCTGCTCGTGCGGCACGCCAACGGGAGCTGACCGCGACGATCAAGCGGGTGCACGAGGACAGCTACGGCGTCTACGGGGCGAGGAAGGTCTGGCGGCAGCTGAACCGCGAGGGTGTCGACGTGGCCCGGTGCACCGTCGAGCGGCTCATGCGCGAGAACGGGCTGCGTGGCCTGCTGCGCGACAAGTCGCCGCGCACGACACGACCGGCAGCGGAGACCAGCAGGCCCGCTGACCTGGTAAACGTAACTTCACCGCGACTCGTGTTAACGAGTTGTGGGTCGCGGACATCACCTACGTGCGCACCGCCGCCGGCTGGGTCTACGCGGCGTTCGTGCTCGATGTCTACTCCCGCCTGATCGTGGGCTGGCAGGTCGCCACCAGCCTCTACACCGACCTGGCACTGGACGCGCTGCAGATGGCGCTCTGGCGCCGCTGAGCCGGCGGCGCGGACCTAGCCGGGCTCGTCCACCACAGCGACCGCGGCGTGCAGTACCGGGCGGTGCGCCACACCCAGCGTCTCGCCGAGGCCGACGCGGTCGTATCCGTTGGCAGCACAGGAGATTCCTACGACAACGCGATGGCCGAGGCGTTCAACTCGTTGCACAAAGCCGAACTCGTCCGAAACAAGGGCCCGTGGCGCGGCATCGACGACCTCGAGATCGCCACCGTCGAGTACATCGACTGGTACAACAACCGACGCCTGCACGGCGAACTCGGACACGTGCCGCCCGCCGAGTACGAAGCACTACACGCGACGACCCACCTGGTCACCACGACCCTGGAAACCAACTAATCCAGTCTCCACCAAACCCGGTACTTGACATACTTCTCCGCCCACCGGTTCGACGACCAGCCGAAGCGACCCGGCCGGTGTCCGGAAGTGCCCGGCGTCCTGCCTTCGCGGTCATTTCTCGACGAGGCCTGGTCTGCGGGCATTCGACGAGCAGCGAACTTGCTACGTTGGCTCATCATCGCCTCCAGCACGAGACCGGACCGGTCGACGCCGAGTCGTGTTGCGAGGCCGTTCGAGCGTCTTCAACGGGTTCGTTGTGGTGGAGGTATCGGTCAGGTGCTCACGGGCAGGGTCATCAGGTTCGACGAAACGCGGAGATTCGGGTTCATCACGCAGGAGAACGCGACCGGCCTGCAGGACGTCTTCCTCCACGCGAATGGTCTAGTGGACGGATCCACCTCCGTCGCCGCCGGAGCGCGTGTCGCCTTCCAGGTAATGCAGGGACAGCGCGGACCCAAGGCCTACGACGTCAGGGTGATCGCCGACGACGAGTCACTCCCGGCAAGCCACGCGGACGAGCAGCGCCCGGTTCCGGCGCTGCCGGAAGGGGACATGTGCGACGTGCTCACCAGGGCCGAGCTGACGGCGGAACTAACGGAGCTTCTGCTGGTCGAGACTCCGTCGTTGACCGGCTCACAGATCGTCGAGCTGCGCACCGCGCTGCTGGGGCTGGCCAAATCGCACGACTGGGTGATCGACTGAGCCCCGGCGTGCCCGGCTGAACGGGCCCTTTTCCCGCTGTGGCACGGAGTCAGGTCACCCGCCTGCCGGGGACGCGCCGGTAGACGGACTTGGCGCCGTCTTGCGGTCCCAGGAAGGGGTGCCGCGGGCGACGACGGACTGAGCCGCTTCAGGACGTCGTCGGGCGCGGCGGCGAAGGGGACGACCCGACCGGTCTTCGGGCACGTCGTCCCGTCCTTCACAGGACGGCTCCTGCACCGGGCGGGTCGCCGGTGCAGCGAACGGAGAACGCGCCGGAGGCGGGGCGGGGACGGGACGTCCCGGTGGCGGCTTCGGGAGCGGGCAGTGATTCGGGTTTGGGGGCGCCGGCACCGGTCGTTCCGGCCCGTCCTCTCCAACAGCCTTCAGAGCAACGGCCTCGAGCGTGGCACGCGGGTCGGACACGCACGGACCAGCCAGCAGGTCCTCCACTGGCGTCGCTCGCCTCTTCATCTTCCGTTCGGGCAGCACAAGTCGCCGCGGCGTGCAACGTCTCCCACCGCGCGCACGGTCAACTTGGGCCGGTGGTAGCTCGTCTGCTGGTAGTGCGCGGCCTGCCGGTGGAACTTGCGGCCACCGTTGAGCGGACGCTGTCTCACCAAGTGGGCGATGAGCGGATCGACCTCCTGCGGCAAGTCGTGCTCGGGACACGGACCGCGCCAAGCACATCCCCGTACACCGCACTGCGGCAGGCCGTCCTCGGACGCCGCCTGGTGGCCGACCGCGGACGTGTGTGCTTCGGTTACGGTGTCACCAACGCCGACCATCCGAGCCGGATCCGTCCTCCGCTGTCAACACCGCCACCCGTGGTGACCCGAATTCTGACATCAAGGTGCACTCGTTCCGTCGCCGCTGCCGCTCACCTCGATACCGCAACGCCGAATCAGCGCACATATGCCGTGCTCGCATCCGATTCCAGTCGTCACATCGTCTCGTCGATGGACGCGGGGTTCGCGAGAAACTCCCGCAAGGCATTCCCCATGCCGGTATCCCTGGTGCCGCCGAACGCGGACGGCGTGAGGTCCGAGAGGTCGAACCGCTGTCGCCCGCACTGACGACCTGTGCGGCCAACTCTCTGGTGACGTCGTCGGGATAGGCACCCGCGGGGATGTTCCGGTTCGCGGACAGAAATCCGCCTTCCGCCGCCCAGATCGCCCCGGCTTCGGGAGACGCGAGGAACTTCATCAGCGCCGTGGTCGCAGCGTCCTCTTTGAACTGGACGGCCGTGTCACCCCCGACGAGAGCGCGGGAGCGCTGCCGTTGATCAACGGGAACGGGAAGAAATCCGCGTCGCCGCGACAACCGCGCTGGTGCTGGAGTTGATCATACCGCCGACGAAGTCCCCTTCGCGCACCATGGCGGCCGCGTGGGCTCGCCGAACACGTCGATCACCGACTGGGCGAAGTCGGTCCGCAACGCGCCCGCCGCCCCGTCGCGGATCAACCGCTGATCGCAGAAGAGCCTCGCCAGCTCCTCCAGCGCCACGCGCACCTCGGTCCGTCCAAGGGATCTCGTGGCGGGCGAGCTTGTCGTAGTCCTCGCCGCCAGCGGTGCACAGGTAGACATTCTCGAACCAGTCGGTGAGCGTCCACGCGTCCGCGCCGGCGATCGACAACGCGGGCTTGCCCGCGTTCGCCAGTGCACGGGCGGTCCGCAGGAACGCATCCCAGGAAAGCGGCGGCCCCACAGGCGTCGACGCCGACTCGAAAGCCCTTCTGCTATACCAGACCGTCGATTTGTTGGCGACCTTGAACGAGATGCCGTAGAGCTTGCCGCCCGCACTGCCGAGCGTGCGCCAGACCGGCGCGTAGTGCTCGACGACGGCCTTCTCGACCTCATCGCTCACCGGCTTGATCGCGCCCGACTTCGCGAGACCGGCTACGAGGCCGGGTTGTGAGAGCAGGGCGACGCCGGGTGGTGTCCCGCCCGATACCCTGGTCCGCACAACGGTGGTCAGGTCTACCTCGGAGCCGGTGTACCCGACCTGGACACCAGTCCTCTCAGAGAAGGCCGCGAGCACCTTCTCGAAGCGCACCTGCTCCTCGCCCGTCCAGGGGCCGACGACGTCGACGCGGGCGCCCTTCACCGTGCCACCGGCACGCGAGGCGGATCCGCCACATGCCGTCGTGGCCCACACCAGCAAGAGCAACCCGGCGATGATGGTTCTGGGTCTCACGGATTCTCCTTGTCCTCGACGGTAGAGCTGCATGGAGCTCATCAGGAGCGCTCTGCGCGCGACGCGTCGAGAACCTAGGTCCTGCCACCTCAAGGCAGTCTTAAAGTACGGGAACGAAGTGATCATCCTCTCCGGACAGTACTGTTCCGGTTCACCGGCAGGGGTCTCCTGGTGGCCGCACGGGCACAAATTCGAGCCTCTTCCCCGCGAGTAGGCCGCCGCCCCACTCGACGGGGTTTTACTGGGCCGGGAACGACTCGGTTGGCTCTTCTGGAAGGCCGCTCGATGATTCACTGGGACCGGTGCGGTCGATCCGGTTACGTCGGTGTGTTCGGCAGGTACGAGATCACCGTCCTCCGGAGCTACGTCACCGGGTTGCTCGAACTGATCGAGCACCGCGCCGCGTCGTACGTACCGGTCGCGGCCGGGGCTGACCGCGTGGTGCGCGTGCCGACTTCGGCGACCGAAGACCTGCGGCTCCTCGCGATCCTCAAGGACGAGGTGGGCGCCGACGAGCCGGACTGGGTACTCGCGATCAGCGAGGCACCGTGCCTCCTGCGGGCGCACGGCCTGCTGGATCTCGTGTGGGCGACGATCCCCGAGGCCGACTGCGTGGTGCACCTCCAGTCGCGGGACGGAGCGGATGCCTGGCTGCAGTGCATCCGGTACTTCCTCGTGTCGATCGCCGGTGTGGCCGACGCGGAGGGGATGGTGAAGGGAATGGACACCATCCCGACCATCACCTGGTTGTCCGAGGTGTCCGAGTCGTTGCGCCTGGCCGTGGAACGCACGGTCATGGCGTAAGACGGCCGCGCGGCCGGGAACTCCACCGCGCCGGTCAGGAACCCGTCACATCCGAAGAACAGCGAGAAGTAGATGATCAGCAGGGCTCCGCCACAATCGCGAGCGCGCACACGCCGACGATCTCCGCCTCGTGCGTCGACAAGGCGGTGGTCGCCGTGCAACTCGCGGACTACAACGCCGAGAAGCAGAACGAACTGATCGTCACGGACAACGGCGCCGAGCTCGTGTCCGTGAACTTCGCGTCCAGCCACCGGTTCCAGCGCAACCTCGACGGCGCGGTCCGCCACGAGCTGGTGGTGGAGGCGAAGGCGTGGAACGGCCTTGACTCGAAGCAGGGCTGGTCCTTCAAGAAGACCCTCAACGTGCCTCGGTGCGTCAAGACCACCACGACCGTGCCGCCGGTCCAGACGACCACGCCTGTGCCGACGACGACCCCGTCCACTCCGACGCCGAGCCAGGTGGTCACCTGGCCGACCTCGTCGAAGGCGGTGTCTCAGCTGGTCCGGCCGTGAGGCCCCCGCGGAACCCCTCGCCGCGACGGGCGCCACACCGGCGTGGTGGCTGGCAGGTGGTGTGGCGCTGCTCGGTGCGGGGTAGCGCGGCCCTGCTCGTGGCACGCCGCCGCAAGGCCTGAACTCGGCCGGACTCGCCGAAAGCCTGACCGGAGCGGCTCGGCTACAGCGCCTCGAACGAGGTGCGCCAGTTCTCGTCCACCAGGCAGGCCGCCAACTGGCCGTCGTGCTGTTCACAGGCCTCGATGATCCGCTGGTGCTCCACCCTACGCACGACGGCGGTGAAGCGGTCGATCGTCACCTCGACGACCTGGTTGCCGCAACGAAGAACTGCCGCGGCGTGGAACTGGTCTGGTCGTCGGCCGCCAACGCCGCGACGGTGTCGTTCGCGTCGAGCGCGCCGATGAACGCGTCGCTCGCCGCCAGGTCGTCGCCGGCGCGACCAGGCGTGCGGCGAGCGAGTGCATCGCCTGCACGACGACGAGGGCGTCGCGGACCGGTTGCAGGGTCAGCGCGGTGACCCTGGTGTAGCTATGGGGTTTGCTCTCGACGAGACCCTCATCAGCCAGCTGGCCAAGGCCTCTCTGACCGGAGTCCGGGACAGGCCCAGCTCGGCCGCCAGCTCCGCGTCCTTGATCGCGGCGCCCGGCTCCGGCTCACCACTCACGATCGCAGCCCAGATCTCTGCGGCCGCGCGCTCGCCGAGCGACCCATATCCAGTATTTTGAACGTGGTCGAGCTTAAGATGTGTCAATATCGCCCCGAAACAGGAACTCCTGCACCCGGCCATTCGCCGCCGACCACTGTGGCCCCGTTCGGCGGTTCAACAAAGACGACCGCTGCCGATCAGAGTCGTGGCGTCGAGTTCCGCCATGCCTTCATCGCGCAACGACGCGAGGTAGAGCTCGCGAACGGTGTCCAATGCGTGCGCGGGCACCTTGGCCAGCGCAGCGCGGAACCCGGACCCGGCGATCACCAACCACGCCACTTCGGGAGTCATCGTCAGCGTCAGCCGGTTCACCGCGACCTCGACATCGGCGAGTCCCCGTCCGCGCAGCCAGGCCGCGTACTTGTCCACCTCGTTGATCCGCTCGACCGGCCGGGGTTGGCGGGGCCGCGGCGGCGGAGTGCCCGTGGCCTCGGTGATCGCGCGGCGGAGGTGGCGGTCGGCCGCCAGCATCGCCCCGTCCCGCCAGATGGTGAAGACCGCCCGGCCACCGGGGCGTGCCAGGCTGATCAGGTGCTCGGTTCCGGCGGCCATGTCGGGGAAGCAGGAGATGCCGAGCGCCGACTGCACTACGTCGTAGCCACCGGCGCTCCAGGTGGTCACGTCGGCGCGGTGGGCACGAAGCTGGGGCAGGTCCTTCGACAACCACCACAACTCGCCGATCATGGGCTCCGACAGGTCGACGGCGTCGACGAGGCCGCGGCGGCCGACGAGCCGGGCAGCGGGGATCGCCGAGGCGCCGGTCCCGCAGCAGGCGTCGAGAACGCGCTCACCCGGCTGGAGGCGGGCCACCGAGACCGCCACGGCCGCGATCGGTTCCCACAGGTGCCGTCCCAGAGCCGTGAAGTCCGCAGCCGCGGCGTCGAACGCTCCACGGAACTCGGTCCGCCCGGCACCTCTCACGCTGTCCTCGCTGTTCAACTACGTCGTTCCCGTGTAGACGACGGACGCCGAGCGCTGCCACCGGCAACGCGAAGCCGAACTGCCACAAGCCCCTTGAACGGCGTTCTCCGCAGACATCCACATGCTCAGCGGCAGGTGCGGGATGTACAAGCGCGCTGCACCTACGTGCCGCGATATTGGGGCCGCTCAGTGCATCGAACGGGCTCCGCGGCGCTTCCTGCCCACTACGATCAAGGTCTTCGTGCCGATGACCCCGCCGCCGTGCCGCATCCGGTCGATCACGTCCCGCAGGTGAGCGATGTCGTTCAACCGCACGCGCGCCAAGGCGTCAGGATCACCCGCGACGGTGAGGATCTCCTGGATCTCCGGGATCCTCATCAACGCGTCCGTCGCTTCCTCGACGATGACGTCACCGGCGAACCGCAGCTCCACGAAGGCTTCCAGTCCAGCACCGAGCTTGCCGTGGTCGACGAGCGCCGCATAACCGGTGATCACACCGAGCCTCTCCAGCCGGTCGATGCGCCGCTTCACCGGAGCCGCCGACAGGCTGACCCGCTCGGCGATGTCCACAAGGGATCGACGCCCGTCCTCGACCAGCAACGCGAGAATGGCACGATCGAGGTCGTCGAGTGCGCCGGAGTCCGCCACGCGGGAATGGTAACCAGTCGCGCAGTTTTCCAGCAGCACAACAGCTGTCAGGGGAACGAAAAATGCGTCGTCCGCGCAAAGCACGCGTAATGCTTGCGGCGCCCGAAGTCCGTTGGTCCACTTCGTCCGAGGAACCCCGACCCACCACCAGGACGGCAGATGACCACGTTCAGCCCCGCCTCGCACATCGGTGACAACGCGACTACCGACCTGGACGTGCTCCGTGCCGTGGAGCAGCGGGTGCTGTGGCTGTCGACCGCGATCGTGGATCACGCCAACAGGGTTCGCCCCAACGCCTCCGGCATGAAGGTCGGCGGCCACCAGGCGTCCAGCGCCTCCATCACGAGCATCATGACCGCCCTGTGGTTCGAGCACCTGCGACCGGAGGACAGGGTCTCGGTCAAGCCGCACGCCTCCCCCGTGCTGCACGCCATCGAGTACCTGCTCGGACAGCTCGACGAGGAGCACCTCACCACGCTACGCTCCTTCGGAGGCCTGCAGAGCTACCCGTCGCGCACCAAGAACCCTGTCCCCGCCGACTACTCCACTGGCTCCGTCGGCATCGGGGCGACCGCGCCGATCTGGGGTGCGCTCTCACGGCGCTACATCGGCAGCCACTTCGCGGAGCAGCCGAGGGGACGCCAGTACTCGCTGGTCGGCGACGCCGAGTTGGACGAGGGCGCGGTCTGGGAGGCGATTCTCGACCCGATGGTCTCGGACCTCGGTGAGGTCGTGTGGATCGTCGACTTCAACCGACAGTCGCTCGACCGCGTCCTGCCGGTGGCCGGTGCCGGCCGTGTGCAGGCGCTCTTCACCGCCGCCGGTTGGCAGGTCATCACCGTCAAGTACGGCGCCGCACTGGAGGAGCTCTTCACGCTCCCCGGCGGAGCCGCCCTGCGCGACCGCATCGACACGATGAGCAACCCGGAGTACCAGCGCCTGCTGCGCCACACGCCGGACCGGCTGCGCGCCCTGCTGCCCGGCCCCGGACCGGACGCCGGCCTGATCGCCTCACTGCTGGACGGGATCGACGACGCCCGCCTCACCGAGGCGGTCCGAGGCCTCGGCGGTCACGACCACGCCGCCCTGCGCACCGCGTTCCAGGAGATCGACGACTCGCGGCCCACGGTGATCATCGCCTACACCGTCAAGGGCAACGGCCTGCCCACCGCCGGCCACCCGCAGAACCACTCCGCGCTGCTCAACGCCGCTCAGATGGAGGAACTGGCCGCCCGCTGCGGGGTCTTCCCCGACCAGCCGTGGCAACGCTTCGCCGCCGGCACCGCGGCCGCCGACCTGTGCGCCCGCGCCGCGCGGCGCTTGCGCCGCGAACCCGTCCAGACCACTCCTCCGCCCACAGTGCCCGCCGACCTCGGCCGCACACCGGCCGGAACCGCCACGACGCAGTCCGCGCTCGGCAGGACCCTGCTCGACCTGAACCGCGCCGCGCCCGAGGCCGGAGCCCGCGTCGTGACGGTCTCTCCCGACGTCAGCTCCAGCACGAACCTCGGCGGCTGGGTCAACAAGGCGGGCGTGTGGGCGACGAGCGAGCGCGTCAACTGGTTCCACGACGACGGCGAGACGGTCCTGCACTGGCGCGAACGCCCGTCCGGGCGGCACGTCGAGCTCGGGATCGCCGAGACGAACCTGGTCGGGCTGCTCGGTGAGCTCGGCGCCACCTGGAGCCGCTGGGGACAGCCGCTCCTGCCCGTCGGCGTGCTGTACGACCCGTTCGTCACGCGCGCGCTCGAACCGTGGTCGTTCGGCATCTACGCGGGCGGGCAGTCGATCCTGGTGGGCACCCCCTCCGGGGTCACGCTCGCTCCCGAGGGCGGCGCGCACCAGTCCATCACCACGCCGTCGATCGGTGTCGAGCAGCCGGGCTGCACCACGTGGGAACCGGCTTTCGCCCTCGACACCGAGTGGTGCCTGCTCTCCGCGCTGGGACAGCTCGGGCGGCCCGGCGGGACGTCGGCCTACCTGCGCCTGTCAACGCGCCCCGTCGACCAGTCGCTCGCGGCGGTCCCGGCGGACCCGGCGGCGCGAGAACGCCGGCGCCGCCACGTGGTCGCGGGCGGGTACGCGCTGCGCCGTGCGGCGGGCGCTCCGGACGTCGTCATCGTGGCCGTGGGCGCACTCGTCCCCGAGGCCCTCCAGTCGGCAGACCGCCTCGGCGATCTCGGCGTGGCGGCGGACGTCCTCTGCCTCACGAGTCCCGATCTGCTGTTCCGGGCCGTGCTGGCGCGCGGCGGGCGGGGTGACGCGCCGACGTGGATCCTGGACGCGCTGTTCCCCGCCGACCGTGCGGCACCCCTCGTGACCGTCCTCGACGGACACCCCCACACGCTCGCGTTCCTCTCCGGACTGACCCGGCGTGGCGCGGTCCACCTCGGCGTCACCGAGTTCGGGCAGTCCGGTGATCTCGAGAGCGTGCACCGCGCCCACGGCCTGGATACCGACAGCATCATCGCCGCGGCGCTCGACGTGACCCAGGTGGTGTGACCTCGCGGGATGCTCCGACCTCCACGCTCCGCCACGGCACGGATGACAACGCAAAAGCGCTCTCCCGGCACACGGACGAGGTGCCAGGAGAGCGCTTCGGCGGATCTAGAGGCAGTACATCCGCCGGCAGAATGCGAGGTTCGTGGTCGACGAGTCGTCCGCCACGAAGCTGGTGGCACCGACGGCTGCGGCGCCCAGCAGCGCGGCGGCGACCACCGACATGACGATGGACCGGCGGACCCGGTTCGCTGACTTGATCATGTTCGCTCCAATTCTTGCCGGGCGGAAGCCCGGCGCAGCGACCTGCTTCGACCTGGAACGGCACCAGGTCGAAGCGAGTGTTGGAGTGCGGCGACCACAGATCAAGAAGGCCTTCTCCAGACGACCCGAAAGTGCACGTTCAAGGGGTCGACCCGCCCCGCAGGGGCGATCACCACACTCGGCGGCCGGCCCGAGGAGGATCGGGCGGACACGGAACAGGGCGCGGAAAGGGCTGATCCCCCGCGAACCGGCGCCCGGCCGTTGAAGTCGGGAAACGTTCACCCCAGCATGATCACCAACTGTCGTGGGGGGATCGCGCGAACAATGACGAGGACACTGACGTGAGCGAGTTCGAAGACATGTTGCTCGGTCTCGAGAGGATTCTGGCGAGGTCCGGGGAGACGATGGCCCTGCCCGAGCTGTTCGAGCTCAGGATGGCGACTGCCACGGCCCACGAGCTGATGGCCGCGGTCGAACGCGGCGACGCCCCGGCTGTCGAGTTCCACACCGAACTCCTCGAACACCACGTGCACAACGCGCACGCACTGAAGTTCGGCGTACGCGAGGACACGCCCTCATCAACGCCCCCAGCTCCCCCGCGAGCGTCGGCGTGCACCGAGAGGGACGCGCACTGAGCGCTCCAGGACACGCACGGGCCCGCGAGTTACAGTCCCGATGGCGGGCAGCTCTGACCTGCGCCTTCCGCGCGTCAACGCGCGCGTCAACGCGCACGTCAACGCGCACGTTGACGCGTCGTTGACACGATGTCGACAGGCGATTGGTTGTCTGGCATCGCGGCGAGGCGCCGCAGCTGGACGAGAGGCCCCCAACCGTGAGCATTTGCACCCTCCCCGAAACTGCCGTATCCCAGACGTCCGACCGCGTCCAGGTCGCGGTGCACGTCCACGACCACGTGGTCGCGAGCGAACTGGTGCCGCAGCTGGCCCTGTCGCCGGAGCTCAAGATTGCGGCCGGCGCCGACCGCGAGATGGCGGACGTCGCACTCGTGTTCGCCGAGAACGTCACGGACACGCTGGTTGACGAGCTCGCGATGATCTCCCACCGAACCCTCAACCCGTCGCAGCGCACGGTGCTGGTGGCCGGGCCGCTGCGCGAGCGCCACCTGGCGCAGATCTTCGCCGCGGGCGTCGTGGCCATTCTGCCGAGGAAGGACATCACCCCGCGCCAGATCGCCCACGCGCTGATCGCGACATCGCACGGCCGGGCCGTCCTACCGGAGAAGCTCACCCGGTGGCTCGCGGACGAGATCCGTTTCCTGCAGACCAACCTCCTCGTGACTCAGGGGCTCGCCGCCGGCGGGCTCACCACCCGGGAGGTCGACGTGCTCAAGCTGATCGCGCAGGGCGACGACACCGCCCAGATCGCGCAGCAGCTCAACTACTCGGAGCGCACGATCAAGAAGATCATGCAGGAGGTCATGAGCCGCCTGAAGCTCCGCAACCGGGCGCACGCCGTCTCCTACGCCCTCAGGGTGGGCGCCATCTGACGGCTGGTGCCGCACGGCGGTGATCCGCCGTGAACCAGATCGGCGACGCAACCGCGACGAACCGTCGTGATGAGACAGACGAGGAACGAGATGGAAGCCCGCAAGACCGTGCTCAACGCCGGGGACCACCTGTTCGGCCAGTCCCTGGTCTCCCCTAACGGGGCGTATGCCCTGGAACACCGCACCGACGGAACGCTGGTGTTCCGGGACAACCTCGCCTCCGAGGACCTCTGGCAGGTCAGCGTGCCCGGCTCGGAGCAGGCGTGGCTGTACCTCTTGACCGAAGGACTCCTGGTGCTTCGCACGGCCACCGGGGTTCCCGTGTGGTCGTCGGGACGGATCGACCGCCAGGTGGTCGCGGCGCTGGTGCAGGACGACGGACGCCTGGTCCTCGTCGACGCCGACGGCAACCAGCGCTGGAGCAGGGACCCGGTGGACGCGGCGCTCACGGCCTGTTCCACGCCTGCGCGCGGTGACCGCCTGGGCGTGGGGGAGGTGCTGGTGGGTCCGATCGTGTCGCCGAACGGGCAGTACGCGCTGTCCCAGAACCCCGACGGGAGGTGCGAGCTGCACACGACCCCCGAGGCGCCCGGCGGGTACCGCACGGTGTGGTCCGCCTGGATCGGTGCCCCTGGAGCAGTGCTCTCGCTCGGACAGGACGGTGTGCTGCGCGCCGGTACCGACTCCACCGTCCTGCAGAGGTGGACGGGTCGCATGCGGCTGGACGCGTCCACCGTCGTGGTGTCCGAAGTGGTCGTCCGCGATGTCGGCGACGTGGTGCTGGTGGGCGAGGACGGCAGCGAGATCGACATCACCAGGACCGCCGCGGAGGAGACCCGGCTGGCCGGGGTGGAACGCGAGTTCGCGGCGAGGGAGTTGGAGGAGAGCGCCAAGCCTGCACGCCCCGCAGGCAGCGGGATGGCGAAGGACTGGTTCGACTCCTTGGATCTCTCCGACTTCTTCACGATCACGTGGGTCGAGGGGGTCGACGGGCGCGAGGCGTTGTCGCGGCTGGGCGCCGAGGCGGACGCGATCACGTCGATGACCTACGACGACGCCGTCTCCGCCGCCTACCCCGAACATGACGAGAATGGGAGCAGTGCTCTGGCGGTACCCGTGGGCGGATGGGTCGCGGTGATCGAGCCGAACGGCTACCAGGGCGTGTACCGGGGAACCGAGATGTCAGCGGGCACACAAGCCATCGTCTTCCACGAGGGCATGGACGGCACTCACCTCGCATGGCACCGCGACGGCAAGGCACTCGCCGTCTACTCCGATGACGACCACGACGAACTGGCCGGCGGAGAGCCTGCTCCCGAGGGTGTGGACCCGAGCGCGTTCGTGGCCTTCATGGCGCGGATCGGGCTGGGCGAGTACCGCGAGGACGAGGACGAAGGCGACTTCCTTCCTCCTGCCCTGGAGATCGCCTGCCTCGCGGCCGGGATCGTGCCCGAGCCGGAGGACTTCGCGGGGGAGCACCTGGGCGCCGTTTCCTCTGAATGGGGCTGAGCGCGCCGTGCGCCGACCAAGCCCTCCCCTGGCGTCCACTGTGGCGGAAGTCCGAAGTGGACACGGAGGCAGCGCGAAGATGTACGCCGTCGACTACCAGCTCCTGATGGCATGGCCCGCGCGTCAGGCAGGATCTGCGGTCGTCCTGCCTCTGCCCGCCGGGTGGATCGGGATCACGACCACGGCGGAGATCGGCCGTGCGGCGTGCTCTCACCCGGTGCTGGGTGACTCGTGTGGACCTGTCCTGGCGATACCCGGCGAAACGGTTCAGTGGATCTTCCTGGCCGAGGCCGGTTCCGCCCCCTTGGCGGCGTCGGTCGCACCGCCGGGGGTGGGCTTCTTGCGCCCGCCGCACGAGGTGCCGCTACCGCCGACCGAGACCGGGTACGGCCGGGTCCGGTGGGCGAACCCACCCATAACCGACCAACGTTGGCTGCCGACCTCCGCCAGTGTGCTCGTGGCGATCGGCGAGGTGCTGAAACCTCTGCGGTACGCCGGTTCACGGGCAATCGTGAACTTCTCATAAGGAACCGTTAAGCGTGCCTGCTCCATCATGGATGTGAGCTGAAGAGGAGATCGTCTGGTGAAGCCGACCGTCGTGGGGGTGCTCTCCCACGATCCCATCCTTCACGCCGGTGTGACCGCACTCCTCCACGAGTGCCCGGCGGTCGAGGTGCTCCCGGACGAGTTGCTGCACGACGCCGATGTGCTGGTGGTGGCGCAGGAACGCGTCTCCACCAGTCACCTGCGCGCCCTTCTGCACGACGAGCCCGGCTCGACCGCGCCGATCGTCCTCGTGGTCCGCGAGATGCGCGAGTCGCAGCTGCTGGCCGCCGTCGAGTGCGGGGTGATGGCCATCGTGCAGATGACCGAGTCCATAGAGGAGGGACTCGCCGCCGCGATCCGTGCTGTCGCTTCAGAATCGGTCGTCCTCCCCGAGCACCTCCTCGCGCCCCTGCTGGCCGAGGTGCGGCGGCTGAACGAGAAGGTGCTGCGCCCCATCGGTCTCACCAGCTCCGGCCTGACGCTACGCGAGATCGACGTGCTGGTCATGCTCGCGGAAGGCAAGGACACCGCCGACATCGCCGACACGCTGTGGTTCTCCCAGCGCACGGTGAAGAACATCATTCAAAGCATGCTCACCCGGTTGGACCTCCGCAACCGTGCGCACGCCATCGCCTACGCGACGAAGATGGGCGTGATCTGAACGATGATCACACTGACACCACGAGTTTCACCCCGATGCCACGAACCGTGTGCAGGTGACGCGGCTTCGCAGCCGTCTCGCCCAGCTTGCGGCGCAGCCACGACATGTGCACGTCGATCGTCTGGTCGCTGGCGTTGCCGCCCCAGACGCTTTCGCACAGCTCACGCCTGCTCACCACGCGATTCGGCCGCTCCGCGAGGTAGACCAGCAGGTCGAACTCGCGGCGGGTGAGTTCGAGCCGTTCTCCCCGGAACCACGCCCTCCGCTCGGACTGGTCGATCCGCAACGCCCCCGCGTTGACGACACCGTTCGCGGGTGTGGCCGATGTGGACGTTCGCCGCAGCAACGCGTTCATGCGCGCGACCAGGTTCTCCGCGGAGAAGGGCTTGACCACGTAGTCGTCGGCGCCGGCGTTCAGCAGCTGCACCATGGAGGCTTCGCCTCGACGGGCCGTCACGACGATCACCGGGACCTCGCTGACACCGCGGATCATGCGCAGCGCGGCGCTGCCGTCCAGATCGGGGAGTCCGAGGTCGAGCAGCACGATGTCGACCGGGCGGGCGGCGGTCTCCCGCAACGCCTCCGCCGCGGTGCCCACGGCCACGACGGAGTACTGCCGCTCGGTCAGCGCCCTGTGCAGGGCGGCTCTGATGGCCTCGTCGTCTTCGACGAGCAGAACGGAGTGCATAGGAGCCTCACATGCCGTGGTCGATGCCGATCGGCATCCGCCGCAGACGGTGCCTGGCGTGATAGTGCCTGGCGCGGGGGCGGGAGACCGACCTGGCCGGGAACCTGTGCAACAAGGTGACGGAATCGGTGTCCGCAGGGGGAAGACGCATGAACGGAAGACGGTCCCGAAGTGATTCGTGTGCGAGTGGTGCAAGCCGATCCGGTGGTGAGCGCTGGAATCGTGAGCTGGTTGGCCTCCGAACCGGGCATCACGACCACCTCCGATGCGGATTGTCCTGCTGCGGAGGTGCACGTCGCCGTCGCAAGTCTGGTGGACCAGACCTTCCTGGCTCAGCTCGGAGCCGGCGCGCGGCGTGAGGGCGCGGTCGTGGTGCTGGTCCTCGACAACATGCCCGACACCGCGGTGTCGAAAGCGGTGCGAGCACGGGTGGTGAGCCTGGTACCTCGTGCAGCGATGAACCGCGATCGCCTGGTCGACGAGGTCATCAATACGGCCGAAGCTCGTGAACGGGGTGAACGCGTGAACGCGGAGATGCTGGCGGACGCGTTGTGCCTGGCGCGCTCGGCCGTCCCCGACCGCCCTCTGCCCGCCCTGGACGACCAGGACGGCGAACTTCTCCGCCTGCTTTCGCTGGGTTGGAACTCCGAGGAGATCGCGCGGCAGATCTCCGTGTCACCTCGGACGGTCACCGCGCGCGTGGACCAGGTGCTCAGGAAATGCGGCGCACGCAACCGATGCGAGGCGATCGCCCGCGCGGCACTGGCCGGAGTCCCCTGATCCTCCCGACGCGCCGCCGCGGCCCTGAGTGGACCGCGGCGGCCAGGTGCTACTACTGGGAGAGCAGCTGGGCGCAGCGGATCAGGCCCAGGTGCGAGTACGCCTGCGGGTGGTTGCCCAGCGAGCGCTCGGCGACCGGGTCGTACTCCTCGGGCAGCAGGCCGGTGGGGCCCGCGGCCGCGATGATCTGGCCGAACAGCTCCTCGGCCTCGGTGCGACGGCCGGTGAGCAGGTAGGCCTCGATCATCCAGGCGGCGCAGAGGTGGAAACCGCCCTCGTCGCCCGGCAGGCCGTCGTCGCGCCGGTACCGGTACACCGTGCAGCCCGAGCGCAGCTCGGCCTCGATGGCGGTCACGGTGGATTGGAAGCGCTCGTCGGCCGGGTCGATCAGGCCGGACAGGCCGACGAACAGCGACGCGGCGTCGAGGTCGTCGCCGTCGTAGGCCGTGGTGAAGGACTGGACTTCGTCGTTCCAGCCGTTTTTCAGCACGTCGGTGGCGATCGTGTCGCGCAGTGGCACCCAGGACGGGTCGAGCGGGCGGCCGAACTGCTCGCCGAGCTTGATGGCACGGTCGATGGTCAGCCAGCACATGACCTTCGAGTACACGTGGTGGCGCGGCGCGTGCCGCTCCTCCCAGATGCCGTGGTCGGGTTCATGCCAGCGCCGTGCGACGGCCTCGGCCATCGCCTGGACCATGGCCCAGTCGGCGTCCGACAGCGCGCCGCGGGCGGTGGCGAGCTGCACGACCAGGTCGACGACCGGGCCGAACACGTCGAGCTGCACCTGCTGGTTGGCGAGGTTGCCGACGCGCACCGGGCGCGAGCCCGCGTAGCCCGGCAGCGTGTCGATGACGGCCTCCGCACCGAGCTGGGTGCCGTGCAGCGTGTACAGCGGGTGCAGCCGCTCCGGACCCGGAATGGTCTCCAGGACGCCGTGCAGCCACGCCAGAAACCCCTCCGCTTCGGAGAAGGAGCCGAGGGAGACCAATGCGGCGGCGGTCATGGCGGCGTCGCGCAGCCAGCAGTAGCGGTAGTCCCAGTTGCGGACGCCGCCGAGCTCCTCGGGCAACGACGTGGTGGCCGCCGCCATGATCGAGCCGGACGGGACGTGGACGAGGCCGCGCAACGTCAAGGCGGAGCGGAGGACCAGTTCGCGCTCGAGGGTCGGCGGTGTCAGCGTGGCCAGCCAGTCCGTCCAGTAGGACGTCGCACGCAGGTGCCGGAAAGGTTCGTCCACATCGGACTTCGAGAGTTCGTCGGTGCCGCAGCGCAGCTCCAGCAGCACCGGCGCACCCTCACGCGGCCGGACCACGGCACGCGCGGTCTCCTGCTGGCCGTCGGAGGTGATCTCCCAGTCGACGCCGGGCGAGCGCAGCACCATCGGGTCCGACGTGCCGACGACGCGCAGGCCGTCGCGCTTGCGGATGAACCGCACCGGCACCTGGCCGAACTCGGGCCGCGGCGCGAACGTGATCACCGCGTTGGTCGAGCCGGAGATCCGCCGCACCAGGTCCGTGCGGTGCGACGCGAGGTCGTGCTCCAGGTAGTCGGTCACCAGCAGTCGCGACCAGCGGGTCTCGACGATCATCGTGCCGGGCAGGTAGCGCTGGCCCAGCGGCAGCGACCCGTGTTCCGGCTTGATCGAGAAGTGGCCCGCGGCCGGCCCGCCCAGCAGGTCCGCGAAGATCGCCGCGGAGTCCGGTTCCGGGTGGCACAGCCAGTTGACCTTGGCGTCCGGCGTGACCAGCGCGACCGACCGCTCGTTCGCGAGCATCGTCAGCCGCTCGATCGGCACCGCCTGGTCGCCGTGCAGCCACGCCCGCCGTTCCTCCAGCAGGAACGCCAGCACGGTCGCGACGTCGGACGGGTCGGACACGTAGTGCTCGGCCAGCGACTCGCCCGCGCCCACGCGGATGCCGACGTCCGGGCCGGACAGGCGCGCGAACGCCTTCTCGTCCGTCACGTCGTCGCCCAGGAAGATCGCCGCGGTGGCGCCGACCTGGCGGCGCAGGATGTCGAGCGCCTGACCCTTGTCCGTCTCCACCACCGAGAACTCGACCACCGCCTTGCCCGTGGTGACCTGCACCCCCTCGCGCCCGGCGAAGTCGGAATGCAGCACGTTCACCAGCCGGTGTCCGACGAACTCGGAGCACCTGCGGTAGTGCACCGCCACGCTCGCGGGCTTGACCTCGAGTGCGGCGCCGGGTGACACCTTGACCAGCGCGTCGAGCTCGCGCGTCAGCCCGGCGAGCGTCCTGCGAGCCTGTTCGGGCAGCGCGTGCACGAAGCCGATGTCGAACTCCGACCCGTGCGAGCCGACCAGGTGCACCTCGCCGGGCAGGCGGGACAGCACCGCGAGATCACGCAGGGCCCGGCCGGAGATCACCGCGCAGGTCGTCTCGTGCAACGTGGCGAGGGACCGCAGGGCGGCGACCGAACGCGAGTCGGGCACGGCCTCCTCGGGCACGTCGATGATCGGCGCGAGGGTTCCGTCGTAGTCGGTCGCCACCAGCAGGTGCGGCGTCCGGGCCAGCGACGCCAGGGCTTGCCTGAGTCCGGCCGGCAAGGACGCGACAGGAGTGGGGTCGAACCCGGACGCGGCCGTGGTGGCAGCGGTCATCATGCTCTCCTCCAGGAACAAGGCAGAATTTCACGCCTTCCGGAATTCACGGTCGGCACAAGCGCGGAACGCCCCCGAACTGAACATCCTTGCTCTCAACACGCGGACTCTTCCCAATCACCGCGCACACCTCAACACCCACAAGGGTTTCGTTACTACCTTTTGAAGGTCCCCTAAGGTTGCGCGCGTTTTCTTGACAGAAGTCGGCAACATGCATTTTCTTGATCACGCAGCGACGGCGGAGGAGAGATCCGCAGCGGCCGATGTTCAAGGCGCGGAAGGAGCGCTGCACGGGCACCTCGCGCGGTCGACCCCGATCGCGCGCCGGCTGCGGCCTGCCGCCCGAAGGCTGGGGCGGCAGGCACCGTGTTCAGCGAGCACCCTGCCAGAGCCGCCACGCCCGCGGCTCCGAGCCTCGCCACGTCCGGCCCGCCTCGCCGAACCGCATCCGGACACGGGCGCCGTTCAACCTTCCCCGCTCCACGTGCAGCGACCCACCCGTAGTCTCCGCCGCGGCACGGGCGATGGCGAGCCCCAGACCGGTCGATCCGCCACCGCTGCTCCGCCGCAGCACCGCTTCGGCGGGCGCGGACACCCCAGGGCCCCCGTCGTCCACCACCAGCGTGATCCACCCCGCGTGCGCGGAGACCTCCACCGCCAGCGGCGTGCCCGAAGGGGTGTGCTGGAAGACGTTGTCCAGCACCGTGTCGACAGCGGCGCCGAGAACGTCCGCCGCGATCTCGACCGACATGGGGCGGTCCGGCACGTTCACGTCGCACCACCGGTGCTGGTCGGCCGCGAGCTGCGCCCAGAAGCCCATACGCGCCCGGACCACCGCTCCCAGGTCGCAGGGCACGAGCCGAGGCTCGGCCGGCTGGAGCGACTCGATGATCCGGTCCACGTCGCGATCCAGCGCGGCGACCGCGCCGCGGATCCTCCTCGCGAGCACACCGTCGCCCAGGGCCTCCACGTCGAGCCGCAACGCGGTCAGCGGAGTGCGCAGGCGGTGCGACACGTCAGCGATCATCTCCCGCTCCCCCGCACGCGCCCGCTCGACCCGGTCAGCCGCCTCGTTCAGGGCGGCCACGAGGTCGGCGAGCTCACCGGAGCCGGTGGCACGCACGCGGATCCTGCCGTCCCGTGCGGTGTCGGCGAGCGAGCACAGGTCCTGCACCAGCGGAGCGCACCGCCGCCTGCCCGCCACGACCGCGACGACGGTCGCCAGAAAGCCCATCAGAGCGAGAACCACCAGCTCAGGCAACACCCAGGTGTCGACGATGGAAGCGGGCTCGGACAACTCGACGACCGCCCGGCCGGGAAGCACCCGCCACGACGCCGGCACCGGCCCGCCGGCGGCCGCGACCGACACCTCGGCTCGAGCGGCCTTGCCCGACCCGATCGTCCCTCCGCTCGCGAGGTGCACGGCGATCCTGCCCTCGCGTCCAGCCCTGGTGCGGGCCACCGCGGAACGGACCTGGTCGGGCTCGGCGGTCACGGCGACGACGGCGCTGATCGTCGCGACGTCCTGGCTGTCCGACATCTCGGCCGCACAGGCCCTCGTCCGCACCAGGAGCACCGCGGCGGCGACCAGGAGCGCCACCCCGACGGTGCTCGCCGCGAACATCAGCGACCTCGTCATCTCCCGCTTCATCGCGGCACCACACATTCCCCGTCGGCGGTTCCGGTCGGCAGGTACGGCATGACGGCAGGGTAAACGCCGTTGCGGCCGGATCAACGCCAGGTTCCGCACGATTTGAACCGTGTCCTGCCTTTAAGGGGCGCTTAAGGGAAGCCACCTTACGGTCCTGCCCACAGTTCGAT
Source organism: Lentzea sp. NPDC051208 (assembly GCF_040682435.1). Lineage (NCBI taxonomy): Bacteria > Bacillati > Actinomycetota > Actinomycetes > Pseudonocardiales > Pseudonocardiaceae > Lentzea > Lentzea sp. NPDC051208. The sequence goes on along the minus strand of NZ_JBFBAW010000004.1, from coordinate 435,356 downwards.
CCGGACAGCGAGAAGCATGGGCAGAAGGCGAGGAGAAGGTGTGGCTGAAGTAGTCCTCACCGGGCTCGGCAAGGCGTACGCGGACGGCACGCGCGCGGTGGAGGAGCTGAACCTCGACATCCGCGACGGTGAGTTCCTCGTGCTCGTCGGTCCGTCCGGCTGCGGGAAGACGACCGCGCTGCGGATGATCGCCGGCCTGGAGAACATCACCGAGGGGTTCGTGCGGATCGGCGACCGGGTCGTCAACGACATCCCGTCCAGGGACCGCGACGTGGCGATGGTCTTCCAGTCCTACGCCCTGTACCCCCATCTCAACGTGTACGACAACATCGCGTTCGGGCTGACGTTGCGCAAGCTGCCGAAGCAGGAGATCGACGAACGGGTGCGCGACGTCGCGACGATGCTGGAGCTGTCCGAGCACCTGGACCGCAAGCCCCGCAACCTGTCGGGCGGACAGCGACAGCGCGTCGCGATGGGCCGGGCCATCGTCCGTGCACCCCAGGCGTTCCTGATGGACGAGCCTCTGTCCAACCTGGACGCGAAGCTGCGTGTGCAGATGCGCGCCCAGATCGCCCGAGTCCAGCGCGAACTCGGTGTCACGACGGTGTACGTGACGCACGACCAGACCGAGGCCATGACGCTGGGAGACCGGGTGGCGGTGATGAAACGTGGTGTGCTCCAGCAGGTCGGTCCGCCCCAGGAGCTCTACGACCGCCCGGTGAACCTGTTCGTCGCCGGGTTCATCGGTTCTCCCGGCATGAACCTGGTCACCGCCAGGCTGGAGCACGTCAACGGCAGGTACTGGGCGTCGCTCGGCTCCGACACCCTGCTGTTGCCGGAATCCGTGCTGCACACGCGCCCCGCGCTCACCGCTCACGTCGACCGCGAGGTGATCCTGGGCATCCGGCCGGAGGACATGGAGGACGCCGCCCTCGCTGAAGCGCAGGACGGTCAGATCCTGCACTCCGTGGCGGACCTGGTCGAAGCGATGGGATCGGACGTGCTGGTTCACTTCCCGGTCGACGCCCCGCCCGCCAGCACCGAGGACACCCGCCTGCTCGCCGAGGACGCGGGCACCGCCGACCTGCCGTCCCACGGCGGGAGCACCGTCCTGGTAGGACGGTTCTCCCCGCGAACCCGTGCCTACGAGGGCGAACGGATCGCCGTCTGGGTCGACACGTCCCGGCTGCACTTCTTCGATCCGGTCACCGGATCTTCCGTCTGGACGACGACGTCAGGAGAACACTGATGAGATCCCTTGCGCTCACAGGGCTCGCGGCCGCACTCACGATCACGACAGGGTGCTCCGCCAGCACACCCGCCACCGGCGAGCTGAGCGGGCAGACCGTCGAGGTGGTCGGCACCTGGTCCGGCGACGAGCAGTCGCGGTTCGAAGAAGTCCTGCAGCAGTTCGAGAAGAGGACCGGCGCCGAGGTGGAGTACACAGCGGCGGGTGACGAGCTGCCGACCGTCCTCGAGACGCGGCTGCAGGGCGGGACGGCACCCAGCATCGCGCTGGTCGCCCAACCTGGCCTGGTCGCCCGCTACGCCACCGACGGGAAGCTGAAGCCCGTCACCGGGAATGTGGCCTCGGCCGTGGACGCGAACTTCGCCGGTGCCTGGAAGCAACTCGGCAGCGTCAACGGAAAGCTCTACGGCGTGTACTTCAAGGCGGCCAACAAGTCGACGGTCTGGTACAACAGCAACACCTTCGCCACGACGGGTGTCGGAGTGCCGCGCACATGGGAGGAGTTCCTGCAGGGTGGACGCACCCTGAGCGAGGCCGGCCAGGCCGCCGTGTCGATCGCGGGTGCCGACGGCTGGACGCTGACCGACTGGTTCGAGAACGTCTACCTGCGCACCGCGGGGGCGGAGAACTACGACAAGCTCAGCAGGCACGAGATCCCGTGGACCGACCCGACGGTGCGGACGGCCCTGCAGACGCTCGCCCAGCTCTTCGGCAACGCTCAGCTGATCGCGGGTGGAGCCGCAGGAGCGCTGCAGACGGACTTCCCGAAGTCGGTCACGAACGTGTTCGGCACCCCGCCGAAGGCCGCGATGGTCTTCGAAGGGGACTTCGTGTCCGGCGTCATCTCCACCAACACCAGCTCCGAGGTGGGAACCGAAGCCCGGTTCTTCCCGTTCCCGTCCATCTCGGGCAGCAAGGACGCCGTGGTCGCCGGTGGTGACCTGGCCGTGCAGTTCAAGGACGACACCGCCACGACCGCGCTGATGGAGTACTTCGCTTCCGCTGAGGCCGCGACGGTGTGGGCGAAGCTCGGCGGGTTCCTGTCCCCCAACAAGAACGTGTCGTCCGACGTCTACCCCGACGACGTCACGCGTGAACTCGCCAAGCAGCTCGTGCAGGCGGGCGACAACGTGCGCTTCGACATGTCCGACCTCGCGCCCGCCGCGTTCGGCGGGACCAAGGGCGCCGGTGAGTGGAAGGCGCTGCAGGACTTCCTGGCCGATCCCTCCACCGTCGACGCCACGATGCAGCGGCTCGAGGCAGAAGCAGCGAAGGCGTTCAAGAGATGACCTCAGCGACCAAGCCGCCGCCGGACTGGCTCAGGCGAGCGCGGCCGGAGCCGACCCCCGGCCGTTCGCCGCGCCACGCCGTTCCCTTCCTGCTGCCGGCCCTGCTCGTGCTCGGCGCGCTCGTCGTGTACCCGCTGCTGTACTCGCTCGTGCGGAGCTTCTTCGACCGCTCGGGCGAGGAGTTCGTCGGCCTCGGCAACTACGTCGACCTGTTCACCGACGCGAGGACGCTGACGGCGTTCAGGAACAACGTCATCTGGGTGGTCGTCGCTCCGGCGGCGGTCACCGGCCTCGGACTGGTGCTGGCCGTGCTGACGGAACGGATCCGCTGGGCCACGGCGTTCCGGCTCGTGCTGTTCGTGCCGATGGCCATCTCCCTGTTCGCGTCCGGAATCATCTTCCGGCTCGTCTACGAGGAGGACCCCGACCAGGGCATCGTGAACGCCGTCGCCGTCGGGATGCACGACGTGTTCAGCACGCCCTCGTCCTATCCCGGTGCGAGGCCGCGTGAGGGTGCACAGCTCACCCCGACAGCGGACGGCTACGTCACGGCGTCGAAGCACCGCGCCGGCGAGATGGTCACCGTTCCGCTGGTCGGGTTCCCGCCCCAGCAGGCGCCGGAGCAGGCCGAGCCCGTCGGCTCCCCCGCCGCGGTGGCCGGAGAACTGCGAGGCGTCGTGTGGCTGGACGTCTCCGCGGCGGGTACCTCCGGGAAGGCGGACCCGGGAGAGCGCGGGATGCCGGGCGTGACGGTCGAGGCGGTGGCCGACGGCGCCGTCGTCGCACGCACGATGACGGGGTCGGACGGCGTGTTCACGTTCCCCGACCTCGTCGGCCGCGACATCACGCTGCGACTTCCCGCAGACAACTTCTCCCTGCCCTTCCGCGGCCTCACGTGGCTGGGGCCGTCGCTGATCACGCCGGTGATCATCTCGTCGTGGATCTGGATCATGACCGGCTTCGCGATCACGTTCATCGCCGCCGGGCTGTCCGCGATCCCGAGGGACGCGCTCGAGGCGGCCAGAGTGGACGGTGCGACGGAGTGGCAGGTCTTCCGGCGGGTCACCGTGCCGTTGCTGGCGCCTGTCCTGCTGGTGGTGTTCGTGACACTGGTGATCAACGTTTTGAAGATCTTCGAGCTGGTGTTCGTGATCGCGCCCGGTTCAGTCCAGGAGGAGGCGAACGTGCTCGCGCTGCAGATGTGGCAGGTCTCCTTCGGATCCGGCGGCGACCAGGGCGCGGGCAGCGCGCTGGCCGTGCTGCTGTTCCTGCTCGTGGCGCCCGCGATGCTGTTCAACATCCGCCGATTCCGCCGGGAGCAGACGTGACCGCCCTCCTCGAAGAACCTCCGCGCGTCGTCGAGCTGCGCACGTCGGGAACGCCCCGGCGCGGTGTGCTGTCGCGTGCGGTGGCCAAGCTCGGCAACGGCACGGTCCAAGTCGTGCTCGCCCTGGTCGCGCTGTTCTGGATGATGCCGGTGTTCGGCCTGTTCGTCGCGTCGTTGCGCGACGAACGGGCGAACAGCGCGTCGGGCTGGTGGACGATCTTCACCAAGCCGGCCGAGCTGACCATGGACAATTACGCCGCGCTCCTGAGCGACTCGACGGTGCTGCAGTCGTTGCTGAACACGGTCTACATCGCGGTGCCGTCGACGGTCCTGGTCGTCGTGCTGGCTGCGCTCGCGGCGTACGGGCTCTCGTGGATCGAGTTCCCCGGACGCGTATGGCTCACCACCGCGGTCGTGGCCCTGCTGGTGATGCCCGTTCAGGTCGCGCTCATCCCGGTGGCCAAGCTGTTCGGCGCGCTCGGCCTGTTCGGCACCATCGCCGGCGTCGTGACCTTCCACGTCGCGTTCGGTCTGCCGTTCGCGGTGTTCCTGCTGCGCAACTTCTTCACCGGCATCCCGCGCGACCTCATCGAGGCCGCGCGCATGGACGGCGCCACGGAGTGGGTGATCTTCCGCAGGGTGATCCTGCCTGTGGCCAAACCGGCGATCGCGTCGCTGGCGATCTTCCAGTTCCTGTGGGTGTGGAACGACCTGCTGGTGGCACTGGTGTTCGCCGACCAGGACTCGGCACCGATCACCGTGGCGCTGCGCGGTCAGCTGCGCCAGTTCGGCACCAACATCGACCTGTTGGCGAGCGGCGCGTTCCTGTCGATGATCGTGCCGCTGGCGGTTTTCCTGGCGTTCCAGCGGTACTTCGTGCAGGGAGTGCTGGCCGGCTCCACGAAGTGAGCCTCGTCCACGCACACGTGAGGGCCCGTGCCCGGCACGGGCCCTCACGTCATCGAACTCGCTGCCCCACCCGGAACACGGCACGGATGTCAAGAAGCCGCTGCAGGTCCACGCTCGGGTTGCCCCGCACCACCAGTATGTCCGCGTCAGCGCCGACGAGCAGCTCACCCTTCCTGCCGGCCACACCGCACAGCTCCGCCGCGTCCCTGGTCGCCGCGGTCAGCACCTCACTCGCCGACCACCCGTACCGAGTCATCTCCACGAGCCCGTGAGGTAGCACGTCGTGCGGCTTCAGGGGAGCGATACCCGCGTCAGAACCGATGGTGACCTTCACCCCGTGCTCGAAGAGCCCGCGCAGCGCCGCTTCCTGAGCCGCCCTCACGGCCTCAAGCTGTACCTTTTGTTCCGGGCTCATGACCTTGAACATCGCGGCCATGCCGGCCGGGTCGAACCCTAGAGTGGCACTGACGGCGACGTTGCGAGCCGCCATGGCCTCCATCAGCCGCGGCTGCGGATCACTGCCCTGCTCGCCGACGAACGACGCGTGCTCGATCGAGTCCACTCCGGACGCGATCGCGTCCTCGATCGACTGCACACCGTGCGCGTGCGCCGCCACGGGAAGGCCCAGCCGGTGCGCCTCGTCGACGACGACCTTCAACAGCTGACTGCTGAACTGCGACTCGAACGGCAGCGATCCCGGTGTCATGTTGCCGCCGCTGGCCATGACCTTGATGACCGAGCAGCCGCGCGCGTGCCGCTCGCGAACGGCCGAGATCAGCGACTCCGCGTCCGGAGAGGTCTCCCCGCCGAGGAAGAAGCAGTGACCGCCGGGAGTGGTGATGGGCGGTCCCGCCGCGAGGATCTCCGGCCCCGACAGAACGTCCTTCGCCAACTCGTCCCGCAGGTCGAGGGACAGGTACTCGCGGTCTCCCAGATCGCGAATCGTCGTCACACCCGCGTACACGGCCTTGCGAGCGGCTCGCCGCATCGACTCGTACAGTTCCGAGTCGGTGGCTTCGCGGGCCGACTTCACCGGGTCCAGGCTCGCGTCGAAGGCCAGGTGCATGTGCGTGTCGATCAGTCCGGGCAGCAGGCAAGCGTCCTCACCAAGGTCCGTCACGGGGACGTTTTCGGGCGGTGTGGAGCTGATCTCCTCGATCACGCCGTGGCGCACCACGATGCTGACGGGACCTCCACGGAACGCATTGCCGTCGAACAGCATTCCACCGACCAATGCGAAAGCACCAACGCTCACGCGACAGCCTCTCTTCCCCTATACGCTCGCCGAAGGCGTCGACAGTCCAGAATGGACGCTCGCAGACCGCGAAAGGCTCTCGGCGCCACTCCGTCTGGTTCAGGATGCTTCGCACGGAACGTCGCGGCGCACTCACGCGCGGTTCATTCACCGGCGGACACGAATCACGGTCCCACCGAGCCGAAACCAAGTCGCCGTCATCACACACCGGGGCAGACGAGGGGACCGCTCCGCGATCGGAACGCGACGGGAGAACCCGGGCCCACGCCAAGCTCCCGATGCGCGGCAACGAACTCGCGGACATACCGGAGATCCCGGAAGGCTGCGCCGACGGACTGCGCCTTCAGCAGCGCGTGAGTGACTCTGTCCGCCCTGTCGTCGAAGCCGCCGACGACTCGGCCTTCGCCACGTGCAGGCCTGCGGGCGCAGGGTGTTCCGCTCGCGGGCGTGAAGGACCGGCGAGTCACTTCTCCTGTGCGGTCACACTCTTGGCGAACACGTCGCCGATCAACCGGATCGACGCCGGCCCGCCGGGGTTGAACAGCACGTCGACCCCGTACTCCAGCAACAGCTCCGCCAGCTCCTCAGCGGTGACCCCGGTGCGCCAGCGGTCGGTGTGCACGCGGAACCTCTGCACGGGAGCGGTCGACACCAGCAGCGAGGGGACGTCGTCCGGCGATGGCGCGATGATCGGCCGGTCCTCCTGGTCCAGCGCCACGTCGAACACACATTCCCTCATCACGGCGAACAGCGCGTCGGCATCCACCTCTCCGCGCGTCAAGAGCTGCAACGTCGCGTCGACGGGGTCGGTCGGTGACCCTGGCCGGGACGGCACGTACCCAGGGTTCGCGTCGAACCGCCCGACGGTGCCGTCCGCAGCGACCAGCCAGCCTCCGACGACGGCCTCGATCGGCGGCGCCTCGACCTCAGCCGGTTGCGGCCCCTCGTCCGGCGAGGTCTCGGCGGTCGCCTTCGGCCGCCAGGCCGGATCGATCAGGAACACCCACTGGTCCTCGTCGGCGGGCTGGTCCGCTCGCCGATCACCGGACCGGTCATCGCCCGCCGTGCTCATGTCGCTCCCTGTCGTCGGACCTGGCTCAGCGGGTGGAGATCCTGTTCTGCGAGGATGTCGCAGTGCTGTGAAGAGCCAGCGAACACTTTTCGCTGCAACAGTAGTCGCAGATCTCGGCCACGAGATGGCTGAAGACCTCGGGCAAGGTGCACCGCCGAACACGATTCCTCGCCCTTGCCGGCACCGGAAACGACCTTTGGCGTTGAACGAGCGGCACCGGCGGCGACGGAGCCGCACACCGACATCCTCAACGGCACCGCGTCCCGATCGGACGGCGTCGTCCAGGAGTGTGGTCCAGGACGGCCACCAGCCGGGTCCGCGGTCAGCGAAACCCGGCACCGCACATGCCTTCACCCCGGACGGGGCACCGCGGCGGTGCGTCCGATCGAGCGTGTGCACCTGAGGTCCTCAGTCCGCGTCAATCCCGCCAGACCACAGCGAGCGCGGCCTTGGCTGCCTCGTTGTCGTCGACCGCGAGCTGGAACAACGCCTTGCGGGCGGACCGGACGCCGGCTCGGCCCAGCGCCACGAGAACCGCCACGTCCTGCAGCGCCACGAGCACTGTGGTGGCTTCGTCGTTCCCGGCGACCGCCAACCGGATCAACGCCGCACGCGCCTCGGGCACCTCCACCAGCTCCGCCAACGTCGCGACGTCCTCACGCCCGACGAGCATCTGGGCCACTTCCGCGTCCCCACCCTTCGCGAGCTGCACCAAAGTCTGGTGCACCGCGCCGTCGTCGTTCCCGGCGACCGCCAGCCCGATCAACGCCGCACGCGCCTCGGGCACCTCCACCAGCTCCGCCAGCGCCGCGACGTCCTCACGCCCGACGAGCATCTGGACCGCCTCGGTGTTCCCGGCCTTCGCGAGCTGCACCAAGGATCTGGTCCCGGTCTCGCTCGGGACTGCGGCCAAGCCTTCGACGTCGGCGAGGTCCCCCAATGCGCTGACGGCGCCACGACTGCCCTGCGCCGCCCATTCGCGCAAGGTGGCCAAGGCCTCGGTGACGCCCGAACGGGCGAAATCGGCCAGAGCGGAGGTGTCCTCGGTGTCCACGAACACCTGCACCGCCTCGGGGTGACCTTGGGACGCGATCTCGCGCAATGAGGCGCGGGCCCCTACCACTCCTCTTTCGTACAGTTCGACGACAGCGCGCACGTCCCCCTTCTCGCGATAGATGTCGATGAGCGTCTGGGCGAAGTCGACCACAATTTCCACGCGGGCGGCGTCGCCGTCGTCGAAGAACGAGGCCTTGGTGGCCACTCCCTTCGTCGGGGACGTGGCGAGCGAACCAAGGAGCACTGAGCTCTGCACGATCGCACCTCCGCCAGCGAACCTGAGCAGCCCGACCTCGTGGTGGATCTGCTCGATCAGCGCATCCAACGCCTGGTCGGCACGATGCTTGCCCAGTGCTTCCGCGAGCTTCTCGGCCTTGACGTGGTCGCGCGTGAACAGGTCGGGGCGACCGTACGCGGTGACGCTGACCAGCGGAACCTCGGCGCCGCTGAGCGTTCGTTCCGCCAACGCTTCCGCGATCCAACGCGCCAGTTCTTCGAAGTCCTCGTTGTTCTGGAGCTCTCCCCGGGCGAACGGCTTGCCGCCGACGCGTTTCGGGTCGAGCTGGATGACCTTCGTCAGCGAGCGGAAACCGCCTGCGGACGACCGGCGGGGAGCATCCGGCGTTTTCATGATGGCGGGTTGTCGCACGACGCCCTCGCGGTAGTCCCATGTCGCTTTACCGGTGGCGGTGAACAGCGGCCTCAGGTCGAGCACCTGGAACCAGGCAGCCTGCTTGCGCCCGTGCTGCTGCTGATAAAGGTTGATGACCGATGTGATCTGCGTCCGAATGTCCTGGTGGTGCCTCGCGATGTGGTTGAGAGCCAGCTCCACGACGAGGACGCCGTCCTCGTGCAGGGCCGTTTCCTGCCGCAGCACGCGCAGGTCGAGGAGCCCGCGGTGGTCGGCAACGGACTCCCGCACCACGTCCACCACGTTTTCGATCAACTCGACGGTCGCGGCACGATCGTCGAACGACAAGCGCCCACGCTGCGCTCCGCGCGGTGCGTACTGCCAGCCCAGTCCCAGCGCCCGGCCGATCTCCCGAGCATCTCTGACGGGGTTCGGTGCTCCGGTCAGATGGCCACCACCGCCGACTTCCAGCGCGACCGAGCCGGACGGGTCGACCGAGATCGAGACGTCGTGGGTGGCCGCGACCACGTCTCTGCCGTGGGATGCCTGCTGGAGGTCGTGGGCGAACCCACCTTCCGCTCTGACGAGCCCGGCGTGAGGGGCGATCAGCAACAGGCGCTGACCTTCGTCCAACCGCGGCAGTTGCGGGCGGACCACGGACGCGAAACGGCGTCCGTCCATCCGCACCTCGCCGATCGACTCGACCGACACGACCGCGGTGTGCGCGTCCGCACCGACGACGACAACAGCGGCGTAACCGCCTGGCGGCGGTTCCAGTGGGAGCTCACGACGTTCCCCGGTCGACGACGGCGCCGTGAGCAGAGCTCGGCCGACTCCGGACGTGCTCAACGCGGCCAGCACCTCCGGTGAATAGCGCTCGATCTCCGACGACGGGAACACCGCCCCTCGACGAGCATCCTCGGCGCCCAGGGGCAGAAGCCTGACCTCGTCGACCGGGAAACGGCGTTCCCTGCCCGCCACGTCCGTGCCGGTGACCATGACCCGTTTCCAGTCGTTGCGCACAAGCACCTGCGAGTGGGGCACGCCGGCGACGGCGTGGAGAGGCACCAGGCGGTCGAGCAAGGCCAGTTGATCGTCGGCACCCAGATGGGACTTGATGTGACCGACCAGCACCTCTGGCGAGTCGTCGAATCTCCACGCACCGCGTTCCTGCTCCGCGGGAGAGCCCTTCGGGCTGACGGTGGCGGTCAGGTGGACGTTCTCCTCCTCCTGGGAGTCGACGAGGACCAGCTGCACCCTGAAGTGATCGCCGCTCTTCGGTAGCCTGGTCCCCGGGCTGAACGCCCGATCCACTCCGATGACGAGTTTGCGCCAGAACGCCGCACGCTGCCGCGGTGACGTGCCGGCGGGGAAGATCAGCCGGATGTTCAGCTGGGCTTCCCGCATCCAAATGCCGGGGTAGACCTCGACACGGATGATGTCGAGCGCAACGTTATGGCCCTGCTCGTCCTTGCGTTCGAGGGTGGTCTTCAAGGCGACACGCCTCACCATGTCGAGGTCGGCCACGTGCACAGGGGCGGTGGCCAGGAGCGACCACAACGCCTCGAAGGTCGTCACGTCCTCGTACCTGCTGCGCACCCAGGCCAAGAACAACAAGTTCCCGGCAGCCGCACGCGCTCCTCCGAGAGGCATGTTCTCGCGAATGAGCTGCGCCGCTCGCAACACGGTCCCGGCGCGCATGGAACCCTGTCCCGGCACCGTCGCCCCACCAGGAGGAATCTCTCTGTCGAGCTGCTGCATCTGGAACAACAGGGCTTTCCGGTCATGCACTGACAACGGGACAGAACTTCTCGTGCCGGCATACTCCCATTGGCGGTGGTGGTCGCGGACGAGCTGCTCCGCCAACGCCTCGTCGTCCGAGTCACCGGCGATCCGCACGTGTCCACCCGAAGGCACGCCGAGCCGGCGGGCGCCGGGGTTCATGCGTTTCGTGCCGAAAGCCACGCGGCGCTCGTACCCGAGTTCCACCAGGTTCTCGTGCAGAGATTCGGCCAGATCCTCATGACCTGCATCTCCGCGGGCGTCAACGGCCGCCAGGAAGACCCAGGCCCCGTCCGGGTGCCCGTCGACCGCCCCGAAATCGATCAGCATCTTCGCGAGCGCGAAACCGTTCACCAGGGCGTCGCCCGTGCCCGGCAGGGTCACCAGCGCCTTGTCCCCGCTCGTGCGAACACCGACCACCAGAACGTCCTCCGGTCGCGTCACCGGGGGGTTCCAGTCATAGCTGCGCCGATCCGAGGCGTCCGCGACTCGCACCAGGACGGGGCCGGCGTTCATGAGCCAGTCGGACGACTCCACCATCCCGGACGGCGTCAACAGGTCCAGTCGGACGACCAGCTCACCGTGCCGCTGAAGCCGGTGTGGAACCTGCCCGGTGAACATGGCGCGTTCCTCGAACACTTCCCTGGAACGAGGATCGCCGCCAGGTTCCGTCCTGCTGACCTCCGTCGTGCGGACGAGGTGGGGGATGACAGTGCCGGTCCACTGTCCACCGAGGACCTCCTCCGTGGTCCAGGCGTCGTCAGGAGACTCGTCGGTCGGCTGGCGCTGCACCAGCTCGCCGAAGACCGGGCCGGCGGCGGCGGTGGTGTCCGAAGTGGTCGACGACATCTCGGGCGTGCCATGGTCCGACCCGCTCAAAGAGGTTGCGGGCACTGACTCAACGGCTTCCGACGTGCTGCCCGTGATCTCGCTGTCGCCGAGGGCCGGATCGTCATGAAGGCTCGGCCCGACGTCCAGCGGCGCGAACTCGGCGGCGCCCGCCGCCCTGGTCACCACGGGTTGGACGACCGAGCGGCCTGCCGCTGACGTTCGCATCGGATTCGCCAGCGTCACGGTGACCCGCGCGGCGTCCGCACGTGCGGTCGAGTTCGGCAGGTCGACACCTGTCACCTCGTCCGTCACGATTCGGTCCGCGGAGATGGCTTTCGTTCCACGGGGGGCAAGCGACGCTAGGTGTTCCTCCACCAGCCGATGCATCAACATCACGACCCGTTCCGCACGGTCGGAGGCTTTTTCGCGCACTGGAGCAGGATCGCCGCCCCATGCACTCCTCCGCGCGTAGCCAACGACCTCAACGGCCGGAAGCGCGACTTCGTCCGCGGCGTTCTCGACAGCCATCTCGGCGATCGTGCGTGCCCAGTCGTCGAGCGGCTGTCTGTCCTTGATCAGTTTGGTGGACAGGTCGAAGTGGACGTCCAGGTGGACCGGCACCGCGGGCTCGTCCTGTCGCAACGGCGCCGACACGCCCAGCCGCACCAACCTGACCGGCCGGCGGGCCTCCCCTGCCGCGTAGTCCCACGCCGACTTGCCGGTGACGGTGAAGCGTGACCGGGCGAGGTCGTGCAGCGGCACGGCTTTCCACGGTTCATACGCACCTGTCACCTGCTTGCGGTCGGTCACCGTCCGAACGCCGGCGAACCTGCTGTCGGCCGCGACGACGGACAGCGCCACGGCCAGCACCAGGTCAGGCCGCTCGTGCGTCGCGCCCGCTGCCCGGTTGGCCGCGAACAGGTCGAGGTCACCACCTCGGCTGGTCATCGAGGTGTGGAGCTGTTCGACGACCCTCCCGACCAGGGCCAGCGTCGCGAAGCGGTCGGACAACGGGATCTTGGCGCCGCCAGCTCGGGGGGAGGTGCGGGCGTACTGCCAGTCCGACTGGTGGGCCGTCACGAGCTCGGCCACGACCGCGTCGTCGTCCGCGGCAGTGGTCGGACCGGCGACGTTGACGTGCCCGCCGTCGATCACTTCGAGGAAGGTCGACCCTCGACCGGGCTCTGCGACGGAGGGCTGGTTCACCATGACTGTCTGAGAACTGCCGGCGACACGCAGCTGTCTGCCCCTGCTCGCGAAGAGCCGCTGTGCGGCGTGCGCGAACCCTCGTTCATCCGCGAGACCGGCGATGGAACAGGACGCGAACAGAACGAGGCCACCGTCCGGGATCCCGTCGAGTACAGCGGTGAGGTCCTCGACGACCTCGAAGAAGTCCTGTGCCTGCAGGCGTACCCTTCCGACGGACGTCACGTAGAGCGTGCCGGCGGTGCTCGATCCGTGGAACACCAGCACCCTGGTGTCAGGGGCGTCGAGGCCGGCCAGCGGTACCGGCATCCGGCGGGTGCGGGTGGCGTCCACCATGAAAAACGCCGTGGCCCGGCTTCTCGAGAGCCAGTCGTGCACGCCGGCGATGTTGGTGAAGAGCGCCCCGATCACATCACCGTTCCGCCTGACCTCGCCGAAGTCCACCTGCTCCTTCAAGAAGCGGCGGCGCCGTCCGAGGCTGTCTTCAGCGGCCAGCCACCGGAGGCGGCTCGAATCCGGCAAATGGTCGTGATCCAGCCCTCGCAACTTGTCGAGGCCAGGCGCGTTCTCCAGGATTTCGAGCTGCCGTGCCGTCACCGTGGTCGTAGCGTCCTGGTCGAACGCACCGAGCAGATCAGCGACGAGGTGGCCGAGAGCAGCGGAGCCGAGGCCGGTATTCCACCCGGTCCGCGTCACCGGCTCGTTCACCGAGGGGTCGTCGACGACGACCTCGACGTCGGACGTCCAGGGGTCATCGGCCTCGACCACATGCACTCGCAGGTGATCACCGGACGGCAGCACGCTTCCGCTGAAGGTGGTGTCGACGGCCTGGAGCAAAGAGACCCAGAAGTTGTAACGCGTCTCGGGACCCTGTCCTTGCCTGAACTCCGCGCGAATGACGACTGTGAACTCTCGAACCCACACCCCTGGCCGCACCTCGATGCGGCGTACGCGGTAGACGACGGGCCCACGCTCCGTGTTCTCGTGCACGTTGTTCACCGGTGCCTCGGCCCGGTACACGTCGAGTTCCTCCATGGACAGTGACAGAACCGACGCTGCCCCAGGTGGTGCGGCCAGCGTTTCCGCCACAGCATCGTCGAGCTCGGCCAACGAGGTCGTGGACGCGAGATCGATGATTTCCGAAGCGCCCCGCGAACGCGATCCGTCCGACACGCTGGAAGGTTCGTCAGTGGACGCCGAGTCCTTGGACAACGCTGGGAGCTCGGCCTCGTCAGCGGATTGCTCGCCGTTGCCCGTGGCCTGCGCCGACGTTGCGACAGTCCCCGCTCCGGCGACCGAATCCACATCTCGGCTCGTTCCCGGAGCCGTCGGTTCCAGAGCGAGGTCGCCGCGCAGCGCGGACAGGCCACCGCCGGGGACCGCGGAGCTGGCCCCCGCCGCCAGTTCACGCGCCACGTCGTCCACGACGTCAGCGACGACGCGACGCACCTTCGCCGGATCGGCGATGCGACTCCGGACCTGGTCGACGACGCGGGTGAGCGAGCCGTACGCCTCGTCTTCCGCCGACGTCTCGTCCTTGGGCCGTAACTGCTCGTCTTCCCGTCTTTCCTCCGTCAGGGCTCCACGGGACGGTGCAGGACCGCGCGGTTGTCCACCCGCGGGCTCGTCGTCGCGGGCATCGTCGCCCAGGACCTCGGAGTCCTGACCGGGCACGGACTCCCGGCCAGAGGCGGGAAGCTCGTCCTCCGCCCCACCGGTCGGACCTCCGGCCGGCGGACCGGCCTCGACCACGTCACCGGTGAGCGTCCGCCACAAGAACTCGTACTGCAGAGCGAGCTCGTACGCGGCCTGCTCGTTGTCTGCCTTGTCGTGCCCGCCGACGCCGAACTCGTAGAACCACGCCTCGTGGCCCTGCGCCAGCATCTTGTCGGTCATCTTCCGCGCATGGCCTGGGTGCACCCGATCGTCACTGGACGACGTGACGAACAAGGCAGGCGGGTAGGAGAGGTTGCTCTGAACATGCCGGTAAGGCGAATACTCCATGAGCGCGGGCAGTTCCTCGCGATCTGCGGGATCACCGTATTCCGCGGTCCACGACGCACCAGCATCGAGGAGGGTGTACCTCTCCATGTCCAGCAACGGCACGCGGGAGACGACCGCACCGATGTGGTCGGGGTAGTGGGTGAGCATGACACCAGCCACCAGGCCGCCGTTGCTCGCGCCGGAGAACCCGAGCCGTGACGGCGTCGTGATGCCCCGGCGCACCAGGTCCTCGGCCACCGCCGCGAAGTCCTCGTACACCAGATGACGGCCGGACTTGACCGCTTGCGAATGCCAACCTGGATATTCTCCGCCGCCGCGCGCGTTGACCACCACGTACGTGCCGCCACGTGACAGCCAGCCGATGCCCACCTGACTGCGGTACTGGGGAGTTTCCGCATCCCCGAACCCGCCGTACCCGTACAGCAAGGTCGGGCCACCGGGCCCAGCGGGCGGCGACACGACGAAGTACGGGACCCGGGTACCGTCGTCAGACGTCGCGAAGTGCTGCTCGACGCGCATCCCGCTCGCGTCGAAGAAGTCCAGCTCCCTTTTGAGCTCCTGTTCGTCCCCGCCGACAGTGCCGAGCCTCAACTCCTGCGGAGACAGGAAACTCTCCGACACCACGAGGTAGGTGTCGTCACGCGACGGATCGGTGTTGGTGATCCGAGTTGAGGAGAAGTCCGGCAACTTGGGGAGTTCGCTCTTCTTCCACGGCCCCTCCGCCGTCGGTGTCAACACCTCGATGGTGTCGGAGACATCGGTCATGGTCACCAGCAGCAAGTGGTTGCGGGTCCACTTGGCCTGTTTGAGGGAAGTGCGCTCGTCCGGGGTGAACAGCGGGATGAACTCCCGATCACCCGCCAGGAACGAGTTGACTCGAATGGCCAACAGTGCACCAGCTGGATGCTCCGCGCCGCCGATGACCCACGGCGTTTCGAGCTGCACGGTCATCCACTCGCCGAAGAACTCGTTGACCGAGTCATCCGGTGTCTCGACCTCGACAAGTCCGCCGTCGGAGGTGCGAACGAACGTGACGGCGTTGTCGGAGTCCTTCAGCAGCACGATGAACTCGCGTCCGTCGACGCCGGTCAAGTCACGATAGGCATAAGCGAGCTCGTGTTCCGGTTCTCCCCGGAAGATTTCGGTGGCGGCGGACAAGGGCTCACCCCTGCGCCATTCCTTGACGACGAGCGGGGAGCCGGACTCGCTCAGCGTGCCGGGGCCGAAGTCCGTACCCACGTAGACCCGGTCGGCGTCGATCCAGAAGATGGAGTGCTCACCGGGATCGGGAAGAACGAACCCGTCCGGCACGAATTCACGCGTGCCGAGGTCGAACTCGTGCACCACCACGTCGTCGCCGCCGCCATCCGACCGGAGGACGAGCGCCCGGCCGGTATCCGGCATGATCTGCGGCTGACCTCCCCAGTACCAGTCCTTCCCCTCCTCCTCGCTGAGGGCGTCCAGGTCGAGCAGGTTCTCCCAGGGCGGCGTGTCTTGGCGGTACATCTCCAAGGTGACTCTGCGCCACACGCCCTTCGGATTCTTTTCGTCCTGCCAGAAGTCGTAGAGGTAGCCGTCCTGCAAAGCCAGTTCGGACAGGCGGCTTTCCACGTCGAACGCGCTGCGCAGCCGGTCGCGCAGATCGCGGAACTGAGCCGTGGAGGCGAACGCCGAATCCGTCTCCGCGTTCCGCGTCTCGATCCACTCCTGCACCGGAGCTTCATCGTGCGCCCCCTCGAGCCACTGGTGCGGGTCCTCGAAAGCAGCGTCATCCGCGTCGTGGTAGTCGACGGAGACCTCGACCTCCGTACCCCGGCCACCGCCGACGGGCAGAGGCCAGGTGACCAGGTCCTCGACATCGATCCCAAGAGCTTCGGACCCCAGCTGCCGCAGTTGTTCCGCGACCCGTGCGAGCAACGCCGGACGTGCGGCGTCCACAGCGGCGACGAGCCTGGGAGCGTCGCCTCGCACCGCGATCCTCAGCCTCGGCGGCGTCGTCCCGTCCGAAACCCGCTCGATCGCGACCTCCGCGAACAGTCGGATGTCGTCGTCTCCCAGGAGATCCGCCTCGGAGTCGAAGTCGACGACCCTCGACTCCCACGGGACGTCAGCGTCGTCCGAACGAACTGGTGCGTCCTCCTCTGGAGCAACGAACTCGAACGGGCGCAGGGAAATGCCGGTCTCTTCGTCCCACTCGGCCTTGCTGGTGGTCGCCGCCTCCGCAAGCTCGCGGGCCACGGATTCGTCGATCGCGGAGGAAGGGCGCTCAGCTTCGTCAACGGAGTTGCCCTCACCGGTTCCGATGAGATCGAGATCACCGCCGAGCCGTTGCGCTGTCGTCTCACCAGCCGGGACGGTGCCGTCGTCGGGAACACGGGGCGGCAGCAGGACGTCGGAGCTGTCGGCGACCCGGGAGCCTCCGCCTTCGCCCGGCTCAGGAGACGGGAGTCGCCCCCAGTCCTCCTCCTCATCGTCAGAACCATCCCCGCGCTCATGTTCGCCCCCCGCGGGGGCTCTCTCGGCCGTCCCGCTGACATCCCCGAGACGGGCCAGTGCCTCGAACGCGTCCCTGTTGTCTGCGGCTGCCAACCTTTCCAGCTCGGTACGAGCTGCTTCGACGCCTGTCTCGGCCAACCCGGCCAACGTCGGGACATCAGCGAGTTCGGCCACATACGCGAGCGCAACCGCATCACCGCGACCTGCGAACGCCTTCACCGCATCGTAGGCAGGACCTTCGTGTGTGGACGCCAACACGAGTCCCTCAACGTGATTCAGGCCGATCAACGCATCGACCGCGCCGACATCCCCTCGCCCTGCGAGATACGCAAGTCCCAACCAGCCATCGCGGACACCTGCCCGCGCAGCGCTGGCCAGCCCCGGGATGTCACCGAGCTCGGCCATCAACACCGGTGCGAAGCGATTCCCCGCTGCAGCCAGACCGCGCAACGCAGCGATGGGGACTTTTCCTTCGCCGACCAAAGAACTCAGCTTGGACTGAGCTTCGTCGTTGCCATTGGTGAGGTCAGCAAGCTTTCGCAACGCGGGGAGGCCACCCAGCTCCACGTATGCGGTGTTGTCGCCCGCACGGACGAGGTCGACGAGCGCATCGAGATCACCCTCACCCGCCCGCCCGACCAACAGACGATGCTCCGGCCTGCCGCCCTCCTCCTCGGAGAACGTGCCGAGGCGAGCCAACGCCTCAACAGCATCCTTGGCGCCCGCGGCCGCCAGCTCCCTCAGCTTCCCCAGAGCAGTCTGGTCACCCCCCGCGGCGAACTCCACCAAGGGACCAACACCCTCGACAGCAGCCACCTTGTCCAGCGCGAGGACATCGCCCTGCCCGGCGAAGAACTTCACCGCGAAATAGGCAGGGCCATACCGCGTGGCCGCTGCGACAAGCCCTCGGACGTCGCCATTGTCGAACAACGCAGCAACCGCGTCAACGTGTCCAAAGCTTGCTAGCTCGACAATTTCTTCATGCGCAGCGTCGACGCCCAACTTCACAGAGTCGACCAGCCGCGCGACATCACTGCGCTCGATCAACAAAGACAACGACGCAGAATTGCCGGCCACAGCCAGCTCACGCAGCATGGCAGTGGAAACATGCCGTTCCCGCGCCAAGGTGCTCAGTTCAGACCTTGCCTCGCTGCTCAGCGACGTCAGATCTGCGAGCTTTTGCACAGGGGTGCGACCGCCCAGCTCCGCGTACGCGGTGTCGTCACCAGAGCGGATGAGATCGGCGAGCGCTCCGAGATCGTTCCTTCTGGCCCGTTCGACCAGCTTGGCAGTGGTCACCTTGGCCAACGCAACGACATCACCCTGATGGGCGAACGTCTCCACCGCACGATAGGCAGGATCACCGTGTGTTGTGGCTGCGTTGACAAGTCCCCGGACGTCTCCCATGCGGACCAGGAACGCAACCGCGGCGGCATTTCCTCGGCCCGCGAGAGATACAAGCCCATTGTACGCCTGGATTTCGGCGTGATCACTGCTCTTGTTCTGCACGAGAGCAAGCAGACCTTCGACGTCACCGCGATCGACCATCAGGTCGTTCGCGAGACCGCTGCCGGACTCGGCCAGGTCGCGCAGCGTGGAGACGGAGACGGCCTCCGTCTCCACGAGGTACCTCAAGAAAGATTCAGCGAGCGGATTCGACCGGGCCAGGTCGTCCAGCGCCTGCACCGGGGTGCGGCCGCCCAGCTCCGCATGCGCAGCTTCGTCACCTGCGCGGACGAGACCGGCAAGCGCGTCGAGGTCGTCCTCGACCGGCCACTCGCCAATGGAGTGAGCCCGCGAGCCACCCTCCCGCTCAGCAGCCGCACCGGCAGCGTCGATCAGCGCCCTGATCGCGCCCCGGTGACCCGCAGCCGCCAACCCTCTCAACTCAGCACGGGCAGCCTCGTTCTTCTCCTCGAGGAACTCCACCAACGCCTCGACGTCCCCGACCGCCGCCACCTTGGCGAGCGCAACCGCATCACCCCGGCTCGCGAACTCCTTGACCGCCGCATACGCAGGCTTGTCCGGCGTGGTGACCACGTCGACAAGTCCTTGAACGTCTCCGACGTCGACCAGCGCTGAGATCGCCCTGGTGTCTCCAAGCCTCGCAAGCTCCAAAAGTGCGTGATACGCGTTCTCGTGCTTTCTCGCGATGATGAGCAGACCTTCAACGTCACGGTGCTCGACCAGCAGATCCATCGCGAGCGGGCTGTCTCCTGCGGCGAGATCACGAAGCGAGGCGAGGGAGACATGTCCAGTCGTCGCCAAGTTCCAGAACATCTTTTGCGCCAGTCGATTTTGATCGAACCTGGCGAGCTCTTGGACGGGGGTGCGGCCGCCCAGTTCCGCGTACTCGGTGTCGCCACCGGTGCGGATGAGACCGGCAAGCGCGTGGATGTCTCCGTCACCGGCCAGCTCGGCCAGCGACGACCGCGCCAGCGCGCTTCCCTCTTCCACGGCGAGCCTGACGAGTTGCTCCACAGCCGACTGGTTCCCCTGCCCGGCGAGAGCACGGATGGCATCCAGATCCCCGGAACCAGCCCGCGCGAACAACGAGTCCCCAGGGCCCGGAACACCATCAGGCCCCGCCCTGTGCCGCGTCTCAGCGATGATTTTCGTGGTATCGGCCAAGTTCCGCGCGATCTGCCACAGGTCGCTCGGTCCCAGCACCACGTCGTGCCTGGCGGAACCCCTGGACATGAGCCCGCCACCGTCCCCCTCCCGCACCACCCTGCCGGAGACCTCTGCAACCTCCGTCCCACTGCTGCTGAGATGTTTCGCCTCTCGAGGCTTGTTCTGAAGCGCAAGTTTTTCATTCAGGTATCCGTCATACAATGCGAAACCTGCGTGTCCGATTTCATGCGCAATATCGACATAGTCGATGTTGAAGCCCAAGTTTGAAGCATTGTGCCGATCGAGGTAGGAGTGTAGATAAAAACGCTGATATGCATCACCCGGACCGTCGACGAACTCGACCCGAACATGGAACTGATCCCCATCCGGCATCCGGTAACCCTGGTTGTAAATAGTGTCCACACCACGCAGGATGTCGCGCTTGACACTAGGGAGTTCAGCCCGGTCCACATCGGGCAAAGCCTTGAGGTAGATTTTGAGTGTGAACTCCTTCACCCACCGGCCCGGCTCCACCTCCATACGTCGGACATCATTTTTGACCGGGAGGATGTCGGTGACCATGTGCCGTCGACTGCGCCCGTCGACATCGATCAAGAACACGGAGTCGTTTATAACGAGAGCGCTCTCGTATTCAACATGCGTGAATGTGCCGGGATCCTCGCTACGCAGGTGCTCCCACTGGTCGCGGTGCAACGGTCGGCGCTCCGGCGCCATCCAGTTCGCCGCCTTGTCGGGCGAATGACGCCAACTCTCGTCGTCGAGCACCGTCTTCTTCGGCACCGCAGAAGACCCTCTCGACGACGGCTTCTGCGCCTCGCCGGCGGACTTCCCGCCGATCCGCTCCACATCCTCCACGCCCGACTCATCCGACACGGGAGCGCCATCACCGCTGCGCTCTGCGCCCGTCTGGTCTCGCTCTTCTTCACCTTCTTCGTGGGCGGAGGAAGGGCTTCCCGTCTCGTCTCCGAAGTCGCTCTCATCGGCACCGACCGAACCGAGATCACCGTCGAGCTGCGGCACCGTCGTCTCGCCCACCGGGCCGGTACCGTCGCCGGGCCTCTCATCGCTGCCGGCGTCCACCTCGGACCCGCGGTCGGGCCGGGTGAGCTCCGGCACGACCTCCACGCCGCCCTCCACGTCGAGCTCCTGGTCCAAGCTCCAGCGCAGCGCAGCGGTGATCTGGTCGATCGTGAAGCCCCCGGAGAACAGCATCGAGGCGGAGGGAAGGACGACGGGGCGGAAGCCGTTGGCCATCAACAGCCTGGGCAGCAGCAGGTACACGTTCAACCGGCCGTTGCCATCACCGAACACGTGCAACACGTGCAGGGTGCGGACGACCCGCGCGACGGCCCGCAACCGGTCGTGGTCGGTGGCCGCCCCGTCCAGTTCCGCGTAGTAGGCCTCGAACGCAGCCTCGACCAGGGCGGGCGCCTCGTTCGCCTCGTAGGAACGCAGGAACTCCCAAGTCGAGCCGGAGCGTCCACCGCTGAGGAACACGTGGCCGCGTTCCTCGTCGCCCGCCAACGCCGGATCGATGGTGTTCACCAAGGGCCGGTCGAGCAGCTCGTCGTCGTACAAGTCCGCAGCGGGGTTCTCAGCACCGACGTAGAAGTCGCGGAACACGTTCGCACCAACGACTTCGAAGTAGCTCTTGTCCTCCGCGTGCGCCTTCGCCTGCGCGGTCGCCACCCCGTACATCCGCTCGTACTCGGACCAGCCGATCCGCTCGGCTATCCGCGCAGGGTCCTCCAGCACCGAGATGAACGCCGCCACCATGCCGTGCTGGAAACCAGGTGAAGACTCGGCGTCGTAGAGAGCACCTGGGTTGGACGGATCGAGATCGAGCGCTCCGGCGTGGTCGCGCGGGTCGAGGTAGAGGCGCCACCACTTGCGCTCCGGCACGACATCGCTCAGCTTCTTCGCGTCGGTGCGACGGGCGTCCGGGACCGTGCCTCCCCAGTTGTGCAGCAGGGTGTCGAGCCAGGCCGCGACAGTACGAGTGTGCTCGATTACGGACTCGTTCCGAGGCATCTCGGGATGTTCTTGAGACGGCGACTTCCGGAAACCCGGCTCGCCGATCTTCCGCGTAGTCCCGGGCCCGGGTACCTCGACCTCGGCCGTCGTGATGACACCGTCAGCCGCGCGGTCGAGCCGCTTGAACCTGCCGCCATCGGTAACAGCGATGACCTTGGTGCCGTGCAAGATGTCAGTGGTCGTCCCGTAGAGCCGCTGGACGCTCATCTTGCCGAGAGCGTCGAAGGACGCCGAGCCCGGACCGGTGATCGCGGCGCTCGAACACGCCACGAGGACCACCTCGCCGAACGCGTCGCCGAACGTTCTGCCGGTCTTGTCGACGAACCAGTCCTCGACGATCTGCCCGTACACGGCCCCGGTGACGAACATGGCACCTCTACGGGCGACGTTGAGCTGGAACAACTGCGGAGTCGCGTGCGCGAACAGCATGAAGGCGGTCTTGTTCCACGGCTCCGGGTGGACCTGCCGCTCGCCGTTGTCGGAGTCGTTGCCCGAATCGGAATCAGGTTCGGAATCGTAGTCGGAGTCTTCGGACTCCTCATAGACGATCTCGCGGTTGGCGGCACGCGCCAAGGCGCGGTCCACGTTGTACACCGCGCGCGCCTCTTCTTTCGAAGCTTCGGAGGGGAAACTAACCCCGATCAGGGCTCCGTTCCCGCGTTCGCGAATCTCCAACGCGTTGACGTCCGACAAGCCCATCCGGTGGGGCCAGCCCCTCCGGTCGTACGCGATGTACGGCAGCGTCTTCTCGGGCCTGGCACCGGAAGGATCCACATCCCCTGGGGACCCCGGCGTGAAAGTGCCCCACAGGTAGGGCGTGTAGTGGAGGAACCTGGGGTTGTCCGGGTCCGCGTCCGGCATTCCGTTGTCGAGGTCGAAGTCGTCCATCGGGGCGTGCACATCGACCGGGCCGATCTTCGCGGCAAGCGCGCGCTGGAAGTCGAAGGCCGCGCCGCCGGTGCCCTGGAGTTTGGCTGACCCGGAGCTGGTCAGGATGACCGAGTTCACGCGCTCCTCACCCAGCACGCCGCTTTCCACCACGAAGTCGGCGAGCGCCTGCGGGGTGACCCTCAGCACGCGGCCGTCCTTCAACGGCAGCTTGAACAGCAACGCGTTACCGTCGAGATCGATCAAGACCGCCTCGTCGTTCGCGACGTCCACCGCGAACGGGTTGCGCGATCGGAGCATGCGGACGGCATTGCGAGGCAGATAGTGGGAATACGGAGCCATGGCAGCCGTCGCGACTGCCTCGGCTCGGTCTTCCTCTGGCAGGACGGTCAGCGAGAACCCGCGCAGGCCCCCCTCCTCGGCCGAGGGCAGTGGTGCGACCAGCACGTCTTCGGCTGAGAACTCGTGGACCACACCAGAGTCGTCCAAGCCGGTGAAGGCAGCTCCCGCAGTGGCCGCACCGGGAGTGGCGGAGGTGCCGGACTCGTCGCCACCCGCGTTTTCGGACAACGACTGGCTCTGCGCACCCGACGACTCCCCGCCGCCACCGATCTCGAACTGGTCGACCGGAGGGCGGAACGTGCCGGGAGGCATGTACCCGATCCTGCGCCGCGTCCCCAGCAGAGTGCCGGTCTCCTTCGCGTAGCGGATTGCGCTCGACCGGGAGCCTGGGTGCGCCGAGCGGCCGTCGAGAAGCCGCGCAGCGGTGCTGAAGACGAGAGCGTTGTACACAACTCGGTACGCTTCGTCCTCGGCCGAATCCGCGGTCTGGTCCACCCTCGGCGCCTCGTTGTCCGCCGCGACGATCTGCGACGCCTCGTTCAGCAGCGCCTCCGAGGCCGGTGCTTGCCGCACCCTGATCTCGTCCGCCTCTGCCCTCACCAGAACTGTCGCGACCGCCTCAGGCGGCAGCGCGACGCCGCTCGGGGTTCGTGCGATTCGCTGTGCGGTGCCGGCGACATCGCTCTGGAGCCCGGCCGGCTGCCTCTCCGACGGTGGAGACTGGCTGACCGGACCGAAGTTTCCGTCCTCGGCCGGAGCCGAGGAGCTCTCGTCGGTCGCGGTGGACGCCTCCTCGACCAGCTGGCTGGCACCTTCCTGACCGACGACAACCGGAACACCATCTTCGGTAGGCGCGGGCAACCTACCCACCCGGCCATCGGACTCGCCCTCAGCAGTCACACCCGACTCGTCCAGCATCGAGGCCTGTCGCCCCCGGCGATCATCGGCCGGCACCTTCAACGATCCCGAACCCGACTCGAGATCGAGGTCGGAAGGCCCGTCAGGGCCCTGGTCGGAGTGGTCGGCGGTGTCCGTCCGCGCAGCCTGAGGGGTCGCGACCTTCTCGAGCGTCTCGGTCTCGGCCTGGTTGAACTTCGCGATCTCCCGCTCCAGCGCGAGCTTCGCGTTCCACCACCCGGTCCGCGCCGAGTCCGCGACGGCGCGGGCCTTCTCGACCTTCGCCGACGCGGCGTCCAAGGGCTCTTGCAGCTCCGCGAGAGCGGTGGCGGCGTTGTTCGCGGCCGTCAGCGCGCTTTCCAGCACTTCCTCGGCCTTCACCACCGCTTCGTGCAGTTCCGGAAGCGCGGCCTGCTCCTTCTTCACCTCTTCGAGCCGGCGTTCCAGCCGGCGGGCCTCGTCCTTGATCTCCGTGTCGGACGATCCGGACTCGAGATCCGCGAGTGCGACGACCAGCAGGCCGAAGCGGTGGTCGAGGTCGATCTCCTCCGCCTCCAGCCTGCGCCTCTCGTCGTCGAGGTGTGAGTACGCCTCTGCGGCGGCGGCGAGCTGGACCCGTGCCTCGCGGACCTGCTGGTCCGCGAGGTCCACTGCGGCTTTCGCGGCCTCGACGTCCTTTTCCTTCGCGATGAACAGGTCGTCGAACGCCCTCTGGGCCAGGTCGCCCTCCCGCTCCTTTCCGCGCCAGGCTTCGTTCTGCTCCTTCAGCTCGTTCTGAGCGGTGCTCATGTCGGCCGGAACCCGGCGTCCGCCCAGAGCCTGCGCGAGGTCGACCTGTGCGACGCGGATCTGGGCCGCGCGGCTCAGCCGCACGTCGGCGATGACGGTGCGCTCTTCGACCGCGGCGATGATCTGGTACTCGACGTCGTAGGTGACGAGGCCGGTCCGGCCACTGTCGACCGTGCCCTCCTGCCGGGCGGAGCCACCCTCGGAGCCGGACGACTCGGACTCGGTGAGCGCGGCTTTCGCGTCGAAGTCGCCGAACCTCGCACTAGGATTACGGACCGGTTCGGTCTTGTCGTTGCCGGTGGCCAGTTCTCCGTTGATCGCGATCGTAGTCGCCGCGCTGGCACCCGCCAGGACCTCGCTGCCGGTGCCAGGGATCGCCGAGCGCTGGTTCATCATGGTGACGTCGTCGCTCAGGCCGGTCAGCCGCGGCCGGACGAGTCGCGAGTGGACCTGGAGAGTGGCGCGCTTGCCCGACAGCAGCGCGGTTTCGTGCAGGTCCGGCATCACGATGCCGTCGAGGGAAGCGTCGACCAAGCCGAGGCGGACGTTCTCCGCACCGAACATCGACAGGGCGGCGTTGGTGAGTCCCTTGGCCGGCGCGGTGGCGTCGGCGGTCAGACCGGCAGCCTCGAGCGCCCGGAGAGCGACCGGCCGCAGCACCGCGGCCCCGACCATCGTCTGCGGGTGGACGGTGCGGGGAAGCCGTACGCCCTCGTTCTTCCACTCGGCGAGAGCGTCCCGGGCAGCGGAGTCGCCCTGGTTCCACACGCCGATCACGGGCGCTTTCAGCGCCGGAGCGGGCTCGGTCTGAGACGACAGGTCGTCGGCGAGCACCCTCATGGTCAGGCCCGCGTCCATCGTGACCGACCGGGTGGTGCCGTCCGGCCTGTGGATCTCGAGCTCCCACGTCACAGGCAGGGAGTACCTCGCGGCCGGGCCGTTCGTGTCGAGGATGTGCACGTCGAGCGATGTGAGCGCTGTCGTGTTCGACACGGACCTAGACTCGCTGACCTCGTGCGCCGCGGCGGCGGTCGTGTTTCCCGAGCGGGCTGGGTCGGCCGCGTGCGGCGCGATGCCGAACAGTGCCCGGACACCGGCAGTCCACGACCTGGCGCGGCTCGCCGTCTCAGCCTCCCTGCCGAAGTGGACGAGGATGTTGTTCATCTTCACGCCGTCGTTGACGACGTCCTTGAACTCCGCCCTGCCGGGTTTGGCCTTCAACACGATCTGGTAGGAGTCGCGCCCGATGATTCTCGGATGATGCGTGACCAGAGGGACGCCGCCGTCGAGTGCGCTGTCCATCATCGCCCGGACCGTTTCCTTGTCCGCGAGCTCCAGCATTCGCTGCATGTTGTTCATGGCGTCGTCGAGCACAGCGGCGGGGATCAAATCCTCGCCTTCTTCACCGAGACTCGTCCTGAGGTCCGACACCATCGGTGTGAGGTCCGGCAGCTCTTCGAACACCCCGTAACCGAGAGAGCTCGGCTTGCTCTCACGCATCGTCGAAGGCGGTGCGAGAACGCCCTGCTCCGTCCATTGCCTGTCCGGCACCGGAGGCAGCAAGCCGAGCTCACGGGCCTGGTTCTCGCTCACCCGGAGATAGACGGCGCCCGGCAGCTGGACGGTCACGCCCTCGCGCCCCTGCCCCCGGCTGTACAACAGGTGGCTGAGGCGGCTTTCGGCGACGATGTCGACTCTCGCGTCGACCTGGACGAGCAAGGTGCGGCTGGTGATGGGGAGGTTCCGCTTGCGCTCGTTGAGCCCGGTGATCTCCTTGGCCGTCGTCGTGGTCTTGCGGCGTGACCAGAACTTGGTCGAGAGCGCGGCTCCGCCCCGTCCGATCGTCGGCCGTTCCTCACCGCTCTCCGGCGCCGCGACCAGGACCAGCCCCATGTTGAAGTCCAGTCCCTTGCTCTCGCTCGTCGCCGCACGCGCTTTGGTGCCACCGACGGACGAGTACTCCATCGCGGTGTTGTCCGAGATGGACACCACCTTCGGGTTCGTCAGCACCATCTTCGTGCCGATGGCACCGGCACGGTTCTCCAGCCAGCGGGTGTAGGTGAGCGCGTTCTCCTGCAACCCGGTGTTCACCGCGTGGTTCAGGTTCGCCTTGATGTGCTCGGGCGCGAATTGCTGGTCGACCGCTCGCCTCGACGCCGAGCCCGGCAGGGGCAGGACGTCGTCGCCGCCGGCGGCTCGTACCAACGCGTCGAGAGCGGCTTGCTCGAGGTGCTCGGCACCGGTGAAGGCCTCGACGTGAAGCCACTCGGTGACCACCTTCTCCCCCGGCGCCGTGTCGGGAGGACTCAGCAACAGGTCAGTGATCGACGGCGGATCCGCCATCGGTGCCGGCTCGACCGGTTCACCGGGGACGAACTCGGTGACCTTCGGGTCCTCGGTCAGCACCGAGCTGTCCGGCAGGTACAGCCGCACCTCGCCCTTGATCGGTTCCAGCGGAATGGGACCGCCATCGGCACGAGCCTGTTCTTCCTGCCCCGCAACGGTTTTCGCGATCGTCTTCACCACCGGCGTGTCCCGGCCCGGCGAACCCGGCCACACCCGGCGCATCCACGCCCTCGGGCGCGAGAACGTCTCGATCGTGACTTCGTACTCGACCTCACCGGAGAAGCGGTGGCTCGTGGTGCTTCCCGCGTTCACCATGAAGTTGACCGTCATCGGGCCGGAGGCGTTCTGACGCGTGATCGACGAGTTGTACCTGAAGGAGGCGTTGGGCACCACGGCCATCGTGGAGTCGCCGGGCGCGGTCGGAACGCCCAGACGGCCGTCCAGGCCGACCGAGTAGGAGACCTCCCGGTTGCTGCTCGCGGCCATCTTCGACTCGCGCGTGTCCGAACTGCGGATGACGTGGTCGGCGACCTCACCGTCGTACCGGGTGCCGGCCAGCTTCGCCTTGACGGTGACGCGAACGTAGTCGTTGGAGAAGAACCCCCGGCGTTTGAAGGTGATCGGGAGGCTCTTGCCGAACAGGCTGTCCATCTGGGACTTGACCGCGACCGGCGACAGGGTGACGTCCAGCATCCGCTGGTTCGTCATCGACTCCGCGAACTGCGCGTAGTCGTCACCGACGCGGTGGTTCTCCTCGATGGTCTTCCGCGAGGCCGTTTCGAGGTCGCCCATCCCCTTGGTCCCCGCCAGCACCTCGGCGATCCTGGCTCTCACCTCGGTCAGGTCGACGTGGTACCACGACCGGCGCTCCGGGCGGGCCTCCCACGAGGGCAGGAAGTCCTCGAAGCCCTCGACCTGAGCGAGAGTTCGCTCGATCTGCTGCTTGACCTCGTCCATCTTGTCGAGCCGGGCGGCCTTCGCGTTGCCGGTCGCGAGGCCGGCCGCCAGGTACGGCGGCAGGAACCGCGTCTTGCCGTCGGCAGGCGGGGTGGCTTCCGGTTCGTCGAAGCCCGCGGGCACCGCGAACCCGTGCTTCTGGGCCTCGGCGAGGCTGAGCCGAATTATCGCGTCGACTTCCACGTCGACCGTTTCGCCGTTCTCGGGCGATTGCACGGTCACGACCGTCTTCACCGCGTAGACACCGGAACGGCTCTTCATGTCCGTACCGATCTCATGCTTTCCCTGCGCGCCCGCGGGAGTGGACTCGCTGTTCGACACACCCGCGCTGCCGCCGAGCAGCACCGCACCACCGAGGAACTCGGCGCCCGCGCCACCTCCGAAGCTGGCTGAGACCCCGACACCCCGCTTCGAGGTCGGGATGTTGGTGATCCCCCTGGTGGACGCGTCGTGCAGAGCGAGCGTCGTGTCGTCGGAATCGTCGAGGAGCGTGGCCTCCTTGATGACCGCCTTCATGCGCACCGCGGAGCCGCGTTTGCCGTGAGGGCTCAGGAGGTCCGGCGAGGTGACCCAGCTCTCGAGCATGTTGGGGAGCTCTGCGCGGATGTTCACCGCGCTGAGGAACGTCTTCAGAGCCGTGCGGCCCGGCGCGCCGATCTTGGTGATCGACGGGTGCAACAGTGCCGCGACTTCGGGGAACGCGCCGCCGACGTGGGTCACGGCCTCGCTGAGCACCGTGGTGAGCTGCCGGACACCTTCGTCGAACTTCTTCGGCGAGGTGTCGGCGCCCTCGGGCAGAGAGTTCTCCTTCTCGGGCACGCCCAGGGTGACCGGGTGGGTCAGCTCCGCGTCCCCGACCGGGTTGGACTCGGCGTCGACCACCGTGACCGACCAGCTCACCGGTACGTCGGTCTGCTGGGCGACCTCGCCGGGGAACAGGCCTCGGAAGGTCTGCACACCGGTCGAGTGCGACTGGGAGACCGCCGGGACGCCCAGCGGCACTCGCGCGCCGAACGTTCCGACCGGGCCCATGAACGAGTTGAGCACGAGGGTCGCACCGATGTCGCCGGCGACGGCGACGGTGCTGCTGGCGGACACCGATTTCGGGTCAAGTCCGCTCAGGTCCACCTTGTGTTCGGGGCTGACCCCGCTCTTGCCCACCGGTTCGTCCGGAACCTCGAGCCTCGCCACCACCGTCGCCGCGTACCACTTCTTGCCGACCTTGACCTGGAACTCACGGCCGTCACCGAGGAAGGACTCGAACTCACCATCGGCGTCGACCGCCGTCTGGACCGCCTTGAGGCCCTCGACCACCTGACCGTCCAGTGCTGTGGTGATCAGGGCCGCGACCTCCGCGCCCACCTTCGTCTCGTGGGTCGCTTTGACCAGACCGAGCGCCCGGCTCTCCCAGACGTGCGTCGGCAGGTCGACCGGCTTCGCCTCGTCTTCCACTTCCGTCGGTGACTCGTGCCCGTCGGGGTCGATGACGACGATCGAGGGCTCCGGGACAACGCCCGTCGCATCGCCGTCATGTGCCTTGTTCGGCAGCGGGTTCGTGAGCAGCGCGGAGGCTGAAGGGCCTTCCGTGCTCCGCGTCTGCGTCCGAACCCCGTCGCCGCCTTCCCTGGGGACGGGCTTGTCCCGCGGCGCGGACCGAGGTGTAGCGGCGTCAGTCCTCGTGAACGCGCCGCCCTCGGTGCCGACGTATCCGTCCGCGTGGAGGTGGACCACACCTCCGGAGGAGTAGACGCGCACCGGAGTTCCCCGTGCGACCAGTTCGCGGTCGAGCGCTTGCGCCGTACCCGCCAGCGCATCGCAAACGAGCAGGACCACCGGCGAGTCCGGGTTGTGCCGCGCCGCCTGCGTGATCGGTGCGGTCCGCGCGACGAGCTCGGCGAAGGCGCTGGGGCGCATCGAGACTTCTTCGCCGCTCTTCAGCCGCACGGTCACCTTGCCGTCGGCTCCGTGAGCGTCGATGAGCAGCGGCGGGTGCTGCTCATCCGCCCACGGCGCCTTCTCGGATTGGCCCCTCTCGACCGATTCGGCCATCGAGGTGCCGTCGCCCACGGTGAAGACACGAGAAAGCTTTCCGGTGTCCGTGCGCTTGCCGAACTCGCTCGCGAACACCGCGTGCTGAGTGGCCGGCACGCCTGCACGGCTCGATGGGAACACCGCGCCCAGGATTCGGCCGTTGCCGGCCAGCGGCACGACCTCCACGTCCTCGGCGGTGAAGTAGCGGGTCTTCCCGCCCGCGCCCACGCCGCGGATGCCGTTGCGGTGGAACACCGCGTCGAACGCGGTCCTGAACCGGTCGCCCGCGGACCGCGACGCCGGCCGCGACCTGTCCACCTGAGCGGTGACCGGCCCGTCACCCGCCTCCTCGGTGATGGTGACGGCACCTCGCCTGCTCGCGAATCGGTCGAACACCGCGCTGAGAGCGCTGATCACGGTCGTGCGCAGCGACCCGCCCCGGTCCCCTCCGCCCCGCACGACAACACGCGGTGTGCTGCCCGCGCGTGCCACGTCCTGGAAGAAGCGGACGAGAGCCGGCTGGTTCACGACATCGCCGTTGTCGTCGAACTCGACGACCGCGGGTGGTTCGGACGACGAAGGCTCCGGCGCGGTGACGACCACGAAGTCCTCCGCGGTCGCTTCAGCGACCGGCGCGGGCACCGTGCCGTCCACGACGACTCGCACGTGATCCGTCGGATGGCTGTCGGCGGGGGCCCTGCTGATCACGAGGGGTACGTCGTCACGCGCGATGCGTGCGCTCGCGGGCACGCCCAGCTGCGCCTGCTGCAACTGCCGGTCGAGCGCCACCTTCAGCAACGCCTCGACGTTCTGCCGGCGCCGCTCGCCGAGGTCCGTTCCTCCGCCCTCGACCACCACCTCCGGCGGGGCCAGCCCGAGCCGGTGGCGCGCGACGATCGCCTCGGCCAGTTGCTCGGCCTGCACCTCCAGAGAAGCAAGAGCGTCCGCGCCGAGCTGCCCGGAGTCCTCGAACCCGTACGACTTGAGGGTCACCGAGCCCGGCAGCTGCGGCACGACCGCCGGTGCCGCTGTGAGCGTGACCGGCTTCGCGCCCCGTGCGGGCTCGTCGAGGTCCGTGTCACCGAAGTGGAGCAGGTCGAGGACGTCGACGAGGCCCTCGAAGGGGGAGGACGGCATGGCGACGAGGCGCACGCGGCCGGCGCGGACGGGGTCGGCGGCGATGTCGGACAGGGCGGCCCTGAGCACGAGACCAGGGCGCTCGTGCAGATTCGCGAGTTCGACCGCGGCGTCCAGGGCGAGCAGGCCGTCCTGTGCGACGTTCTCCCCCAACGCGTCGCGGACCCGAAGTGCCAGGTCCAGAGTGCCCGCGTCGTCGTCGTTGGTGACGAGGCCGGCCGGAGGCGGGCCTGCGACGCGCTCCACTCCGTGCTGCTGGATTCTCGTGGTGAGCACCGCGGCTTCCTCGGCCCTTGACGGCTCGGGCTCCGGCGCGGGGAAGGAGTCCAGGCCCAGGGGGAAGTTCGCCGAGCTGGTGATGCCGCGGGCGGTGGGACGCGAGTCCGGGTAGATGTCGAGCAGTTGTTCGGCCCGGGCTGACAGGTTCGGCTCACCGGGGGCGCGGTCGGGCACCGTGACGGTGCGGACCATGTCCCGCCACGTCTGCTGACGGGCGATCGTGAGCACCGCGGCCTCGAGCACGACCGCACCGTGCGGGTGACGGTCGCGCAGCACCTTCTCCACTGCGGCGAAGTCCAGATCGCCTCGGGCCCGCAAGCCCCTGGCGAGGGTCTCGACGACGCTGCCGACGAGATCGTCCAGGTCTTCTCGGTCAGTCGCTCCCGGCCTCTCCTCGTCCCTTCCCCGGAACACGACCTCCTGGGAGGACTGGACAGGGCCGAGACCGGTGGCCGCATCCACCGCTGCCACACCGGTGTTCGCCGAACTCGCCGTCCGGACACCCTCTTGTAGGTTCTTCGCGTACAGGTCGGCGAACCGGTGCCCGCGCGGGACGGCCAGCACCGGGGGCGCGCCGGTGTCCGGGGCGGCGCCGAGCGCGAAGCCCTGCTCCGTGGAGACCACGCCCGCGAAGTTCGCCAAGCCCCTCAGCTCGTACTCCACCGGCACCACCACACCGCCGAAGCGACGCGCCAACTCGGCTCCGAGAACGGCACGGGCGACGTCGCGGTCCTCGTCTGTCGTGTTGTCCTGAGCGGCGGAGAACAGCTCCTGGTGCGCCATCGGCGCCTCGGCGTTGAACACCTCGTCGACGTTCACGACCAGGAACCCGTTGATCCTCGCCAGGTGGCTCATCCTCGTGAGGTGGAGCAGATGCGGATCTCCCGCCAGCGCCGCAACGAACATCTCGCGCGGTACGTCGGTCACCAGGACGGGTGTCCAGCCCTCCCGTCGCGCGGTCTCGGCGGTGACCGCCAGGGAGTCCCAGGTCGCGTCGTCGAGGACGGGGCCTCCCAGCGCCGGCACGTGCACGATCTTCGGCATGTCCCGGCCGTTGGCGCTGACCACCGATCCCTCCGTCGAGGACGGCGTGACGACGCGGGTGGGTGCGGGACCGAGCAGGTCGAGCGCTTCGAAGAACTCGGTCTGCGCGTCCGGGGGCAGCGCTTCCTGGTCGAAGCCCGTGAGGAACGCCGGCGCCGCCGCCGGCCGGATCGCACCGGCGACGGGCTGGACGGCCTGTGCGTCGGCCAGATCCTCCGCGCTGACCCGTTCGAGTCGCTGTGCCAGTCCCAGCTGCGCGTGGTACTCCGCCATCGCGGGCCACCAGGCGGCCTCGGCGTCACGGACGTTCTGCCGGAGGGTCGTGACATCGGTGCCGGCCGAGAGCGCACCCTCGAGCTCGCCGACGGCATCCGTCCACTTCTTGCTGGCCGCGGTGAAGTCCGCGACCGCCTTGGCCAACGGCTCCGGCAGGGCGCCCCGGAGTCGCTCGGCGGCGGACTCGCGCATCCGGATGAGGTAGGCGTTGTCGACGCGGACCTCGGTGACCCCGACCTTCGAGGCGGAGTCCGGCTTCCTGGCCACCACCTTGAACTCGACGTCCGCGAGGAGCCCGCGGGAGGTCAGGCCGGGGTGGGTGGTGCGGTGGTTCGACCTGGGGTTGCGGCCAGAAGTGCTCTCGGTGTGCGCGTGAAGGTCGAGGAGCCAGTCCTCTCTGGTGGCCGGGCCTTGCCGCTCCACGACGCCGATCGGCTGGGCGGAGCCGTAGTTCTGCCCGGCCTCCGCGGTACCGCCGCCGCCGCGCACGACCGCACCGGTGGAGTGCACGCTGCCGGAGACGAAGTTGACGTGGTCGGTCGCGCTCTCGCCGCGGAAGCTGTCCATCTCCACCCGGCCGCTCGCCGACGCCAGCTTCGGAGCGGGCTTGATCCGGGCGTGGAACTCGATGTCGCGATCGGTCCCGGCCACGGGAAACCGGAACAGTCCGTCGTTCATGGCGGGCATGCCCGCCTTCACCGTGGCGGGGGTGATGGCGGTCTCCACGGCCAGCACGGCCTGGGTGTTTGCCCTGAGGTCGACGCCTGATTCCGCAAGTGCCACCTTCGCCGCGGTGCGCAGCGTGCTGACGAGACCGAGGTAGTGCTCGACCTCGTAGTCACCGGGTCCGGGTAGCGCCAGGCTCTCGCCGAGGTCCTTCCTCCACCTGGCGAGGTCCCCGGCGTCCGCGGCGGGCAGGACGGTGATGCCGCTGTCGGCTCCGAGCGGCTCCGCACTACCCAGCGGGCGCAGCGTCTCCTCGGGCATCTTCCTGATCTTGACCGGCCGCTCGGTGACGGCCTCGACGAGCACGGCGGGTTCGGTGTCCCGCTGGTTCTCCGCGTCGAACCCGAGCTTCCGCTCGATCTTCGCCGTCAGCCGCACCGTTCCCTCGTAGGTGCCGACCGGGCCACGAATCGCTCCGTAGGAGCCTGCGGTCCGCGAGTGCGCGAACGTCTCGGTGTTCGTCTGCGCCAGTGCGGTGTAGCTGCCTTGCAGGCCCGACCCGAGATTTCCGGCTGACGGGGTCGAGGTGTCCGGGTTTTGCACGACGCCGTGGGCGCGCGCGACAGCACCCACGTCGAGGACGTTCTGCCCGAAGACCTTCTGGTCCGTGTCGCCGGTCAGCACGATCGTGCGAGCGGCGAGCTTCCGGACGATCTCGACCTCGCCTTCACCCGGCGGCTCGGCCCACTCGCCCGCGACGGTGAACACGTAGGTCCGGCCGGACCACCTGAACTCCACGCGCAGCGGTGTCCCAACACCGCCGTTCATCACCGCGCTGAACATCCGATCCACATTGGACAGGAGTTCGGTGACCACCCGCGTGTTGTCCTGCGAGCTGACGAGCGGGGAGACCGGCAGCAGCTCCTCCGCCGCTTCGGGACCCAGCTCCGGGTGCTCCCTGATCGCCTCGCGCAAGGTCGTGACCATGGCGCTGACGTCGACGGGCCCCTCGACCGCGCCGATCCCCAGCGACGTGACGAGCGGGTTCTGCAACGACTCCGGCGGAGCGAGCTTCGGCGACTCGGAGGACTCCTCGGCCACTCGCGGCGCGTCCGCGTCGTTCCCGCCGTCCGGATGGACTTCCCGGCCCTGGTGCTCGAGTTGCGCCAGCTGGTCCTCGGTCACCCACATCAGCACCGCGTCGTTCAACGTGAACTTCTCGCCCGCCGAGTGGAGCGGACGGCTCGGCAGGACGCGTGCGAAGTCGAAGTTGCCGATCTCGTGGGTCTCGGCGACGACGGACACCTCGACGTCCACCGACACCAGGACCCGCTTGACCGGGTTAGGGGTGAAGTGCGTCTTCTCGACGCCCTGGATGCGCTGTGCGCGTGTGCGGCCGAAGCGAGGAGCCCACAGCGCCAGCCGGTTGATGAAGACCCCCTCAGGGCTGGCCGTGGCACCATCCGCGGGTGCGCTGACGTCGCTGACGACAGGCACGTTCGTCAGGTCGAGGTCCACCGAGGTCTGCGCGCTCTCCGACCTGCTGACGGCGGTGCCGCTGACAACCGTGTTCTTGGTGCGCTGGTACTCCACCGGGCCCACGCGCCTGGGGTTTACCGGCTTGAGGACGACTCCTGCCCTGGCCCGCACGTTGGCGAGGCGGCGACCGTGGTTGAGGCTCTCGACCACGTGCACCCTGCCGAAGATCCGGGGATCCTTGCGGAACGCCTCCGGTGAGAACTGGTCGACGATCAGCTCGGCGTTGGTGCCGACACGCTGGCCGAGTGCCTCGTCGTCCGAGGAGTCCCCTAGCACCTTGTACACCTGGTCGACGATGTGCTGGGTGCCCGCAACGGACAAGACGTCCGCCCCCTCCACCGCACGTCCGCCGCTGCGCTCGGCGAGGTCCTCGATCGACGTGCCGGTCGGCAGGGCTTCCGCGTTCGTCGGCTCGACCTCGAGCCTGGCCGGAGCCTGTCCCTCGACGACCAGGTGTTCCGGGACCAGCAGCTCGGCCGTGACGTGCTGGAAGGGCTCCGGTCCTCCGTCGAGCCCGGAGGACGCCAGGGACACCGGCCTCACGTCCAGTCCGTGCCTGCCTCGCGAGCCGAAGCTGAAAGCGCGGGTCGACTTGTTCGTGCGGGTGTATGCGGTGACAGTCGGATTCAGCTTCAGGTCTGCCGCGAAGTGGCGGAACTTCGTTTCCCCCAGGGCACCGTTCTCTTGCAGGGTGGTGCCGCCGTGCTTGTGCTCCGTGACCTTTCCGGCGTCGTTGGCGAGGGAGACAGCCGATGATTGCGAACGTGTCAACCGAAGGGTTGTCAGGAACACGTTGGCGCCCTTGGCGATCGCCGAGGTGATCCGGAGCTGCGCCCCGATGCCCGCGGTGGTGGACCTGGTGGCGATGGCGGTGCGGGTCTCGTACTCCTTCGTCCTGGTCTCCAGCGTGCCGCCGATCACGTCCGTCTGGAGCTCACCGTCGGCAAGCCCCTCCAGCGTGGCAGTGATCCGGACCGTCACGACGGAGTCGGTGAACCAGCCCTGCTTCACCAGCGGGATCACCAGGCCCGGGCCCAGCATCAGGTCGATCAGCTGCATCAGCTGCTTGTCCGACATCCGCTGCTTCGCCGTGCGCTGCCGCCGCGTGATGTCGTTGACCAACGACTTGAGACCTGCGGCGAATTCGGGGTCGTCGAAGTACTTGAGGAACTCCGACGAGCTGAAGTGGTACCACCGGTGGTCCGGCACCTTGCGGAGGGTGTCGACGATCGCGGCGAAGATCCTGTCCCTGCCCCGGAACGAGTGGACCTTGGCGCCCGCCGTCGTCAGTCCGGACTCCAGGTGCGCCGGCGCGAAGTGCCTGCGGTCGTCACCCCTGCGGTAGACGAGGTCGCTCCGTCCGGTGATCCCGGCAGCGAGCGCGCGCTCCCGCGTCACCACCTGGGTTCCCAGGAGGTCTCCCTCGAGGAACACGGGAGGCCGGCCCAGCACCCGGACCTGCAGCTGGTACACCGTCTTATAGCGGACGAACTCGCCGCCATAGTCGTGTTCGAACCGGATTCCGGTCTCCCGCTTGAACTTGCTGCTCCATGACCTCTTGTGGTTGAAGTCAAGCAACCCGCCGAGGGTCAGTACGAACGCACCCGCCTCGAAGACGTAGCCGGCGAGGACGCCCAGGGCGCCGTGCCGCTTGGCCGTCCACGCGTCGGTGCGAGCCGCCTTCGAGTTGTCCCAGTCGAGCAGGACCACCGTGTGCTTGTTCTCCTCGGAGAACTCGAGCTCCTCGATGACCTCCACCTGACGTGCCACGGCCCGCATCTCGACCGCCGACCCGTACCGGAAGAGGCCCGCCGGGCTGCCGGCCGGTCCCGCGACGAGCGGATCCGACCGGCGCCAGGCGGAATCCGGGTAGTCGATCGGATCGGCCGTCACCATGCTGGTCAGCCCGGCCTTGAGGTTCGTCCGGTGCAGGAACTCCTGCAGCACCTCCCTGCCGGGGGCACCGACCTCGGTGAGGTGCTCCGGCAGCATCCGGGCGACCTGGTCGAAGAACGACGAGCCCTCCGGCGTGTTGACCTGGAGCTCCTCCAGGCCGAAGTCCTTCGGCGGCGACTGCGTCACCGGTCGCAGGCCTCGCCCGCCGTTCGAACGAGGCGCCTTCGGATGGCCGAAGCGGAGCGTGCCACCCAGGCCCGGCTGCGCTCCGTGCCCGATCCGGCCGACGACCTGCTCGCTCTCGTCCCGCAGCTCGAACTCGTAGGAGACGTGCACCTCGGTCACCCGGACGTCGGTGTCGAGCAGCAACGTCGCGCGCTTGTACTCCTCGGAGACGTCCCGGCGCATCTCCTGGCTCGCGTTGCCGGTGGCCGACAGCGAGACGACGACGAGCACCGGCGCCGCGGGCACCACGACGGGCAGCGCGAGCGAGGGGTCGGTCGAGTGTCCGCTGAAGAGCTTCCTGTACCGCCGGTAGAGGGTGTCCGGCGGCATGGTCCAGCGGGGTCTGCCGGGCACCTCGACCGCGGTCGACCAGTCGAACTTCGCCTTCACGACGAGCGTGTGGGGCTTGCCGTCGATCTCCACGGCGAACTCGCGGCCGTCACCGAGCACGCTCGGAACGTCGTTCTTCATGACCCGCTCGACGTGGTGCAGTCCCTTGATCTTCTGCCTGCGCCTGCCGGTCGGCATCGTGTCCGGGCGGGTGCGGTCGCCGATCGACTTCTTCACCAGCACCCGTGACGTCTTGGGCAACATGGTGCGGAAGGCGCGTTCGATGCTGATGCCCTCGACCTGCTTGTGCGGCATGGCTTCGCCGAAACCCTCGCTGTCCACGAGGTAGTCGGGCAAGCCCTTGAGGAACTCGGGCGACCTGGCGGGGCCGGGGCGGAACGTGCTCTCGCCGCCGGGGTTTTCCTCGTCCTCCTCGGCGATCGTCTCCAAGCCGCCGGGGGTGTGCGTGGCGCGCGCGCCCGTCGTCTCCACGGTGGCGAGGCCCAGATCCCTGAGTCCCTGCCCGTCCACCACGAGGTCGACGGGCGTGTCCGGGGCGCTAAGCAACGAGCCGGACCAGGTGTCGCTGATCGATTTGCCGCGGTAGGTGGCCGTCACCTCCCACGTCGGTGTGGCGCGCACGTGGTACCTCGGGTCGTCCGGTGTGCCGGACTCCTCCACCAGCTTCCGGTCAAGAAGGTCCAGTTTGATCGCCAGCGCGGACAACGGGCCGCCGGCGAACTCGATCACACGCCCCTGCTCCGACATCGCCGCGCGGAGGTTGTCCCTGTCCCACAACATCGCCGGCGTGGTGGCGGCGACGAGTCGCCGGGCAGTGCCCGGAGGAGGAACCGGCCGCTCGGTGCCGCGCCGAGGCGGGTCTGCGGGGAAGAGCACCCTGGTCAACGTCCGGTGCAACTCGACCGCGGGTGCGGGCGTCGCGTCGACCTGGGCGTCCGGGCTGAGCCCGATGTGGCCTTCGCGCTTCTGCTGCTTGCGCAACGGCCTGCGTTCCTCGCGGATCGGTTCGCCGGTGAGTTCCTCCCTCTCGGGCAACGCGTCGGCGACGGCGATCGTCGACTCGACCGCACCACTGATGGCCACGGCGCGGTTGAACTCGCCCTCGCGCGCGTCCATGGTGATCCGCAGGTCGTGTGTGAAGTGCGCCTGCTCCTCGATCGGCACCTCGACGTCCGGCACGTTGTTGAGCGCGTTCGGAGCCACGTCGGGATCGATGACCGACCCGAACTGGCCGTGGTCGAGCGGTTCGGGTGCGGTGCGCGGCAGCCCTGGCCTGGTGCCGACGAAGTCGCCGGGACCGAGGGTCGCCCGCACGACGACGTCCTGGTCGACCTGTCCCAGCGGCGTGTCGGTCTTGACCCGCACGTTCAAGCCGCCGTTGAGCATCGTCTCCAGCACGGCCTTCGGCTCCAGTCCAGCGCCAGGGCCCATCAGCTCCTCGACGACCCGCTGGTTGAAGTCCGCGGTGTCGATGGGTGCCGGGCTCGGCCGGCGGGTGACCACGCGAACCGCACTGCCGAGAGCCGACTTGACCTCGGTCCAGAACGACGCGCGAGGCTGCAGCGCCCGCTCCCGGCTGTTGACAGCGTTGGTGACGGCTTGGGCGATCCGCTGCATCACGGCCGTCTCCTCCCGGAGTCTGACCGATCCTCGCGCCTGCCCGATGCCGTGCGGAGCCTGGTACCGCCTGGTCTCGTCCGGTTCCGAACTTGAACCGGGATCGACATCGTCCTCGACCGGATCCTCGAAAACCCCGTTCTCGTGGGCAGCTGAACCGTCCTGTTCTGGTTCCGCGCTGAGCCCGTCCCCGATCACGGAGTCCCACGCCTCCGCGGAATCGAGGTCGGCTCTTCCGAAATCGATCAACCGGCGGTTCTCGTCACCGTTCTCTTCTTCGCTGACAACGTCAGATCCCGCCATCGGCGAACCGTCGT
This sequence comes from Lentzea sp. NPDC051208, assembly GCF_040682435.1. Classification (NCBI taxonomy): domain Bacteria; kingdom Bacillati; phylum Actinomycetota; class Actinomycetes; order Pseudonocardiales; family Pseudonocardiaceae; genus Lentzea; species Lentzea sp. NPDC051208. The sequence continues at coordinate 395,984 of NZ_JBFBAW010000004.1, read as the reverse complement.
CGCCGACATCACTCCCGTCATCGGGGCCACGGAGCTCGTCCTGCAGCTTCGGCGTCGGCGGCCGCCGCGACCGGAACGGGAACCCGTGCCCGGTGTCGAGGTCGAGGCCGAGGTCGGTCAACGCGGGCGACGAAGGCTCCGGATCGACCTCGGCCTCCCGGTCTCCGAACGTGAGCCCCAAACCGACACCGGCCACGTCCGCATCGTCGAGCGAACCAAGCCCCGGCCCGTCGAACGTGAGAGGTTCCACGCCCCCCTCGAAGTCCAGATCCGACAACGCCGGTGACAGAGGCTCCGAAACGGAGTCGGGCTCCGGTGAACCACCGTCGATCCTCGGCAGCGGGTCGAACCCCACGCCGTCGAACGCGACGGGCTCCGATCCGCCGTCGACGTCCGAGTCCGACGGGTCACGGTGACCGGCCACTTCGAGGCGCACTACCTCCAGGTCGTCGGCCAGCTCGGAGTAGTCGAACAGAGCCGGCCAGTTCTGCGGTGCGTCCGGTAGGTCGACCTTCGGATCGCCGGTGAGCAGCGGTCCTGGATCAGCGTTGTGACCGCGGTAACCACTGGACGCAGGCTCGGGCATCGACCCGAGCGCGTCAGCGGTCTTCTCGATCAGGAACAGGTGGCGGGGCTTGATCACCGCCATCGGCGGCTCTGTTTCGCGTCCCACCGTCATGAGGCCGTCGCGGTGAACGGCGGTCGATCTGGCGCTTGCGCGCAACGCCGAGGTTTTGTCCTGGTACTCGTCAGGAAGTCCGAGCAGGTGCCCGATCTCGTGGGCCAAGACGATCTCACCCTCGTGCAGCCACCACGCCCCGCTGTCGGAGTAGTAGTTGCCGTCCATGATCTCCACGAGTTGGTGCGCGTCGTCCGCGGAGTCCAGGAACTGGACGGTGAGGTGGAACTGATCGCCGGAAGGCAACCGGTGGCCCTGGTTGAAGAACCGGTTGACACCCGCCAACGCGCGCCGCTTCAGCTCGACGACCTGCTGTGGTGTGACCCCACTGGGAACATCGAGGTGCAGGCGTAGCGTGAAATCCTGGACCGTCTTGTCGCCCACGTTGAAACGTCGGCGGTCGAAACGGGTCCCGGACTGGAACATGTCCAGCGAGCCCGTGGCCCGGCGGATCGCGTTGCTCTCCTCCCTCTCCCTGATCGCTTTGCGTCGGTCCGGAGGCAATGCGTCGAACTCGCGCTTGCGTCGCAGGTCTTCCCGCTCCTGCTCCGTGAGGGGCTCGGTCTTGTTCTCCAGTTCCTGGTGGTAGGCGTCCGTCGGCACGTCCGGCGCGTAGATGTCGCCTTCCGGTCGTTTCGTGGGCTTTCGATGCACGTCGACCATGCGACCGTCGATGACCGAGACCGCCGCGTTCTGCCGGCTTGCGCGGATGGCCGCATTGCTCACGGGGTCCTTCGGCTCGAACCAGTCCGCGGTGTGCGCCGTGCTGGTGAACCAGGAGTCGTCACCGAGCACGGTCGGCTTCACCGGCCCGATCAGACGAGGCGCGGGAGCCGACCTCGCCACGAGTTCTCTGGACGCCTTCGTCAGTTCGGCTCGCGCACGGTCATGCGCAGCACGGGTCGACTCGATCCGGGTCCGCAGGTCGGCGTCGTCGGCCAGCACCCGATCCCGGTCGTCCTTCGTCGGCATCGGCAACGGTGTCACGCCGAGGTGCTCGATCCGCACCCGCTCGTCGACGCGCCGGTCGAGCTCGCCCCGCGCGGCCAGCATCTCCGCCCTGGCGACCTCGACCGCGCTCCGTGCCTCGCGCAGCTTCCGCTCCGCTTCGAGCTCTCCCTCGTCACCGTCGTAGGACGAATCGATCTGCCCGTAGTCCGCCTCGGCCCGGGGCGCAGCTGTGGACAGCGCGTCGTCGACCGGGGACTTGTGCGCCATCAAGGCGGTCGCCCCGGGTCCGGATGCCGTCTCCTCATAGGAGCCGGCGGTCGGCTCGGAACCGGCTTCTTCGGGATCGGTGTCCTCCCGGACCCTGGGCATGCTCCCGGTGGCGGCCGCGGAGCTCTTGGGCGCGGTTTGGGGGACAGAGCCGTTCTGGTCGTCGGCGACGACCACCGCCATCTCGCTCTCGGCACCGGTGAACTTCGGAGCGCCGGCCAGATCGACGTCTCCGAGCGCCAACGGTGCTGGAGCCGGCCTCACCGTCTCGTCGTCCGCGACGTCCTCAACGGTCGTCCACGCCCCGGACGCGGTCTTCGCGTACACCTTGGGCGGGCCGTCGATGCCGGCCAACGCCTCCCAGATGTCCGCGGCGGGCGACACGCCGTTCTCATCAGGCTCCCCCGCACCGGCGATCAGCACGGTGACCGAGTCGAGGTCACGGCCACCGGCGAGCTCGAAGGCGGCGGACCCGATCACCACCTGCCCGAACGAGGAAGCGTCGACCGAGACGACCGTGCCATCGGCCAGCGCGACGGCGCCGGCACGCGCGGCGCTGACGAAGAACGTGTCGTCCTCGAAAGGTTTGTCAGCGGGCACCTCGGGTGGGACATCGGTACCGGTGACGGGGAAGAACACACCACTGACCGCGCCTGCCGAGTCGAGCTGCGGAATCGTCCTGACGTCATCCGGGGAGAACCGGCGCAGGGATCCGTCGGCCGCCGAGCCCACCAGAGGTCCTTCGCCGACTGGTGGTCCCGCCGCCTGGAGTGCGGACCCTTGCCCCAGATCCGGTTCCGGCATGGTGGACGATGCGAGTTGCCTGTCTGACGCCGATGCAGGCAGGCCTCCCTGGCCGGCCGCTTCCGGACGCACCTCGACGGGCGCCTCAGTGGCCGCGAGTTCTCTCGGCAACGCGTCCGCAAGGTGCTGAGACGCCATCGCAGCGTCATCGTCGAACAAACCACCCCCCACATCCAGATCAGAATCCTCCTCGTCATCACCGAACAAACCACCGCTGACATCGAGATCAGAATCCCCCTCGTCCTCGCCTACCGCACCACCACCAACCACCGAACCAGCAACATCCACCCCCACCCGCACATCATCGTCAAACAAACCACCCCCCACATCCAGATCAGAATCCTCCTCGTCATCACCGAACAAACCACCGCTGACATCGAGGTCAGGATCTTCCTCGTCACCGAACAAACCACCGCCGATATCCAGATCAGAATCTTCATGATCGCCATCATCCGCAGAAGAAGTCGCGGTAGCGCTGGTTTTCGCGCCTGGAGGGGTGACGCTCGCTTCCGAAATCCGTTCGGTTCGCTCGGCAACGATCGAACCGGCCTGCCGTGACGTGTCCGGCTCTTCGAGATTCGATGCAGCGCCGCCGGCAGTCGGGGCCTCATTCTCCGCGACAGCAACCGAGTCCTCACCCGGCGCGTCGGAAACCCCGGCCGATGAGGAATCGAGCAGACCGGCTTGCCGCCAGTAAAGAAGCGCTTGCAGAACCTGATCGTTCTCCGGCGAGCGAGCCGAGGCGTGCACCCGCGAGAAGTACGCATGCATGTCCGATCGCCCGTCGGCGATCTCCCGCAACACATCCGCGATGACCCGCACATTCTCGGCCCGCGGCGCGTTCTCGACTCCCATGTTGAGCAAAGCGTTGATCGCCTGCACACGGCGCGACTGGACGAGCTCGATCAACCCACCCAACTCGTCTTCGGTGAGGAAGATGTCCGCCCGGTGTGCCAACGCACCGACATACTGATTACGCAGGTCAGGGGCATCCACCACGCGCGCAACGTCGCCCGCTCTGTCATTTCCTTCCAAGGCCGCGGCGACAACATCACCCTCACCCCGGAACAGCTTACCCATCAAATCCGCGATCTGAACGACCTCACTGGTCGGCTCAGCAGGATCGATGCCCGGTGTCCGCACGTAGTCGAGCAGCGCGGTCAAAGTCTCCAACGCGGAATCAGCATCCGAAGCGCGCAGCAAGTCCACACCCGCCGGCGTGATATCCGCCCCGTTTTCCTCTCCTGTCGCCTGGATGCTCCACGGTGTCCCACTGCTCAAGGTCGTAGTCACCAGGTGCAGACGGTCGCGCATCCTCTCGTCCTGGTCAGGCGGATACGGCGTGTGGTTGTCCAACACAGACAGGTTCGGACGGCCGACAAGATGCGCGAGATTCGTCGAGTTCGCTCCCTCGGTGATCGCGGGCAGCGTTCCGAGCTGGAACATCTGCTCGAACACCGCCCGCGGCAGAGACCCCGTTCGCACGACGAGCACATCGCCGTCCTCAAGACCAGCGATCTGCGAGGCGAGGTCAGGAGAGGAAACATCCGTCCGCTTCAACCAGTCAGCCTCAAAAGGCGGCGCGTAAGGCACCGACGAATCACTGATCTCCAACATGATCGCTGGCTTGCCGCCCAGATCATGCACAGCCGCAGCCAGGTGGGCCGCCACCCCAGGACGCTTGAACCCCTCGATCTGCCTCAAACCGTAAATCGGCATCAACTCAACCTGCCGATCACCCAGAACCGCTTCGGCGACAACCTTCAGACCGGCAGTTTTCGAATCAGCGGGCATTTGCTGGTCGATGAACCGCCCCAGCGAGTTCGGATCATTGAACTCAGGAACGTCGTAAACGAATCTAACCTGGTCACTCAAGTGTCGATCAAGGTCGACCATCCGCACGCCACCGTCAGCGGCCGGATCACGCCGCAGATGAAGCCGCTGACTGCCATCCCACGCGTACGGCTTCAACACAATCGCTTCGTCGACACCGATCCGGTCCAAGAACGCCAACGCCGTGTCCACATCCGCACTGCTGAGTGTGTCTTCCCCGGCCGACAAAGCCAAGGTACGACCAGTGTCGGGAACGAACTGCCCTGGGCTGAGCACCTCCACGGGCTGCAAATCAGCAGTGATCAGCAACTCCAGCTTCCGCGCGGACTCCTCATCCGCCACGAACGTGATCGACTCCCGGAAACCACCATCCCGCAACGATTTGACCAATGTCGTCGCAGCAGCCTGATGCCCGAAGTTCCTCGCATTCCCGACCGCTACGACAACACTGTCCACATCAGACAAAAGATCCGCAACCGACGGACCGACCACAGAGTCTACCGAATCTCGATGACCACTGTTCGACGACGAATCGACAAACGATGCGGTACCACCGTCCGCAGAATTCACCACAGAACTCGGAATGGCTCCGTCCGGCATGGCGAAAGAGGCGAGCTGCTCGTCCGACACCGACGGGCCTACCTGGCCGCCCACTTCCTGCGGTGCGTGCGCCGGTGCGTTGGTCTCTGTGCGAATGCCCGCACGCGCCTTGCCCTTGCCCTGCACAGGCCTCGGATCCGGCAACAGCGTCCCGCGCTCGGCCTGGAAGTCGGCGATCTCGCTCGCATCGGGCGCCGGGGGCATCAAGGAGTTGAGCAGTGTGCCGTCCGCGGCGCCCGGCCGCACGGCCGCGGCCGGTGAGCCCATGGTGAACACGTGCTCGTCGGCACCGAGGACGGGCCCACCGACCAGAACCGTGTTGCCGTCGACGAGAATTACCGGTGTGCCACCACCGGCCGACAGCGTCGTGGTGACGACCATGCCGACCGGGAAGTCCAGGTCGCGAGGGTCGTACCCCTCGACGAACCGGAGGTGATCGACGATGTCTGGTCCCTCGAGGGGAACGGCCTGGACCGTCGCGGTGTCGGGATCCGTCGTGAACGGGATGTAACCGTCCTCGTAGGAGGTGACGTCCGCGTTGAAACTGCCGTCGGGCGACGGGACGACGCCTCCGCGAACGTCGTGCCAGCTCGGGTCCCAGCCCTGCACACCCCGGTGCACCCTCAGCCGGCCGTCGAGGAAACTCCGCATCTGCTCGGTCAGGGCGAGCCGCGTGCCTGGGTCGCTGCGCCGCGCCGCGTCGACTCCGATGTACAGGTCCAGTTCGCCGAACCGGTAGAGGTCCCCCACGTGAACGCCGCGCAACGTGCTGTCACCCAGATCCACGACCAGCACGCCGACGGTCGGGTCGTCGTCGTCCTGTGTGAAGGTGAAGAGCTCGCCGGTGCCACCGACCCCACGGGCGATCGTCCCCGACACGACCGCTTCCGCCACCTGCCGCCCGGCTCCCCTGGAGTCCTTGGACAGAGTCACCTGTTGCTCCGCCAAGCCGGCCAGCGGCCTGGCGAGCTCGCCGGCATCGACCTCACCGCCGGGCCAGTTCCAACGGCCGAGCTCCGAGTTCACCGCACCGAGCAGCGCTTCCTGGGAACTGATTTCCCTTCGGGTCTGCCCAAACTCGGATTTCCCGCCCACCTCCTCGTCCACATCAGACTCGACATCGGTGTCCGAGTCCGAGTCGGACTCTGCGCTGAGCCGCTCATCCTCATCGACCAGGGTGTCGGTGTCGGAGTCGGCGTCCGGCGGATTTGACACGAAATCGCTGGCGAGAAGGACGTTCTCCTCGATGGCGGCGGGCACCTGTATCGGAGCGTTGGACCCGAACTCGATGTCGGTGCTCAGGACCGGGGCGATGTCCGGCGTGACCACCGGCCCGGCGGTCTCCGTGGAAACCGGGATCCCCCCGGTCTCCTTGCTGTCGGCCTTCGCCGTAGAGGAGACCGACGGCGTGGACGTACTCGGCGTGGTCGACGCACTCGACGTTGTTGTCGTACCCGTTGTGGTGGCCGTGGTCGCAGCAGACGTGGTCGACGCACCCGGCGGCGTGGCGGTCGGAGCAGACGGAGTCGAGGTGTTCGAAGCCGCGAGCGGGGTCGTGGCCGGAATGCCCGGCGACGCCTGGGTTGGCGTGTCAGCCGGCTTGCCCGCTGTTGTCACGCCGTGTGCGTTGCCCGCCTGGGACTCGTTCGAGCTGTCCGTGGCCGGCACAGCAGGCTCGATCACGCTGTTCCCCGACGACCTCGAAACACCTGTCATGGCGTCAGCCGACGCCCGAGGCGCAGGAGACTCCACGGTGGAATACGGCCCCTCCGCGCGAATCGGAGCGCTCGTGGACTGCGGCACATCCGCTGCCGATGACGGCGGGGTGACCGACGTGCTCGGCGCATCCGTCGCCAGCACGGTCGACATCGGCGCATCCGTCGCCAGCGCGGTCGACATCGGCGCGGTCGACATCGGCGCGGTCGACATCGGCGCGGTCGACATCGGCGCGGTCGACGCCGGTGCATCCGCCGGTGCACGCGTCGTCAACGTGCTCTCGCCGGTCGAGGTGTCGCCAACGCTCCTGTTTCCGGCGCCAGGCCTCACACCGGCGGGCTCACCATCCGAGGGGTCACCGGTTCCGCCACCAGTTCCAGATCCGCCGCCAACACCATCGGGATCGCCCACGGCGTTCCCCACTCCGGCGTCACCCGTGCCGGTACTCACACCACCGCTGCCACCCGCACCCGCCTTGCCGGCGACACCCGGACCGTCCGCCTGCACGTCCCCGCCACCGGGGTTCTCCTGCCCGCCGGTCCCGCCACCACTCGCACCGGTCCCGGCGTTCCCACCGCCGGTGTTGTCCGTCCCCACAGCCCCGGCCCCAGAGCCACCACCGACATCCCCACCACCGGACTGGACAGGGCTGTACGGCGGGGGCGCGTCGCCGGTCTCGATCCGGTGTGGCGGCCCGGAGACGCCTCCGCGGTCGGTGTCCGGACCGCTGCCCCCGTCGAGCGCGTCGAGCGCCGCTTCGGCGCGCTTGCCGCCGAACTCCTTGCGCGCTTCTTCCCTGCGTTCGTCCCGTTCCTGCTTCCATTTGCCGAGCGCGGTCACACCCGCGCCCATCACGACGCCGTTGAGCACACCCTTCCAGATGTCGCCGGGGTCTCCGCCCTCCGGGATGGTGATGACGCCGACGAACACCTCCGTCAGGCCCTCGATCACGCCGCTGGCCCCCCAGTGGCCGGCCCACTCGGGCTTGAACTCCTTCAGGTTGCCGCCCAGGAAGCCCGCGAACGCACCGGCCGCCGCGCCGTACCCGAATGACTTGAGGGTGTCTTCCCAGTCCCAGCTCTTGTTGCTCTCGATCGCCTGCCAGACCTGCACGATCGAGCTCTCGAGAACCTCCTCGGCCCCTTCGTCCAAGGCCTGCTCGACCATCTCGGTGAAGACATCACCGATGGACTTCGTGACGCCGGCGACCGCGACCTGGTCGAGGGTCTTGCCGAGGAATCCCGAAGCGGACGTGGTCGCGACCTGCAACGCCCTGGCCACCCACGCCGAGAACCGCGCGAAGATGATCTGCATGACCTGGCGCATCAACCCGATGAACGGCCCGATCAACGGCCATTCGAACGGATCGAACCACATCCGGAGGATCTCGCTGGCAGCGAAGACCAGCTGAACGATGATGGAGATCTTCGCCGCCTGGACGGCCAGTGCGTACTGCCTCGCCATCTCCGAAAGTTCATGGGCGCTCTGCGCATAAGCCGCAGGCTGCTCCGCCAACTGCTCGCCATAGCGCCAGAACGCGCGACCGACAGTCGAGTCAACGCTGTCCATCACGTCGCGCAAGGACTCCGTCAGGTTCCCGACCACACCGTCGAGGTCGCCTTTGATTTCGTCCAGCGCTACGTGGAGGTCCCATATCTCCTTTTCCGTGCCGGTGGGCACACTGCTACCGATGAGAAGGATGAAAACCCACTCGAGCTCCTCGGGATACTCGATGTTGTAGGTGATCGCCATCAGTCAGCCCCACCACAAAAGCGGGAACCCGAACGCGACACCAGTCTCCGATCGGATTCCCGCTCGTTCACCTCAGCACCACTTCCACCTGATGTTTACCGTCGACCGTCCGTACCACCGCTGTTACCCGTACCGCCGCCGGTTCCTCCACTGTCGCCACCGGTGTTCGGCGAAACCTGCGAAGCACCGCCCACGTTCAAGTCACCGACCCGGCCGGCAGAGGAGTAGGAATTGCTGGCGATGCTGCCGTGGAGGTTCTCTGCCTCGAGCCTGTTCACCTCATCGGTGCGTAACGCGACCTTGCTCATGTTGTTCACACCGCGCGCAGCGTCTCCGACCTGCCCCGGAAGCTCTTGGATGTTCTCGGTCAAGCCCTGGAGGCGTGGCAGGAAGATGCTGGCGAACTGCTCGGCGTTGTTGTCGTTCCCATACGTGCTCTTGTCGTAGACGTAACTCGGAATCGCACTCAAAGCCGAGTTGGAGACGAGTTTGCGAAGCCTTCTCTCCAGCGCGGAGATCCTGTCCGCGGCCCTCGCGAGGCCCTCGCCGTCCAACCAGTTCACATCACCGGATGGCATCTTCTTCCCCCTGTCACTGGTTGAGACCGCGGAAGATGGAGCCTTCTTCGGGATTCTCCGGGAAAAGCCGATCAATATCGATCTTGCCCGGCTCCTTCCCTCTCATCGACATGCCTGGGGGCATCATCGGTTCCATCAACTCGGTCAGCTGTTCGCGCGCCATCGCCTGCGCCTTGCGCACGGTGTCGCAGATGATGCCGCCGAGTTCCGCGGGCGCCATGTTCTTGTACGCGTTGGACGGAAACGAGACACCGGTGATCTGCCCGTGGGTGTCGACGGTCACGGCCACGACGTTGCGCGGCGCGGTCGCGGTCGACGACATCTCCGCCATTCGCGCTTGCAGGTCCTTCAGGTCCGCGCGTTTTTTCCGGTAATCGGCGAGGGTCTTCTCGAATTGGTCTTGCAATGGCGATGACACGAGAACTCCTCACCGAACGGCATGAGCGGATGACAGCATTTCAACGGCTGGACCGGCGGCCGTGCAAGCCGGATGGCCCCGAGTGCACCGCGCGGCACGAGCTCGGACACTTTGGGGCACAGGTTCCGATCAACCGACCGCGGTGAGCCCCTGCCCGACCGGCGCGCTGCTCACCGCGGGAGGCGGCAGGTCCGCCACCGCGAGTGTGCGGGACGCGGCCGTGCGGGCGAGCCTGCGGGCCAGCCGGTGCGCCGGGTGGACGGTCTCCCGGTCCGAGACGTCGGCCAGCCTCTCCGCGACGGCGTCACGCACCTCGTCCGGAACCTCGTGGCCACGCCGCACCAACTCGCGCACCGCCAGCTCCGCCAGCTCGTCGACGGAATACGGAGCCAGGTCCCACCCCGCCAGGAAGCAGTCCGACAGCGTCGGCACCTGTTGGAACAGCGGAACCAGCCGGGTGTGCTCGCCGATCATGACGACGACCGGGTCCGCGGCCCCGCGCAACATCAGGCCCGCCATCGTCTCGACCACCTCGAGCCCGTGGTCGGGATCGAGGTCGCCGTCGAGGTCCACCACGAGCACACCGCCGGTGGCGTCCTCGAAAGCGGTTCGCACCAGGCTTTCCGCCTGCCCCGGCCACTGGGACGTCAGGTCTGTCGCGACGGATCTGCGGACGACGTGGCCCACCCGCACCAGCCGGAGTTCGGACAGCGCCTGGGCGTACAGCCGGGCGATCTCGCTGCGGCCACTGCCGCGTGTGCCTCCGATGACCACGTTGGCGGTGCTGCCGAGAGGCTGGTTGTTTCGCTTGGCCGTGGTCAGGCGGACGAGCGCCGCGCCCGCGGCGTCGCGGAGCGCGGCCTGCCCGACCATCGAGTGGAAGCGCTTCCAGCTGGTGCTGGCCTGGACGGCGGCGGCGGGATCGAGCTCGTCCCGGCGGTGCGCGGGTTCGCTTCCCACGGCCGCTTGGAGCACTTCGATCTCGGACTGCAGGTCGGCCGCCGTGAGGCGGTTCATCTCCACGTCCCTGGTCGGCGGCGCCACCGCCAGGCGGGACGCCTGGTTGTTGACCATCGCCTCGAACAGCTTGCGCGCCACACGGCCGTTGCCGAAGGTCGCGTTCTTCGGCACGCGTTCGAAGTACTCGGTGAGCGCCTGCAGGCCGTCCTCGGTCAGCTCGTAGTAGTGCTTGCGGCACAGGTTGGTCGTGATGGTGACGAGCTCGTCGACGCTGTAGTTCGGGAACTCGATCGTGCGGGTGAACCGGGAGGCGAGGCCGGGGTTCGACTCCAGGAACTGCTCCATCAGCTCGGAGTAGCCGGCGACGATCACGACGATGGACTCGCGCTGGTCTTCCATGATCTTCATGAGCGCGTCGATCGCCTCCTGACCGAAGTCCGGTCCGGAACCACCCGTCTGCGCCGACAAGGTGTAGGCCTCGTCGATGAAGAGCACGCCGCCGATCGCCTTCGTGACCACCTCGGTGGTCTTGATGGCGGTGGAGCCGATGTACTGGCCGACCAGGTCCGCACGCGCGACCTCGACCATGTGGCCCTTCTCCAGCACTCCCAGTTCCGCGAGAACCGTGCCGTAGAGCCTCGCGACCGTCGTCTTACCGGTACCGGGTGGCCCCGCGAACACGAGGTGCCTCGACATCGGAGGCATCGGCAGGCCCATCTGCTTGCGCACCTCGGACATCTTGATCAGGTTTATCAGCGCGGTGACCTCGCGCTTCACCCCGCTCAGACCGACGAGGCCCTCCAGCTCGGCCAGCGGTCCCGACAGCGGGGTCTCCGGATCGGTCGCCTGCAGGGACGCCGGAGCGGCGGCCTCGCGGTCCATGCGCGTTCCCACGGCCGACGCCACCGACACCGGCCGCTGCTGTTCGGCCCTCGCCGTCGAGGCCTCTTCGATCGTCACTCGGTCCTCGCCGAAGCGGCGCACGTCGACACCACGGCTTTCCCGCACCACGCAACGGCTGAGCAGCACCGGCTCCGCCGTGTCGAGGCTGATTCCGTCCTCCGCGCTGCCGACCACCTCGCATTCGGTCAGAGTGCCACCGGCACCGGACGAGAAGTTCACGCCCGTGCCCTTCGACGACAGCACACGGCACCGCGTCAGCGTCGACGCCGCACCGGCCCCCAGGTCGATCCCGTGTCCCCGAGCGCCCACGAACTCGCTGTCCTGCAAGGTGAGCTGGGTGTCCGAGGCGCGCAACCCGCTACCGCGCACGAGGAACGACGTCAGTGAGGCGCGAACGCCTTCGCCGAAGACGATCGCCGCCTCGGCGGTCGACTCGACCCTCACGTCCGAGCCTTCCACAGTGGATCCGCCGGAGGCGTCCAGCGCCGTCTCGCCCGCCACGTCCAGCACGACGTCGGACAGCCTGATCACGCTCTTGCCCACGACCACCAGACCGCGCCCCGAGCCCGATCCCACGCGCAGCCCGGAGAACGTCGGCTTGGACTCCGTGCCCACGTGCACCGCGACCTGAGCGATCCCCTTGAGGTCGATGCCGTCGAAGCGGGGAGAGCTGACCTCGTCCACCGCGATGCCGACCGGGGAGTCACCGATCCGGCAGTCGGTGAAGGTGGGTGAGGAGCCACCGTTGACCTGGATCGCGGTGCGACCGACACCCGTGAACTTGCACCCGGTGAACACCGGCTGCGCCGCCCCCGCGATGTGCGCGGACTGCACGGCGGCACCGTCGAACGTCGAGTCCGCGATCGAGATCCTGCCCTTGCTCATCAGGTACAGGTCGACGTTCTGGCTCCCGGTCACGGTGAGCTGGACGACCTTCAGGCTTCCCTGCTGCTCGGCCACGACTGCGGGTTTGGCCGCATCGGTGACCTCGCACTGCTCGGCTTGGACCACACCTTCGCCGTTGACGCACAGCCCGTTGCCCTGCGGACGGGTGATCACGCAGCGGCGCAACGACAGGGACCCGCGTTCCGTCGCCACCACCGCGGACGAACCCGGGTCGATGATCTGCGTGTCCTCGACGGTGCTGAGGGAGGGGGACGTCGTGACGATGCCCGCTCCCGTCGTGTTCCTCACCTTGCAGCCACGCAATGCGACCGCGCCGGTGCCGCGCGCGTAGATCGCCGCCCACGACGCGGCGGAGAGGTCGCAGTCGTCGAAGGCGACCTCTCCGCGAACCACGTCGATCCCGGCGAGCTGCGTGTCCTCGCAGCGCAGCACCAGACCGTTGAGCCGCACGGCTTCCGCGTTCGCGACGAGGACGCTCCCCTGCTTCGCGACCACCTCCACGGTGCCGGCGCCATTCTCGGCGCTGAGCGTCACGAGCTTGCTGACGACGAGGTTCTCCTCGTACCGGCCGGGCGCGATCGAGATCATGGCGCCGGGCAGGGCGCTGCCGAGCGCGGCGCCGATGGACGGGAACGCGCCTGGCCGGTCCCCCGCTACGACGAGCATCTGTCGGTTCATCGGTCCACCACTCCTCAGGCCAAGCCGGGCAATGCGCCGAAACGGTCCGCGAAGGCGCGGTTCAGCTGGACTGCCGGAGTACCGCTCCGCCACCGCTCCACCTGCCTGTGCAACGAGCTCAGCGCGAGTTCGTCGAGTGAGATCCGGTTCGGATCGACGCGTCCCTCGGCGTCGATCTCGACCGCCGTCAGTTCGCGCAGGAGGATCTGGCCGCGACCGCCGTCGTCCTGCGGTTCGGTCATCTCCAGCACCTTGAAGTTTGTGCCCGGCACGAACAGCACGCGCTCCTGCACACCGTTCTCGGGTTCGAGGAGCTTGGTGCGGCGGGCGGTCATCGACCACACGAGCACGTCGACCTCGCCGTCACCGTCCGCGGGCGGCCCGGTGAGCGCGTGCAGGAATCCCCATTCGGTGAACAGCTTGTGGTCGCGGTAGAGGTCCCATTGACCGGACGTGGGTGACGCGGTGAACATGACGGGACCGCGGTGGGAAGGCAACCGGCTCAGGCCGGCGACGACACAGCGCGCGAACGGGACGTGCGGACCGACCGCCGCGGTACGCAGCGCGCTGTCCACCGCTTTGCCGCGATTGGTCAGGAAGAGCTGCACGGCGACCGCGTCGGTGAGCACCTCGGCGGACGAGCTCGACAGAGCTCCCTGGAAGCCGGGGTGCTGGGACAGAATCCTGGCGACCGAGTTCGACAACACGCCGTACTCGGCGCCCAGCGTGCGCCGCAACCACGCGCGCTCGTCCTCGATGCCGTTGCCCGGGAGCAGGCCTGCCGCCTCGGGTGAGGGGACGGGCTGGCGCCGGGCGATCGCCGGGGCGGCCTCGGGTTCCTCGACGGGCGCGGGACGGTCGGGCTCGGCCGCGCGCTCAGCCCCGTCGCCGCCGTCCTCGGCCGAAGCTTCGCTCGCCGTCTCCTCTGCACCGCCAGGCGCCGGCTTCCCGGCCGGGCCGGTGACCTCGGGCACGATCGGGCTCGGCTGAACTGAGGGCGGAGCCACCTCGGGCCGGAGTGTTTGCGGCGCCCCGGAACCAGTGGTCTCGGGCACGATCGGCCCCGGCTCGACAACCGGGGGAGCCACCGCGGGCTGGACCACGTCCGGCACGGCCGGACCGGTTCCCCCGGCCTGCCGAGGCGCGACGGCGCCGAACACGTCCGCGGCCGACTCGATCACCGGTGGAACCACGTGGGAAGAACGCGCTTCCGGTGCCGGACTCCCAGGTGCCGGACCCACGGGTGGTGGACCGGTGGGGGCGATCCCCAGCGACCCGTTCAGGGCGGCCGGCCGCACGGCGTCGACGGCGCCTTCCGACGGGTTGAGGCGACTCCAGCGCGGAACGGGATACTCGTCGGTGGGATGGGCGGCGGGTGCGGCCACGGCGCCGATTGCCGCGGGCATACCGGCGGGTGCCGGCGGCACGGCGGACGGAACCGGCGTGCCGGGCCTGAAGACCTCGGCTGAGCTTCCCGCGTCCGCCACACCTCCCGCGACGTGGGAGAAGGTGGGCCGGATCTGCGCGTCCAGCAGTGACCGGGCGTGGAGGACACGGCTCATGGGACGCACCGAGTTGCCCAGCTTCTGGGACAGATCAGCCGCGAGGTACTCCATGCGGGCGAGGTCGGCGTCGTTCTCCGCCTCGTACATCAGGTTGTGGGTCGCCGGGTCGGCCGGGACCAACCGGATGGCGTCGACGTTCGCCGTCGCGGCCGGTGGACGTACGAGAAGTCCGGACTGGACGACCTCCACGACGGCGTCGACCGAGTAGTGATAGACGCCGGGCGAGATCTGCACGCCTCCCGGCACCGGGGCGCGATGCGTCACCACGGTGGGCACCCTGGGCGGCTCGACGTTCGAGAACCGCGGCTGGTACTTGATCTCCCTGGCGTAGGCGTGCCAGCCGAGGCTGCCGTCGTGGCGCACGGTGAAGATCTCCGGCGCGACGGCGGGACCGACCGGCATTCCCGCGTAGAACACGACTTCGTGGCCGAGGGCGTCGGCGATCGTCTGCCCGAGATGGCTTCTCGGTACGGACATCGGCCCGTACTGGATGAACCTCACGCGCTGGCGCAGCTCCTCGGTCAGTTGGCGCCACAGCAGAGCGACGTCGTCCTGGCTGAGCGGGACACCTCCCGGGCTGCCCAGCACCACGCTGAGGTACTCCGTCTGACACGGCATGACCTCGATCAGGCGCTGCCGGTTCACCCGCAGCTGCGGGTCGTCGCCCATCGGCCGGATCCAGACGCCGCTGGGCATCGGCTCGGCGATCCCGCGAGCGCTGGTCGGGAAGTTCTCCGCCACCAGGTCCGCGTCCCAGACCGGCCGCGGGAACCTCTTCGCCTCGAACTTCGGCGGCTTCCCCGGGGTGCAGCGCACCCACCCGCTGTTCGGTCCCGAGTGGACGAACAGCGAGCCTCCCGCGCCGCGCAGCACCGGGCCGTCCGGGACGAGCACGGTGCGCTTGAGGCGTTCCGCCATCCAATGGCCGGCGAGTGCCGTGGTCTCCCGCGAACGCCCGCCGATCACCAGGCGCACGCCGCGCCTGCGCTTCGGCAGCACCTGTGCGACCGACTCCCACCACGAAAGCGGCGAGCTGGCGGGCAGGTCGACCACGACGAGGTCGTTCTCGGTGTCCTGCGCGACGTTGAGCGCGAGGTCCTGTGCCGCCTTCGTCATGTTGCCCATCGGGTACACCACGAGGGCGTTGCCGATGGTGTGCTTGGTCAGGCCGAACTCGCCACCGGCCTCCCGGTCGCGGGTCATGATCGCCATCGCCGTCATCCTCCCTGCTCGACGACCACAGCGCTGCGAGACAGAACAGGGCCCGCCGGGATCGTGGAAAGCACTTCGGTGGGCATCGGAACAGGCTGCACACCGCCCAGGCCGAGTGCCTGGATCGAGTTGTCGTCGGGAATCAGGTAGCGCTTCCCGCGGTCGGTGATCAGGTGACGTTCCGGGGTCTTCTGACCGTCGGAGATCGGCATTTTGGCCACCAAGAGCCCGCGACTGGGCGGGACTCGCACACCGGCGGACCACCTGTCGGCGCCGGGCACGGTCACCACCCTGCTCACGACCTCGGCGCCTCTGCCCTCCTGGTGCAGGCACGGGTGGCCCGTCGCGCCGTCCAGCGGCTTCTTGCCCACGACATCGGGCAACCTGGTGAGCATCGACTCGTCCTGGGAGAACGGCGCGGTGAGGATCGACTGGGCGTCGATCTCCACGGGGGTCCTGCCGGGCTGGGCCTTCATCAGCTCGAACTCGGTCGCGGAGAGCGGCGCGAGTCCCCTCTCCAGCAGGACGTAGCGCTGTTCGGTCCCGTTGCCGGGATCGTGGGTGAACACGTCCCCGATCCGCCGTCTCTCACCCGCGACGGTCAGACCGGGGGCCCCCGCGTTCGGCACGGGGGCCGGGGTGAGGGCCGGGCCGTCCAGGAGGAGGTCGAGCCACGCGGCCGGCACGCGTGGCGCCCTCGTCGCCGTCAGGCCGAAGACCACGAGCGCCTTGTCGTCCGGCACCTGGTACTTGACACCCTTCCAGATCAGGAAGAGCTTGCCGTCGACCGACTGGACCGGCGTGTACCGATCGTCCGGAAGCGACTCGTGCTCCACGTCCAGCGCGAAGTTCGTGACGAGGCCGGGCCTGCCGCCCTCGGTGGGCGTCGTCGGGCACAGCAACCACGACGGCGGCAGGATTTCCTTGGTGGTCGGCACGGAGTCCGGTGCGCCCTGGATGCCCATCTGAGGGCCGCGGGCCAGGCCTTCCAGTGATCTCCGCGAGATGACCTCGACGTGGTTGCCGCTGCCCTGCAGCAACATGGCGGACGCGAGGTTCGGCGTCGATACGAGCTTGTTGTCCAGGAACACGTACCGCGTGCCGGACTCCTTCTCGACGAGGATGGCACCCTTCTTCTTCCACGCCGTGCTGCCGCCGGGCACGATCAGGCCGTAGACGCCGAACCCGATCATGATCAGTACTGCCAGGAAGGCACCGGTGATCAGTCCCGCCCGGCCACGCCGGGTCGGTGGCTCCATGTTGGACGGATCGCCGACCGTCAGCGCGGTCGTCATCCGCTCCATCAGGAACTGGTAGGCGTGCACGTGGTCCTTCTGCGTCTGCACCTGCTCACCCGGCCAATCCGCGTGCCCACGCGTAGACGCCCAGGACCTGGAGCAGCACCGGGATGGTGGCCGCCGCCACGAGCGACTCGAGCCACTGCGCGCGCTGCACCCAGATCGGCACCAGGCGACGGGTCGGCGGACGCAGCACGGCGAGCACGAACGCGATCAGCGCGGCTCCCACGACCCCGAGCACGACCACGCGCCAAGTGAGGCTCAGCGACCCGCTGAAGCCGGACAGGAACTCGACGCAGCCCGCGGCGCCGGCGGCGACGAGAGCGATCCGCTGCCAGGCGTTGAGGAAGCCGCCCGAGCGGACGAGCACGGAGAGGGTGATCAGCACCGCGAGCGTCGTCGGCGCCCATCCGGGCGCCTCGTAGAGCACCGGGTAGCTGAACGCGAAGACGAGAGCCGCGGTGACCATGAACGTGGTCAGGTACCGGTCGGCGTTCTTGGTGCGCTCGATGATCTGCTCCGCATCGAGCGGATGGATGTCGGTCTGCAGCTCCTCGGCCGTGCGGGGCAGTTGCGGCCCGCGCAGCTTCGCCATCCGGATCACCAGTCTCGGCACGCCCACCAGCACGGCCAACGCGATCACGGAGTAGATCCCGGCAGCGCTCGCAGGCTCGAGCTCCATGCCGAGGTAGGCCCGCATCGCGGCGAACGCCACCAGTCCCGCGCCCATGAGCACCGCCAGAGGCGTCACCGGCAGCTCTGGCGCCCACAGCACCGCGGCACCCAGCAGCGCGGCCGCCGCGATCAGCAGGCTGAGCCCGCCCAGCGCGACCGAGACCGGGTCGAGGTCCAGCGCGGCCTCGGCCCCGTTCGCCACGACAGCGCCCGTGAGCCCGAGATGCACCAGACCGGGCACGGCGAGCACGAGTGCCAGCGGCTGGTCCCCCAGCTTGCGGGACAACGGCACCGACGCACCGGCCAGCAGCACACCGATGACTGCCGTCGTGACCGCCGCGGCCGCCGTCGAGCCCGCCCGCATCGCGAGCGAGGCCGTGACCGCCGTCGCCACCACGATCAGCGTCAGGAACAGCCACCGGCTGAACTCGGGCTTCCAGCGGTCCTTCTGCCTGCTGAGCGCGGTCGCCATGCCGTCGGAGATGTCGTCGAACGCCAGCTCGGGCAACGGGTTCGCCGCCGGACGGAGGTAGAACGTCTCCCCCTCCACCCATTCGAGACTCTCCGGGGTCCCCTCCGGGTCGAGGGGCGCCTGACCCAGCCGCTGGATCACCCAGGACCGTTCGCCGGTGACCTCGATGCCCCCGACGACGTGTTCGTTCGGGTCTGTCGTGTGCTTGAGCAGCACCGGCAGAAGACTCGCCACGGGGATCGAGACGGGTACGGCGAGATCGGCCCGGCCGGCAGGGCCGAACACCGTGATGCGGCATAGCTCCGCCTGCGCACTCGTCATGACAGCTTCCTCTTGATCTTGCTCATGTTCGTCCCGGCCACGATCACGACCGCCATTGCCCGCCACCGGCGGGAGACGCGACCGGTGCGGACACGAATCCCGTCTGCACGAGCCTGACGCCCTTGCGGTTCACGAGCTGCGCTCTGCCCGGCACCAGCTTGCGGGGCATGGCCTCACCGAGGAACTTGCCTTCTTCCTTGGGGTAGGAGAAGACGATTCCCGGCGTGCCGAGCTCCCACATCCGGCGAATCACCGGATCGCTGAGCGCCCGCATGGCACCCGAGGTGCTTCGCGCGATGATGACGTGCATTCCGATGTAGACACCCTGGGCGAGCGTGGGCAGCAGAGCCTCGAGCGGAGAACCCATGCCCATGCCGAACAGCTCGTAGTCGTCGACGACGAGGAAGAACTGCGGTCCTTCCCACCAATCGCGCCGTCGGAGGCGGTCGGAGCTGACGTCCTCACCGGGAACGCGCCGAGACATCGAGACCGCGGCCTTGCCGACGAGGTCCTTGAGCGTGTCGCCGGTGATGGCGTACCCCACCCGGTAGGCCTCGGGAACGTCGACGTCGAGCTGCCGGTTCGGATCGCCGAGGAGGAACTTCGCCTCGTCCGGACCGTAGTGCGACATGATCGACTGCACCACCATGCGCAGCATGTTGGTCTTGCCGGTCTCGCTGTCGCCGAACACCAGCATGTGCGCGTTCTGCTCGAAGTCGTGCCAGACCGGTTCGAGCCTCTGCTCGTCCAGGCCGATGGCGATTCGGAGGTCTCCCACCGCCTTCGGCAGTTCGGCGGAGGGAAGCACCGGCGGGAGCATCCGCACGGGCGGGGCCGGCTGGCCCGGCCAGAACGTCATGACCTCCTCGGCGAGTTCCTTGGTCGCCGAGGCGAGGGTCTCCGTGTCCGAACTCCCGTCCATCCTGGGCAACGCGGACAGGAAGTGCATCCCTGCCGACGTGAGACCGCGGCCCGGCTGGGAGGGAACGGTCTGCGCCTTGCGGGAACCGACCTCGGACTCCATCGGGTCACCAAGGCGCAGCTCGAACTTGCTCCCGATCACGTCGCGCAGCGCGGGGCGGATCTCCGACCAGCGGGTGGCTCCGATCATCACGTGGATGCCGAACGACAGCCCTCGCACCGCCAGTTCGTTGATGCGGGGCTCGAGGTCGGCGTAGTCCTGCTTGATCGTGTACCAGCCGTCGACGATCAGGAAGACGTCGCCGTACGGGTCGTCGATCTCTCCGCTGCGCCGCAGTTCCCGGTACGCCGCCATGGATTCCAGGCCGCGGTTGGTGAACTCGGTCTCGCGGGTCTCGATCAGCAGCAGCAGCTGCGCGATGGTGCGGACGACCCGGTCGTGTTCCAGACGGGTCGCGATGGAGCCGACGTGGGGCAGCCCGGCGATCGACATGATGCCGCCGCCCGCGAAGTCGAGGCCGTAGAACTGGACCTCCGACGGGGTGTGGGTCATCGCCAGTGAAAGCACCAGCGTGCGCAACAGGGTCGACTTGCCCGTCTGCGGGGCGCCGACCACGGCGACGTGGCCGTCGGCACCGGAGAGGTCGGCGACCATCAGCTCCCGCACCTGCTCGTACGGGCGGTCGATCATGCCGAGCGGAGCGCGCAACCTGCCCTGCATCGACCGGTCCTCGACGTTCATGCCGCGGAACGGGTCGGGCAGCACGCTCGGCAGCAGCGAGTCGAGGCTCGGCGACTCGGCGAGCGGCGGCAACCACACCTGGCGAGCGGCGGGACCGGCTCCCTGCAGCCTGCCGATGAATGCCTCGGCGAGGCTGGTCGTGACGGCCTGGGCGGCGTTGTCGGTGTCGGCCTCGTCGGCTCTCTCGTGCTCGTCGGCTTTCTCCACGAGGAGCTGGCGCAGCGGCCTGGCGTGCGTGGTGAAGGGAACGATCTCCTGGGCGGCCTTCTCCTCGGCGGCGGTCTCCGTCTTCGGCACCGGAGCCGAACCGGAGACGTAGGCGCCCTTGAACCGCACGAGGTTCGTCTGGTCGATCTTGAGATAGCCGTTGCCCGGTTCGGATGGCAGCTCGTAGGCGCTGGCGACACCGATGACGCTGCGCGACTCCATCGAGGAGAAGGTGCGCAACGCGATCCGGTACGACAGGTGGCCTTCGACGCGGTGAATCTTGCCCTCGTCGAGTCGCTGGGAAGCCAGGAGGAGGTGCACGCCGAGGCTCCGGCCCAACCGTCCTACCGAGACGAACAGGTCCATGAACTCCGGTTTGCTCGCCAGCAGCTCGGAGAACTCGTCCACGACGAGCAGCAGCGTGGGGAACGGCGCGAGGGGTTCTCCCGCGGCCCTCGCCTTCTCGTACTCGAACAGCGACGGATAACCGCTCACCCGCAGCAGCTCCTGGCGGCGGATCATCTCACCGTTCAGCGAGTCCTGCATGCGGTCGACCAGGGGCAGCTCGTCCGCCAGGTTGGTGATCACCGCGGAGGTGTGTGGGAGCCGGTCCATCCCGAGGAACGTCGCGCCGCCCTTGAAGTCGACCAGGACCAGGTTCAGGATCTCCGACGAGTGCGTCGCCGCGAGACCCAGCACGAGGGTCCGCAACAGCTCGCTCTTGCCGGAACCGGTGGCGCCGATGACCAGCCCGTGCGGCCCCATGCCGCCCTGTGCCGACTCCTTGAGGTCGAGCTCGACGACCTCGCCTTCCTCCGTCACGCCGATGGGCACCGACATGCGGACGCGCTGCGGATTGCGGCCCCTCCACTGCAGGTTCACGTCGAACGTGTTGACGTCGCGGATGCCGAGCAGGGTGGTGAGCTCGAAGTCGGACTCCAAAGAACGCTCGACGAGTTCCACGGCGCCACTGATGCGCTTCGGAGCGAGCGTTCTCGCGAGCACCTCGCACTCGGCCAGGCTCAGCTCGTCGCGCAACGCCATGCCGGTGCCCTCCCCGGAGGGGAACTCGGTCCGGTCCTCGACGGAGGTCAGCCGGATCACCTTCGCACCACCGGGAAGCATGCCGGTGATGTCCAGCAGCACCACGTTGCGCAGTCCCACGTCGAACAACCGCGAGGACTCGGGAATGACCGCCAGGTGGGCGACCACCACGACGAACGGTTCGACGTTGCTCGGCGCGGCGGACTTGTCGTGCGGACTGCGGTCGGTGACGTCCCTGCCGAGCAGGTCCATCAGTTCGTCGTGGTCGCAGGCGAGCATCCGGACCGGGCCCGCGCCGTCACGGGCGGTCGGGTGCGCGTTGTGCGGCAACCACTTCACCCAGTCCCACTCGGAGCGGGTCTCTTCCGAGGTGAGCACCGCGATGCGCAGTTCGTCGGGTGCGTGGAACGTGACGAGCTGCGCGATCATTGCCCGTGCCAGGCGCAGCGCCCTGTCCACGTCTCCCGCGAACTCGACGCTGGTGAAGCTGCGCAGTCCGACCGCGATCGGGATGCCCGACACGGTCCGGTAGGCCTCGCTGAACCGCCGCAGCGAGATCGCCGACAGCGGTTCGAGGTCCTCGATGGGCTTCGTGGTCGGCGGCACGAGCTCCAGCGCGGCCTGCTGGGCGCCGAGACCGATCCGGACCCGGCCGAAGTCGTCGTGGTTCGCGCGCCTCTCCCACACCCGAGTGCCCGACGCGATGTGCCAGAGCCATCGGGGATCGGGGTTGTTCCAGAGCACAGCCGCACGCTGCTCGTCGGCCGTGGCGCGGGTGCGGGTGCGCATCTGGCCGATGTAGCGCAGGTAGTCGCGCCGCTCGGCGGCCATCTTCTTCTTGCGCTCGCCCGTGGTCCGCCCCACCTGGCCGAGGCCCATGCAGATCATCGCGATGCCCATGCCCCCGCCCATGACGTAGGTCATCGGCGAGCCACCGCCGGCCCCGGAGAAGGCGAGGATCATGACCATCATGCCCAGGCCCATGGGCAGGACCATCAGCAGGGACGTCAGGTCCCGCTCGGCGGGCTCCGCGAGCACAGGGGGTTCCTGCAACTCGATCTGGCCCGTCGGCAACTCGGGGCCCGCGGCCCTGGGGGGACGCTTGACCGTCACGGTCGTCATCGGGCGGACTCCATCGGATACGTCTTGGTCTTGGTGGTCATTCGAGAACTCCCGACGGGCTCGCGGCCGTCGAACCCCACGCCGCGCTGCTCTTGCTGAGCAGGTCGGCCGCGGAACGCTCCTCCGGTTCCTCCTCCTCGCCGTCCTCGCCGGCCTCCTCCCTCCGCAGCAGCTCGCGCCTCTCCGCTTCGCGGGCCAGGAAGGCCTCTCGTTCCTCCTCGGGGAACGAGTACTCGTCGCCGCACCACACCTCGTCGTCCTCGTCGTCGACGATCACCGGGGCCTCGCCGTGCTTACGACGCCGATAGGTGGCGTGCGTGACCGAAGGCTCCGGCTCCCACGGCTGCGAGGAGGTCGGCGTGACGCCGGTGGTCGGCTGTTCGATCTCCCAGCCCGACCGGTCGCTCTTGGCGGCGACAGCGGCCAACGGTGCGCCCGCCAGCAGGAAGCCCGCGCCGCCGCTGTCCCACGCGGTGACGTCCTTCACCGCGTCGTCCAGCCGGACGACCGCCACGGAGTCCACTCCCGGCAGAGGACCGCCGCTCCCTCCCTGGAGCACGAGTCCACCGCCTTCGTCCTCGTCGTGGCCGTCCTGAACGGCGCCTTCCTGGTCGACGTGGGGGAACTCCGACAGGTGCGCCTGGGTGGAACCGGCCAGGCCGCCCACGCCTAGAGACGTGCTCCCGGACGCGGGTGCCGCACTTGGCGGCGTCGGGCCGCTCGGAGGTGCTCCCGGAACCTGACCGGTCACCGCTCCGAACGCGGCGGCCGTCGTGGCGGCGCCGGCGGCGCCGAACAACGCGGCGACGGCGTGAGATCCCTCCTGTCCTCCTGCGACCAGGCCGGAACTCGCCGCCCACCCGGCCGGTGCGGCCGCGGGGGTCGGCGCGATCTTCTCAGCTGGTTGAGCGGGTACAGCGGTTCCCGGCTCGGGCACCGCGGCTTCGGCCGGGGTCTGAGCGAGCGCGACGACCTCCTCGACCGGCGTCACCACCGGTGCGACTTCCTCCACGACCGGCAGCGACTCGACCGGCGAGATGACAGGCGTGACGACCGGTGCGGCTTCCTCCACCGGCGTGACCACCGGTGCGACCTCCTCCACGACCGGCAGCGGCTCCACCGACGAGTCAGCAGGCGTGTCGACCGGCTCCGCTGGGGGCACCGCCCACCTCTCCGCCGATGCCGAGGTCGCGCCGGACGCACCGCCGACCCCGCCGGCGTTCGGCGCACCAGCCCAAGGCTCGGTGAACCCGCCGAGCAGGCCGGACGAGTCCGGACGCTCCCCCGTCGCACCGGGCGGCTGACCACCCGCCATCGGCGGAGGCATCATCGGCGGCGGAACCTGCGACCCCAGGCCCGCACCGGCACCTCCGCCCAAGAGCTGCTGAGCCACCGGCTCCGCGGCCTCCGGGGTCTCCTCCATCACGGGCGGTTCCGTCGCGGTGGGTCCACCGACCACCGGTACGCCGGCGCCGATCCCGGCGGAGTCGCCGGTCGCCGCGGCCCACTCCTCCGGCTTGATCGACGGCGGCGGCGAGGCCGCGTCGAGATCGGCGACGGGCAGCCCGGGCCCTTCCCACGGCTCCTTCTCACCACCGAGCAGGCCGGACGAGTCCGGACGCTCCCCCGTCGCACCGGGCGGCTGACCACCCGCCATCGGCGGAGGCATCATCGGCGGCGGAACCTGCGACCCCAGGCCTCCGCCCAAGCCGCCGCCCGTGCCCGTCGACGGTGAGGCGGCCCAGTCCTCGGGCTTCGCCGCGGGCGGTTCGGTCCCGCTGGGATCGATCGCGGGAGGCGAACCCGCAGCCCACGGCTCGGTGAGTCCGCCGAGCAGGCCGGACGAGTCCGGACGGTCCGCGTTCCCACCTGTCGGCGCACCGCCTGCCGGAGGCATCATCGGCGCGGCAGGAGGCATGTTCATGCCACCGCGGTCGTTGCCGACACCGGCACCGGGCGGCGCTTCGATGTCGAGCTGCGGCGGACGGCCGGCAGAGTCGCCGCCCAGCCCGGAGTCGACACCGGCACCGGGCGGCGCTTCGATGTCGAGTTGCGGCGGACGGCCGACAGAGTCACCGCCCAACCCGGATCCACCTCCGGCCGGCGGGGTGATGGACAACGGCGGCGGCTTCGGCAGAGCTGTGCCACCACCGGTGCCACTACCCGTACCGGCACCCGTACCACCGCCACCACGAGTACCGCCGTCCGTCACGGGGGGCGGAGGGATGTTCAGGCTCGGAGGCAGTCCGAGGCCGCTCCGTCCACCGCCGGTGTCACCGCCGGCACCGGGGGGCGGGTCCAGGTTCAGGCTCGGCGGCGGACGCAACCCGGTGTCGGCACCGTCACCGCCCGACAGGTCCAGCCCGGGCGGGGGCTCCACGTTCAAGCTCGGCGGCGGACGCAACCCGGTGTCGGCACCAGTACCACCACCAGAACCACCGTTCGCGTCCGTGCTGGGCGGCGGACTGATGTCCAGGTTGGGCGGCGGGTCGTCCCCCCCGGTCCCGGCACCATCGGCGTTGTTCACGTTGGGCGGCGGACCGATGTCCAGATTGGGCGGCGGCTTGTTGTCACCACTCGGCAGGTCACCGAGGTCGGGCCCGCCCGGCTTCGGCTGGAAGTCGACCGCACTGGGCACCACCACGCTCGCGGTGCTGATCTCGTACTCGCTGGCGAGAATCCGGACGACCTTCTTCATGTCCTCGGTCATCTGCGCCACGATTTCGGGGTAGTCCGACATCTTGGTGAGCGCGTTGGGCATCCGCACGCCGCCCTGCGACCTGACGTAGCGGGCGTACTCGCCGTCGATCCACTTGATCGTGTTCTGCGCCCACTCCAGGTAGTTGCCGGCGTTCCACAGCTGGGCCGGAACGCTCCTCAGCCCCATGACCTCGCCGCCGTTGATCTGATCGGCCTTGGCCTCGAGGTTCGCCGCGAGGTGGAGGTTGATCGACCGGAACACCTCGGAGGCGGGACTTTTCCACGCCCCGTTCTCACCGGCGAGCGCCTCGACCTGCAGCCGGAGGTTGTCACTCACGAACTGGAGGGTCTCGCGCGCACGGTTGAAAACCTGAGCCGCATGACGGATCGAGTTGGGATCGGCGTGGGGCACCGAGGTCGGCCGGGACTCACGAGGCGTGGCGGCGTGACCGACCACGGCCGCCCGGATCTGCTTCCAGTCCCAGCTCTCGAAGTCCCTCGAGTCCGTCATCTCGGCCTCGGGGTCCGCCCAAACCCCGCCACCTGGGCCGGGCTTGAACCCGTCTTTGTCATACACGCCGGGAGGCATCGCGCACACCCACACCTTTACTGAGGAAGAGCCAGCACGGCTGGCGACGACTCCTGGCAAGCACGGACTGATCACCGCCCGGAAGCAGATGCCGGGCTCGACCCGGCAGAGAAACCCCCGGGCCCCGGTCGAGGGGAGGATCAGCCGCCGGTACCGAGGTTCATTCCGGCGACGCTTCCCTTGACCTTGCTCACCATGCTGTTGAACTCCTTGGCGTCGAGTTCGGTGAGCTCTTCCGCCGTCCGATAGGACTTCACGATCTCGTCGCACCTCAGGCAGATCGACTCGAGGATGGAGTGCGTGTCCTCGAGCACGTTGAGCGTGGAGGCGTGGAGGGTGGTGGCGTTCTCGGTGCCTCCGAAGACCTTGCTCCTGAAGTTGTGCGCGGCACCGAAAGTGCCCGGACCGAACGGCTTCAGCCCCTTCAGTTCCGCGATCGCCTTCTCCACCTCGGGAATCAGTTGTCTCACGCTCTTGCCGAAGTAGATGACGGCGTCGACACTGATAGTCGTCACACCCTTGCCCGGGGTGTCGACACCTCCCGGAACCTTGGGGCCCTCTCGAGACGGGTCCAAGCCCAGCTTGTTGTCCCACTCGATGGGACTCGAACTGCTGGTATCTGGCTGCCAGTGCGGATCCGGCCGCTCCACCTCGGGAGCGTTTTCGATGACCTTGGTACCGTCGTTGTAGGTGACGAGGGTACTGCCGTCCGCCTGGAGCTCCCTTTTGACGCCAGCGTCGCGCGCGGCGTAGTTGAAGGCATCGTTGACCATCGTCACACCTTCCTGATCTTCGATGAAGGGGATGCGAAAACGACGACCGGAACGAGCAGCACGTGGACCCCGGCCGGGAGGACCGGGCTCCGGCCGCGGTTCCACGCACCGTGCGAATGCTCAACCGGCCATCGGCGAAGCTATCCCTCCCAGCCTTGGGTGAGAGAGTTCTCGGTGTTGTTCATGCGGGTCGTGATGTTCTGGAGCGTGTTCGACGCGGCCTGCAACGAAATCGGCATCGAGTTCGCCGCACTGTCCCAGCGCGCCTTCCGCGATTCGTACTGGGACTTCGAGGTGGGAGACTGCCAGAGACGCAGGAACTGCTGGAGATCGGCGTGCATGGTGTCCAACTCCGTCTTGACCCGCGAGTTGGCGTCCATCATCTCCGCGGCGACGTTGTTGTTCATCGCGCCGCTGTAGGTGTACGTGGCCTCACTCATTGAACGATCCTTTCCGGATGTGGGAGCTGTGCGGGAGGTGCTGCGGTCACAGGTTGCCGAGGCCGACCGGGCCGGCGGTGATCCGGACGGCGCCCTCCGCCGCATCGGCTTCGGTGTCGGCATTGCTCTTGCCGACTGCCGCAGCGCTGTCCCGCATGATCCTGATCATTTCGGACAGTGCGGACTCGATCTCCTGAACGTTGTTGTACCAACCGTTCATGGCCTGCCGGTACGTCGTCGCCGCGCCGCCGGTGAAGGTTCCGAAAAGGGCGGTCACACTGCTCTCGACCTGGCCGCGCTCGGACTGCACGAGGCGCAGCGTCGCCTCCATGCGGTCTGCCGCCCGGACCATGCCCTCCTGAGTGACCGAGGTTTCGGCACTAGTCATCGCCACTCAACTCCTCATTGTGATTTCACGAAATTCTCAGATCAGCGTGCAGTACGGACAGGAGCCGTCGGAACATCATTATGACGCAAACCCAGGCATTCGGTCCGACAAAGCGACACGGAGGGCCACCACCACAGACACGCTTCGATGACAGTGGTTTACCACACCCGGAAATAGACGGTAATCACGAAAAAGGCAATTCGCAACGACAGTGCCCCGAGGTGACATGATTGTGGGCACCTGCGGCCCCCTGTCCCTCCCGACCGCTCGACACGTCCGGCTCGTCGGGCGGGGCACCGCGTTCGCCTGTGGCAACGGACCTCCGACCACCTGCCGTCGTCTCAGTTGGCGCTTGATCGCGGATCGTTTCTCAGCCGTGATGACGAACAGAGCGCAGGACGTGCATGGCCCACTTGTGGTCGTCGGGGTCGGTGTAGAACGCGCCCATGCTCAGTGCGGTGCCTCGGCGCACCACGTGCGCGTAGAACTCATGCTGCGAACGCCCGTCCGCCGCCGTCTCCACCCAGAAGGCATGGGTGATGTCGTCAGCGGTGGGGACGTACAGCGACTGGTCGCGCGGCACCTCGGGGGCGTTCTCCAGCAGCCCGCTCAGGTAGTCGCCGGCGGAGCGCTGCGAGGCATCGGTCAGCACGTCGACGAACACCGAACGACCGGGACCCCCGAACCGCCAGCCGCCCTTGCCGAGCCCTGCCACCATGCCTTCGCCGCGCTCGACGCTCCAGTGCTCGCCGACCCTGACCTGGATCGGTAGCGGCAGCGGGCCGGGGAACCAGCTCAGCAAGCTGTCACGGTCCCACGCCTCGGTGAGTATCCGGCGGATCAAGGGGTGTTCGGAGTTCGTGATCGTCGGAGGCTCGTCCGCCGCGCGCACGGTCGCCATGACCTCCGTGCCGCGCAACGCCTCCGTCCACGGCTTGAGGTCGTTGCCCAGCTTGCCGTGCAGAACCGTGCCGTCCCAGGAGGAGCCCTTCCAGGCTTCGACCGCGCGTTGGAAGTCGGCTTGCGGTGTCTCCATCCACGCCATGTAGACCACGGTCGTGCCACCGGTGAGCGCGACGGGCAGCAGGCACCGCACGAACGCCTGCCCGGTGGGAACCCGCAGGAAAGCCGCGTTGACGTTGGTCTCCTCGGTGGGAACGACGCCGTCGGGGAGCCGCACGGTGACGTCGACGCGATCGGGGTTGCTGATCGCGGCACCGCAGCAGGCGCACCGCTCACCAGTTCGTGTGGTCACTCCGGCGAGGCTATGGCGGGGTCACACGACTCCCGTTCGCCTCACAGGCCAGGGGACCCGGAGACCATCGGACGATGCCCTTTCGTGTCGTGACCAAACCCAGGCCGCCCGCTGCGGAAACATCTCACGGAGTTCCAGACTTCTTCGTACTGCACACGGAGACCACCAGGAGAAGGACGAAGATGACGACCACACCCAAGATCATCGAACGGTACTTCGAACTCGCCCCGTCACAGGACACCGAGGCCTACTTCGCCCTGTTCGCCGACGACGCGGTCGTCGAGGACGAGGGCGAGGAGCACGTGGGCATCGAGGCGGTCCGCGCCTGGCGGGCCGAGGTCCCCCGCGTCGAGTACGCGATCACGGACGTCGCCCCCGGTGAGAAGGGGGTCGTCGTGACGGTCACGATCACCGGCGACTTCCCAGGAAGCCCTTTCGCGGGTCTCAAGCACCACTTCGAGGAGTTCGATGAGGAGAGCATCGGCGTCCTGCGGATCCGCGCGTGAGACGGGAATCTCGGCCAGGACAAGACGATCCGGCGCCACCTCCATGAGGAAGCACGTCGGGCAAAGCGCAGACGCCGCCATCATCTGTCCTTGGCGGACTTCGACACCGTTGTTGCGGAACTGTGACACGCTCACCTCACGGCGCGCACACGGGTGCACCATGTTGGAGCGCATGCGAAATCGCCTTCTGTTCCTCGGCGTCGTGCTCACGCTGCCCGTGATCGGCACGAGCGCTCCACCGGCACAGGCCATCGTGGGCGGCACCGAGTCCGCCCACGCCTACTCGTTCATGGGCTCGTTCCAACCCTCGTTCCCCGCGCCACCGCGTTCGGACGGGCACGGCTGTGGTGTGGAGGTCCTCGCGCCGCAATGGGTGCTGACCGCGAGCCACTGCGCGGGGAAGAACCCGACCGGCGCGAAGGCGGGTGTGCCACGGGGCTGGAAGGTGCGAATCGGTTCTCTCGACACGACTTCCGGCGGCGAGGTCGCCGAGGTCGACCACTACTACCGTCTCGCGAACTACCAGGACGGACTCTGGGGCCAGGACCTCGCCTTGATGCACCTGAAGACGCCGGTGAAGGCCAAGCCGATCCGGGTCGCCTCGCGTACACCAGAGGAGAACACCCCTGTTCGCATGCTGGGCTGGGGCATGACGTGCGCAGAAATGAAGCCGGAATGCTTCCCCACGCGGCTGAGGGAGGCCGACACGGTGGTGCAACCCCTCTCGGTCTGTCCGTCAGCGTCGCCCAGCGGAGAACTGTGTGTCGGCAGTCGCGACGGCAGTGTCAGCGCGACGAACATGGACTCGGGAGGTCCGGCCCTCGTCCGCGAGGGTGACGACTGGGCGTTGGCCGGGGTGGTGAGCACCGATGGCGGGGCCGGCGCGCCGGCTCTCTACACCGACGTGACGAAGCACGCCGGCTGGATCAACGGGATCATCTCTGGCACCGACGTGCCCCCCGACGACCAGATCCCGAACGTCGAGGGCGCCGTCGGCCTGTCCGGCTGCGCCGGCTCCGTGGTCCGCACCCCGGCCTCGCAGCAGGACGATCCCGCACTGCTGCTGACCAACGGTCACTGCGTGGAGGGGCAGCGACCCGCTCCCGGCGCAGCACTGGTGGACCAGCCCGCCGACCGCCAGGTGCAGATCGCAGATCGTCAGGGCTATCCACAGGCGACCGCCAGGGCCGACCGCCTCCTGTACGCGACGATGACCGGTACCGACGCAGCGCTCTACCGACTGGACAAGACCTATGGACAACTGGAAGCCGAAGGCGCCAAGGTCTTCCGGCTGGCCACCAGCCCGGTTCGCGCGAATGACGCCCTGAGCCTCGCCTTCACGAGCCGTCGCTTCGCCTGCACCGCGGAGGCCGTTGTCCCTCAGCTGCGGGAGGGCGGGTATGAGCAGCAGGATGCGATCCGCTACGCCAGCAGCAAGGACTGCGCGCCGTGGCAAGGCACGTCGGGCTCGGCACTGCTGGCCGAGGACGGCACCACGGTCGTCGGGATCCACAACACCCACAACGTGGCGGGTGAGCCATGCACCGACGACAACCCGTGCGAGATCGGCCAGGACGGTGGCGTGACGTCGGTGCAGGGTCGGGCCTACGGGCAGCAGGTCCACATGATCGCGGGTTGCGTGGGCGATCGGTCCGAAGTGGACCTCGCCCTGCCGGGCTGCGCGCTCACCGGAGCGACACCCAGGTCCTGACCGGCACGGCGGCCAGACGGTGCCCTGTCCCGGCTTCCAGGGCGGGGCACTCGGCATGGAGCAGGCCACCTTCGCACGAGTCCCTGTCGTCCGGCTTCGCCGTGGACGGACAGCGCCGGGTACTGCGCCATCGGTGACCGCCTCGACCTGTGAAGAAGCCAGAAGTGCACCAAATCCGACACCTCTGGCCACCGGGCGGCGCACACGTTGCTTTCTTGTTCGGCGCCACCTCACTCTCGGCGGCGTGAGGGAAACGCGCACCGACGACGCCGCAACAGGTCCGATGGTCTCCGACCTGGTCTGCTTCAACCTGTTCGCGGCAGCACGCGCCGTCACGGGCCTCTACCGCCCGGTCCTCGACCGGGCGGGCATCACCTACCCGCAGTTCCTGGTGCTCGCGCTGCTGTGGGAACGGGACCGGCGCCCGATCCGCGAGCTGGTGCGGGAGCTAGGCCTCGACTACAGCACCTTGTCACCGCTCGTCAAAAGGCTGGAGAG
The DNA here is from genome assembly GCF_040682435.1 of Lentzea sp. NPDC051208. Lineage (NCBI taxonomy): Bacteria > Bacillati > Actinomycetota > Actinomycetes > Pseudonocardiales > Pseudonocardiaceae > Lentzea > Lentzea sp. NPDC051208. The sequence continues at coordinate 364,500 of NZ_JBFBAW010000004.1, read as the reverse complement.
TCACGGGATGCTGCTGCGCAGGAGCCTGCCAGGGGACAAGCGCTGGGTGCTCGTCGAGCTCACCGACGAGGGCAACGCACTGCGGTGGATCGTCGCCGAGATGGTGGAGACGCTGCACTCGGCACTGGACATGGACGACGAGGAGCTTGTAGTTCTGCGCAGGGCGTTGCAAAGGCTTCAGCAACGCACCCCACGCTGAGAAGCCTTGCAACGCACCGCTGACGGGTACTCCCGCGTCAAGAAACAGAACACGTCACAGCAGAGCAAGATTTACACCGCTTTTCCCGCCCGCACACCAGGCACCACTTCAAAACGCATCATCACCGGCGAGCTTCAAGACTTCGCCGAGTCCGACAGTCCACGAACGCGGTGGGCTCGCGGCTCGTCGCGTCGCCTCAACAGGTTGGCGCGCACTACCATTGCGCGCATGTGGCCTCTCGTTCGATCTTCTGACGAAGAGATCGCTGCTCGCCGACCAGGTCTCGCGTTCACCGTGTTCGGCACGGTACGAGCATGGTGGGACGAAGCCGAGCTGGATCTCGGGTCACCGCAGCAGCGGCTCACCCTCGCTGTCCTCCTCCTGGCTGAGGGCCGCGTGGTCCAGGCACCAGAGATCATCCAAGCGCTGTGGGGAGAGAAGGCTCCTCAAGCGGCGAGAGGAACAGTGCGCACCTACGTCTACCGGTTGCGGAAGCTGCTGAACGGTGACGCCGATCCGGATGGCGCCGTTCTCCGGTCGGAGGGCAACGGGTACCAGCTCGTCCTGGCGGAGGACCAGCTGGACCTCAGCCGCTTCCTGGGCCTGGTCCGCGCCGCGGAGGCGACGGCCACCGCCCACGACCGTCACCGCGCGGTGACGTTGCTGCAGGCCGCCACGACCGAGCTGAGGGACGAGCCGCTGAGGGGGATCCCGGGCGACTGGGCCGACACGGAACGCCGCCGGCTCGGCCAGCTCGCCGTGCGGACCGTCGAGCTGCTGTCCGAGTACCAGCTCGATCTCGGCGCACGGGTCGGAGCTTTGGACCAGCTGACGGCCGTGGCGGAGGCGGAACCCCTCCGCGAGCGCGTGCACGAGCTGCTCATCCGCGCGTTGTGCCGCGAGGGAAGGCCCGCCGAGGCTCTCGCGGTGTACGAGAAGCTGCGCACGACACTGCGGAAAGAGCTCGGAGTGGATCCGAGCCCCTCGCTACGCGAGTTGCACGCCAGGGTCCTGAGGGAGGACCCTGCCCTGTCGTCCGCCACCGCGGCTTCTCCCGACCACGGTGTGCCGACAGCGCGTTCGGCGCTGATGCCAGCGGCGTTGCCGGTGTTCGCCGGCCGGGAAGCCGAGCTGGAGGAGCTGAACGCCGTCCTGGACGACACGACGGCACCGAGGACCGTGATCGTGCACGGTACCGCGGGCGTTGGTAAGACCACGTTCGTGGTCCAGTGGGCCAGCCACGTCGCGTCGTCCTTTCCGGACGGTCAGTTCTTCGTGAACCTGCGCGGGTTCGAAAGCGAGGACGCCGCGCGCGACCCGGCCGAGGTGCTCCACGAGCTGCTGGACGCTCTGGACCTGCCCTCCGCGAACAGGCCTTCCGGGCTGGACGGCCTGATCGCGCTGTACCGCCGCGTCCTGGCCGAACGACGTGCTCTGGTGGTGCTGGACAACGCCAGGGACAGCAAGCAGGTGGTCCCCCTGCTGTCGGCGGCGCCCGGCTGCGTGGTGGTGATCACCAGCAGGAGGGAGCTGACCTCGCTGGTCGCGTCAACGGGAGCGCATTCGATCATGATGGGTCTGCTCGACATGGAGGAGTCGGTGGCGCTGATGACGCACCGGCTCGGCGAGCAGCGCGTTCGGCGGGAACTGTCCGCTGTGCGGACGATCGCCACGATGTGCGCGCACTTGCCGCTCGCCCTGGCAGTCGCGACCGCCCGCATCGCGAGCAACCCGAAGCTGCGGCTGTCGGACATCGCGAACCAGCTCACCAGTGAGGTCGAGCCCGGCCTGGACTTCCTGTCCACGGACGATCCGCGCAGCGACGTCCGCACGGTGCTGTCGTGGTCCTACCGCGCCCTGAGCCCGGAGGCCGCGCGGACGTTCATGCTGCTCGCGCTGCTTCCGCTGAGCCAGACCACCACGCCCGTCGTCGCGAGCCTGACCGGGTTGTCGGTGTCCCGTGCCAGGGCGGTGTTGCGAGAGCTGAGCGCGCTGTGCCTGATCAACGAGGACGGGCCCGGGCAGTTCAGCTGGCACGACCTCCTGCGGGAGTACGCGGCCGAGGTCCTGGAGGAGACCGTCGGGGTCGAGGAGCAGCGAGCGGCGTGCCACCGCCTGCTGAGCCACTACCTCATCCTCACCCGGAGCGCGTCGTTGCAGCTGCTGTCCACCGACGACATGCCCGATCTCCCGCAGATCCCGCCCGGCGTGACGGCGCAATCCGTCAAGGACCTGCTGTCGGCCTTCGACATGTTCACGTTCCAGCGCGGCACGTTGCTCTCGTTGTTCGACTTCGCCACCAGGTGGGGTCTCGAGTCGTTGTCCTGGCAACTGGCGTGGTACCTGCGCTACTACCTCGATCTGGCGTTCCTGTGGGACGAGATGGCGGCGATCAACAAGCTCTGCCTGGCCTGGGCGAGGAACGCCGGCGACCAGCTGGCGGCCGGATACGCCCACAGGAGCCTCGCCAGGGCCGCCGCCATGCTCGGCGACGTGAAGTCCGGCGCGCGGCACCTGAAGGCCGCGATCGAGGCGTTCAAGGCGAGCCGCGACGGCCAGGCAGAGGGCTACGCGCACGTGCAGGCCGCCAACTGGCTGATCTACATCGGCCAGGCCGAGGCCGGTCTCGACCACGCCGCGCAGGCATGCGCCTTGTTCCGCAAGACCGCCTCCCACCACCAGGAGGAGGCGTTGAGAGAGGTCACCGCCCTCTCTCACGTCAAGGCCGGGCGCTACAGCGACGTGGTGAACACCTTGCGCAGAAGTTTGACCGCGGACTACGACTCCGGCGCGACGCTCAAGCTGTTGCGCAAGGTCGAGCACCTGACCGACGCGTACGAATGGCTTGGTGAGTACCGCAAGGCGGCCGACCTGCACGAGTCTGCGCTGAAACTGATCCTGGGACTCACCGACGCCGACTGGGTGCGACTCCCCTACAGCTTCGAGGAGCGGTTTGTCACAGAGAGCTTTCTGCTGGCCCGCACGCTCTACCTGGCCGGGGAGACCGACCGGGCGCTGACGGTACAACTCGAGGCGCTCAAAGGACTTCACTCTCTCTTCCAGAAACACCACATGTCCGTCGCCTTCCAGCAACGCGATGCGACTACCGCCAGGCAGGCGTTCGCCAGGCTCGAGAGCGTCCTCGCCGACCACAGGGCGGACCACCAGTGGTTCACGGCGAGTCTTCGTGCGCTGCATGAACTGGCTTCCGTGATGGCGCGGATGGGGACGTCTCGCTATCTCTTCGACCTGCAGGACAGGAACCAGGTTGCTCTTCGGGCTGCACCGGCACCCTCGGGAGGTGACGGGACCACCTAGGTCAGGCTCTAGCAGTGAGGCTTTTCCATCTTGTTTTCGCTGGTGAGCAGTGTGGGCGGCGCAGGTTTCGGGAGGTGTTCCCGCGCGCGGGCTGGATCTTCCTGGTAACGCTCTCACGGGTGGTCACCGGCAATTTGGTCACAGCCGACTCGGCCGCAACGCGTTGTGGAAGCGATCCCGCGTGTGACCGTTCGCCTGGGAGAAGCGCACGTCGGCGTTGCCCGGACCACCCCTGGACAGACGACCGCCCGAGGAAGCGTCAGAAGACGCGATCTTCTACAGCCAATTCACCGCCACGGCGGCGTAGAGCGTGCGTCCACGCCTCTGGGCCAGCCAGGACAGGATGGAAAAAGCTGGGTCTGCTGCACGAATTGGTGACATCTTGACCTGCGCCATCGGCCGGATCGACTTCCGCTTCCCGTCCAGCAGCCCAGGCAGATACGTCTCACCCTTGGCTCGCTGATCAGACCGAGCTGAGGGCGCGACACTTCCGCCGCGAAGTCCCCAAGGCGTTGCCGGGCATGAGCAAGCTCGTCAGGGGGTCCCTGGGACGTGAAACCGCCCAACCTGCGCCGGCGTCTCCACGACACGCCGAAACCTGACGAAGCACTACTAGTGTCCTGAGTTCTTAATTCGTGTGCAGTAGCGTGCGATGGAGTCGAGGATCTGGTCGGCGGTCTTGGTCAAGACGTAGGGCCGTGGTTCGTCGTTCCAGGTCTCGATCCATGCGCGGATGTCGCGGTTGAGGGCGCGGGTGCTGGTGTGGCTTCCGCGCCTGAGTTTCTTGGTCGTCAGCTCGGAGAACCAGCGTTCGACGAGGTTGAGCCAGGAACTCGAGGTCGGGGTGAAGTGCACGGTGAACCGCGGGTGAGCGGCCAGCCAGCGTTTGATCGCCGGGGTCTTGTGGGTCGAGACGTTGTCCATCACCGGATGCACCGCCAGGTCGGCGGGCACCTCTGTGTCGATGGCGATCAGGAACTTCTTGAACTCGATCGCGCGGTGGCGTGCGTGCAGCCGGCCGATGACCTTGCCGGTCGTGATGTCCAGCGCGGCGTACAGGCTGGAGGTGCCGTGCCGGGTGTAGTCGTGCGTGGCGCGCTGCGGTGTTCCGGGCATCATCGGCAGCACCGGGGCGGTGCGGTTGAGGGCCTGAATCTGGGACTTCTCGTCCACGCACAGCACCACCGCCCGCTCGGGCGGTGCGAGGTAGAGCCCGACGACGTCGCGGACCTTGTCCACGAACAACGGGTCCTCGGACAGCTTCCACGCCTCACGGCGATGCGGCTGCAGACCGAACGCGTTCCAGATCCGCGTCACCGCGGTCTGGGTCAGCCCGGACTCGGCGGCCATCGACCGGGTCGACCAGTGCGTGGCGTTGGCGGGGACCGACTCCAGGGTCTTGGTGATGACCGCCTCGACCTGGTCGTCGGTGATCGTGCGCGGACGCCCCGGCCGTGGCTCGTCCAGCACTCCGTCGAGCCGGTCGGCCACGAACCGGGAACGCCATTTCGCCACGGTCGCCCGCGAGATCCCCAGCTCCGCGGCGATCTCACTGTTCGAGCCGCCTTCGGCGCACCGCAACACGATCCGCGCCCGCAACGCCAACGCCTGTGCGGTCTTCCGGCGCCGCGTCCAGCCGCGCAGCACACTCGACTCGTCGTCAGACAGCACCAATACGGGCAGCTTCGAGTCCGGCATGCCGCCGAACCCTACGCCTGCACACGAACTAACGACTCAGGACACTAGTCGCCGGTGAGCACGCCGATCGCGATGCCGAGCGTGATCGTGTTGTAGATGAACGAAAGCACGCCGTGTGCCAGCACTCGCACCCGAATCGCCGGACCGTTCGTCTCGACGTCCGACACGGCGAACGTCGTGCCGACCGTGAAGGCGAAGTACGCGAAGTCGGCGTAGGTGGGCTGCGAAGATCCGGGGAAGACCATGAGCTCGTTCGGCAGAGCCGCGGAGTAGGCCTGGGCGTACCGCTCCGCGTAGCCGAAGTGCAGAATTGCCCACGCCAGGAGCACGGCCGGCACCGAGATGAGCTTGTTCACCAGGTCGGCCTCTTCTCCGGCGTCACCGACCCCCATGACGATGAAGACACCTGCGGTGATGCCGACGATGCCGCTGAAGACGGTGAACAGCATCCCCACACGCGGGCCGAGCGCCAGGTGCAACCAGTCGTCGGACTGCTTGCCCCGCCTGCTGGCGCGGACACGCGCAACGCGGATGCCCAGGTAGATGAGAGCGAAGACGTCCCACGCCGCCGTCCAGACCTGCTCGGCCGTGAGGAAGACCATGACGCCGAGGGCGATGAGTGCTACTTCGATCACGCGGGACAGCACGAACTTAACTTTCTTGATCACTTGGATTCCCAGCCCACACGGAAAACGACCTCCACAGTGAAGCGCGCTAGTGATCAGCAGAGTCCATTAAGGACACAAAGGGCCGCATATTCGTCGCTATAGGGCAGTTTCAAGTGCACGAACATGGTTTCTTAGATGGCACATGCCCTGTCGAGCATTGATCATGACCCGTTGCGGATACCACCTCGCCGGGTACTTGTGCGCGACTTCCCGCATTCGACAATTTTTACCACCTGCCCAGATGTCCTGCGCGCTGTTCCCCTCCCCTTGCAGCGCGCAGGGCTCGCGGGATGGAGCCGACACAACGAACTCCACCCCGCGTCACGAACTCGACCGCACCGTTCTCGCGAGAGGTGCACCGGCGATCGTCAGAGAGCGCGGAACATCCTCACCTCATGGCTCGGGTAGCTGTGGAAGCTGTTGGCGGGCTCGACCAGGATGAGCTGCGTACAGGCCGTGTCCTTGTAGAGGGCGATTCGACGCTCGGTGGCGTTGATGAGCGCCTTGGCGACGAACGGCAGAGCCGTGCAGCTGGTGCTCGGGTAGCTGTACTTCTTCGGCACGGTGTTCGCCCAGACGGAGTCGTAGAAGCAGGCCACACCGGACTCACAGGCCGTCGAGCCCGAGGGCGACGCCTGCGCGGTGGCAGGCGCGGCGACCAGCGCAAGACCCAGTGCGGCGAACGCGGCAAGAACTCGCTTCTTCACGTAGAACCTCCAGGTGATGTTGACAAATCCTTGTGCCCGTCAGCTGACTGTCGATGTGGACGGTCGCCTCCGAGGCTGTTGCCCTGCTTGAGGGCACGTGCGATACCGACGACACGGTTGGCTTGGTGGCGGTTGTCGTCGGCGGCGGAACCCGGTCCGGCACCGGCAAAGATGCCACCGAAGGAGTGAAAGGTCTTGCGCAGAGCCAACATTGTCGGCTCATGTTCGCGGTGCGGTCTGTCGACCGAGGAGAGGTGAGTGACAGCGAGGCAGACCGTGACAGACACCGGCAACCACCTCTAGTAGTTGAAAGTTCAGCTAATGCACCGTATCAGCGTCAAGCTGAAGTTTCAACAACGTGGAAGTGACCGGTGTCAAGGGCGAAGTGGTTGAGCGAGGACGAGTCGCGGACGTTGCGCGGTTTCGTGCTCAGTTACCTGTCGCTCCAGCCCCACCTCGAGCGCGGCCTGAAACGGAGTGCTGATCTCTCGTTCGCCGACTACGGCCTGCTCGCCCGGCTGCCGGAGGCACCCGGCCGGTCCATGCGCGGCCGACCTGACCGACGACGCCGTCCCTCGACCGCAACACGTTGTGCCACATAATCAACCGCATCGCGCACAGCGGCTGGGTCCGCAGGTCACGATGCGAATCAGATCACAGAGGCTGGCTTGCGGAACTGACAGACGAGAGCATGGCCGTCGTCGAACGGGCCGCACCGGCTCACGTCGAGTACATGCGGCCGTTGCTGTTCGACCGGCTCACGTCTGAACAGCGATGCTGGCAGCGGCCGTCACGTCACTCGCCCGGCCAACCCATCCTGACGAGCATCGCGTCATCGGCCATCCCGGTCGCCAGCACCGTGCTGATCTCCCGCAGCGACTGCTGCTGCTCGTGACTGAGACGGTCGAAGACGAGTTCGCGGACCTGCTCGACGTGCTGTTTCGCGGCACGTCTCACTTCTTTGACACCCTCCGCGGTGAGCACGGCGCACTGGCCCCTGCCGTCGCCCCCCGCCTCCTCGCGGCGGACCCAGCCGTCGCGTGCCAGGCGGTCGATCGTGTGGCTCAGCCTGCTGCGGTCGAACACGCACGCCGCGGCCAGGTCCGCCATGCGCATGGATCGCCCAGGAGCTTCGGACAACCTCGACAGCACGTCGTAGTAGGCGAACGAGAGCCCCGACTGCCGTTTGAGGTCGCGTTCGACCCGGTCCATCATGAGCTTGCTGGCGATGAGAAAACTGCGCCAGGTCGCCTGTTCCTCCTCGTCCAGCCATCGGGTCTTAGGCATGGTCGTCCTCCGCCGCCGGATCCTCCGTCTCGCGGAGGACTGTACCGCACCCGCTGAAGTTTCAATTACACGTCCGAAGGCCGGCGCCTCCCGGCTCGCGGACACGCCGCACCCTCGATCCATGCGCCTCCCGCCCCACAGCCCCCGCCGCCGCGCCGCGCGGGCGGATGACCGCGGCGAGCCCCGGTCATGGACAGTCGCCGGACAGCCGACACTCCGCAGATCAGACGGTTGCGGGCAAGCACGGTCCCAGGCGACGTTCCCGCAACCGCGGGTTAGGGCCTTGCCCTTCCGACCAGGCAGCGCCCGGAGTCACTCATGCCACCCGACCGGTGGCACGGAGACATCGCGGACCGCGTCGTCCTGCACTTCACCCCGCGGGGCGCGTGGCTGTTCCGGACGGAGGGCGAAGGCCTCCCGAGTGGATCCGGCAGACTGTGTGCACGGAAGAACCGCGCAGGACACGGCGAGACCTGTTCCCCCGATGGCGCGGTCCGAGGTATTCCAGGCACCGGCGGTCCTGCATGACCTCCTCCCATCGAGGGCTCCGCCCGCGCTCACAGGCGGACAGGCACGCGCGTCCTGCCGTTGAAGATGAACGTCGGAAGCGGCTCGAGAGCGTCGAGGTCTTCCGCCAGCCGGAGCCGGGGGAAGTGCTCGAACAGCGCCGCCAGGGCCAGTGAGGCCTCCAACCGGCCGAGCGACGCGCCGATGCAGTGGTGCACCCCGTGCCCCAGCGCCACGTGCGCCTTGTCCAGGCGGTGGACATCGAACCTCAGCGTGGTGTCACCGTGCAGCCGAGGGTCCCGCCCTCCGGCCCCGAATCCCATGAGGACCGGGTCTCCGCGGCGGATCACGACACCCTCGCCGAGATCGATGTCCTCGACGGCGTACCTCAGCGGCATGTGCTGCACCGGCGCGTCGAACCGCAGCGTCTCCTCGACGACCTCCGTCCAGGTCACCTCTCCACTGAGGGCGGCGGCGAGCTGGTCCGGGTGGCCGAGCAGGTCGACGATCGCGTTGGCGATCAGGTCGGTGGTGGCCGGAAGCCCTCCTGCGATGGTGACGGCCAGCGCGAGCACCCGTTCCTCGTCGGTCATCGCGGGCTCGTGCGCCAAGGTGCTCGCCATGTCCGCCGTGGGTGCGTTCCGCTTGCTTTCGACCAGCCAGGCGAGGAATCTCATCGCACTGTCGAGCTGACCGGCCGCCACCTCGGCGTCATCGGAAGGGCTGAGGAGGTCCAGCATCGCCTTCCGCGCATCCGCCCACTTCGCCTGCGGCACGCCGAACAGGTCGCACAGCGTTTCGGCGGCGATCACCTGGGCGAAGTCCGCCCGGAGGTCGACGACCCGGCCGGTTCCGCGCTCATCCAGCTCCGCCAGCAGCTCGGGCAGCCTCTTGGCCAGGTTCGCGCCGAGCTCCTCCAGGCGCTCCGGAGCGAACGCGGCCTCCATGACGTCGCGGAGGCGGCGGTGATCGGCACCGTACGCGTTGAGGACGGTCGGCGCGATGAGGAACGGAGCGAGCGGCCAGCCCTCAGGCACGGCCGCCAGCCCGGGCCAGTGCTGCCGCGCGTCGCGCGACAGCCGGTCGTCCTCGGTCAGCTGCTTCAGCACGTCGTACCTGGTCACCGACCAGGCGATCACACCGCCGGGCAGTTCGACGCGCGCGGCGGGACCGGAGGACCGCAAGCGCGCGATGTCCATCTGGGAGAGAGGGCCAGCCGGGTCGAGTGGACACACGTCTGTAGTCATGGAGCAACCATTCATCGAGTTCAGCGGGCTCATGAGCCACGTGGAAAGAAAATAATATATTGGATATCACGCCCGGTCGAGCAGATCGCTCATCCCGCTCGAACCACGACCTTCTGTCCCCGGTGGATCACATCGCCACCCGCCGGAGGGGACTGCCTGGAAGCCGCCACGCACATCCTGATCAACCTCACATCGTCTCGAAGCTTTCTGGTGACCACCGGCCTGCGGCTGGAGGCGGGGATACGTGGTCGAGCACGGTCTGCACCCGACGAAGTACGGACCGTACGAGCACCTGCGCTCCGAGGCTTGTACCTCTCTGCGCCAGGGATGCCGTACCGCCGCTTCACCGTATTCAGCACTCACCCTCGGTTACGGAGAAACGGCCGCCGTCTACAAGTGACCGATCATCGGCGACTGCCCGGACATCTCGTCCTCCTCGATCGCCTTGTGCGATCGACCACCACACGGGCAGGACGCCACTTCGGTTCGAACATGAGTTGAGAACGCGACGATCGGCCGACGCCTGAACGGGAAATCCTGAAATCCGTTCAATCTATTGAGGACTGAACGGGCGTCACCTTGGCTGCTGGCCTCCGGTCGTCCGGCGATGGGCAGCGCCGGAAACCGAAGACCGCGTCTCCCTGGGCGAGCCTCCCGGCGGATCGGCCGTGTCGAACCGAATGCGGGCTTCGGTCCCTTCGGTGCCCTGATCCGCGCACCGCAGCGCACAACTACAGGTGAGCCGGAACACCTCCGGCCGTCCCCTTGGCCACAAGGTAACTTCGGACCATGCTGGTCGACCGTGGATGTGAACTGCGCATGTTGACGCACGCGTTGAATCGGGCGATCGCAGGACACGGGATGTCACCGTGCTCACCGGTCCGCACGGTGCGGGCAGGACGTCCGTGGCCGACGCGGCGGTCGGGCTCCTGTCACAAGGGCTTTCTGTGCTGCGCGGGCGAACTGACCGCTCATGTGGGTGCAGCTGGCCAGGGACCACGGCGCCGGACGAGCTCCTGGCCCCTCCCCTGCGCTCGGCCACGCCCCTGGAGCTCGGCGACGTGGCGCGGCCGGTGGTGTCGAAGGACCCACTGCTGATCGTCGTCGACGACGTCGACCGCGCGGGCGGTGTAGAACTGCTGTCCGTCGTGGCGGACCGGGTGGGCGCGACCGGGACGTCCCCGAGGCCAGGCTGCACGCACTCCGGGACCCGTTCGCGGCGCAGGACCGCATCGACGCCGGTCAGCGCATCGCCGAGCTGGCGACTTCCGGTGCGGTGGCGGGTAAGGGTTTGTTCTGGCAGTTCATCGGTCTGATGGAGCTCGGCCGCGCGTCACCGCCGCCGAGTCCGTGCTCGGCCGCACTTCCGACGCCGCCGGCCACCTCAGGTCGGCGGCTGCCCAGGCGAGCGCGGCGGGTGCGTTGCCCGCGCTGGAGCGCGTGGAAGCCGCTCACCGCACTGCCCCTCGCCGCGGACGATCCCTCCCCCGGCAACTGGCGCCTGATGCGCGGGACGGTGAAGGCTGGCTGCTCATCACCGACGCCGAGTACGCCAGGAAATCAACGTATTCATCGACTTCTGGTGCATCGTCGACGGCCCCGGAGCGGGCACGTCACCGTTGCCGTTTTCGCTCGCTGACCGGAAAATCGTACGTCCCGATGCCGGCGAGGAGCCGTTCGAGCAGCTCCGCTTGGAAGGTGGCCGCGTCGTCGTCCCGCCGTTCCACCGCGGCATCCAGCTCGTCGAGCGCTACGCTGGCCGCGATCAGCTCCGCCGCGGCACCGGCGCCTTCGTCATTCCCGCGGCGAAGCAGCTCACTGTGCACCGCCTGCAAAAGCTCTTCCAGCGACATGTCGATCGGAACCCACCTCCACGTCTCAACGGGTGAGCCAAGAACAACCGGCGCCGGACGCGCGGGGCATCCTGCCGGGAAGGCACCTGGAGGCGCGCGGTGCGGCCCTGGCGAGCCCATCCGCGCGGTCCCGGCCCTCACGTGGTGTCACGCATGGCATCGGATGGGGCCGCCGTGCAGCTCCATCATGTCCTTCCACACGCCGGCCACGTCCAAGCGTTCCGCGAGCGGCTTGCCGTCCAGTTCGTGGTAGGCACGGTGCAGGTTGCCCACGAGGCGCTCGGACTCCCGCCACGCCGAGAAACGGGACACCCCTGCCTGTTCGACCACCTCAAGAGGCGCCTTGCCGGCCTTGTGCCCGGCCTCCGCGAGCTCGAGGACGTAGGTCGTGTACTCGTCGAGGTCGTCGAGCACACCGTTGATCTCGTCACCGCGCAGCAATGGTCCGTGGCCGGGCACGAGAACCGATGCACCGAGTGAGCGAACGAACGCCAACGACCTCGAGTAGCCTGAGACGCTGCCCTCTGCGAGGAACGGCTGCCCACCGGCGAAGACCAGATCGCCCGCGTACAAAACCTTCTCCTCCGGCAGCCAGACGACCGTGTCGCCGCGAGTGTGTCCCGCCCCGGGGTGATGGAGCTCGACCGTGCGGGTTCCGAGGTGGACGGTCAGGGACCTGGTGAAGGTGAGCGATGGTGGCCGTACTTCCAGATGCCCGTAGTCCGGTCCCGGGAACACGTGGGATGCGATCAGGCCCGCGTTCAAGACCTCCTCGCGGCAGGCCGCGTGCCCGATCACCGTGGTCGATTCTGGCAGGAGCCAGTTGCCGTAGGTGTGGTCGCCGTGGTGATGAGTGTTCACGACATACCTCGGTTCCAAAGCCGAAACGGTGGCGACTGAGGCAAGCAGCGCCCGGTTCCGCGCCTCGGTGGAGGTGGTGTCAACGAGGAGCAGGGAGTCGTCGGATCCCTGGACCACGCCGGTGTTGTTGATCATCCACGACCCGTCGGGCTGGACGTAGGCGTGGACTCCAGGCACGATCTCGACCAGTTCAGGCTTCACCCGTTGGAGCTTAATGACGCTCGGACGAGTTCGACGCGCTGACGTGATCGGTGCTCGGTCAGGCATCGTTGAGCACCCTTGGGGACACACTCTTCGAGTGTCGTGTCACATTTCCTGCGGACTCGAAGCCATGTCAGACGATCCGGTGCTCGATCGTACCCACGCCGTCGATGTCGAGGCGCAGGAAGTCACCGGGTTTCAGCCAGCGCCCGATCTCCATGCCGGAGCCTCCGACGAAGGTGCCCGTGGCGAAGAGCTCTCCCGGCAGCAATTGTTCGCTCGCGGACGCGTGAGCGAGCATCTCGCCAAGGGACCAGCGCGGACCGGAGGCGTCCGGCTTCGCGACGGACTTCCCATTGATCGTCACCTCGGACCGTAAGTCCGTCCAGTGTGGAAGGATTTCCGAGGCACTCACGGCCGTGCTGGACAATGACGTCAGGAAGTGCTTCGCCTTCTGCGGGCCGAAACCGCTGTCCATCTCCGGGATCTGCACGTCCCTGGCGCTGAAGTCGCACAACACGACGAACGCGGCGATGGCCCGCTCCGCCTCGGCGGGAGACGCGTTGAGCAACGGGCTGCCCAGCACGAACGCCAGTTCCAGCTCGTAGTCCAACGCCTTCGTGTAGTCAGGCGTCCGCACCGGCGTGCGGCTCGGCACGATGGTGGTGGCGTTGCTCATGTAGTAGATCGGTTGCCTGTACCACAGAGGCTTGGGCCGGAACGCCGGGAAGACCAAGCGGGTGACCGTCTCGTACACCCGCGCCAGTTTCGCCACTCCACGCCTGTAGCGACTGACGTAGCCACGGGCCGCACCGATGTTGTGCTGCTCGTAGAGCATGAAGTCCCGGAACGACAACGGCTGGAACGGCAGGACGAAGTCGCCTTCGACCACACCGAGGGCGAGCGCCCGCTCCACCTCCCAGGACGGCGTGAACGCGGACCGGTGGCCGAACACCGTTGTCGCATCACTGATCTCCCACTCGTCACCGGGTTGTTCCCTGGTCTCGAGCACGATCGACTCTTCCGCGGCAAGGCGGCGCCGGATCTGCATTGCACCTTCTCGACTGAGATGATCGTTCGAGATGCCGTGGAACCCACTGGCCGATACAGCTCGCGATCACGGCACCCCATCACAACGTCCTGACGACCGTCGAACACCACTATGGGTCTTCCGTCCAGTGCGCTCCCACGCGAGCAGCCCCAGCATGCACGAAGAGGCTCAGTTTGCGACCCTGGGCGCCTGCGGCCCCTGGACCGTCACGAGGTGAACCCCGGGAACACGGCCCGATTTTCGTCGGACACGTTGACCATGTCGGTCACGACTCCGGCCTCCTCCACTAATGCCGTGGTGGCGATGCCAAAGACCCTGACGCTCTCCACGAACCACTCCGCGTCCTGTCTGCGGTCCCCCGGCAGGACGTCGATGCAGGAGCTGGTCCAGCCGACCGCCTTCCAGCGGCCAGAAGTCGCTCCCGGACTTCGGCGCCGCGAGGAAGGAGCGCAGCCGCGAGAAGGCTTCCCGCTGAACCGAAGCCGCGCGATCGTGCCACCATGCAGGGAAGAGGAACCGGGCGAGCATGAACATCGCCAGGTTGATCATCTCGCCGAGGAAGGTGTCGTGGACGCCGCCGAAGACCTTCTGCTGCGAAGGACCGCGATCTCCCGTTCGTGTGCAGCGACCGACTCGTCGTACTCGCCGAGGCGTTCCTGGGCGTCGCTCAGCATGTCCAGCCGGAAGACGATGTGAGATACAGTCGCCGCGAACATGTCGGCGACGGGCACCATCCGCCCGTCCGCCAGCAATAAAATCGCCAGAGCAAGCTGTTGCTGAGGAATCGAGTTCGACCTCGCTCCTCCAGGCGCGCAGTATGGTCAGAACGCTGAAGGTCAGGCCGGAGAAGTCCGGTTCACCTTGCTCCGATCTGCGCGAGATGTGCTATACACCCAGGCTATCGACCTGAGCACAATCGCCTCACGACCGCTCCGCCATCGTCAATGGGATCTCGACCGGTATCCGCGTCATACTGCATTCCCGACCGCCTCGAAAGGCATGAGGGGGAACGTTTGCCGGCCCTCGCAGACATCTTGTGACATCAATTAGACACGTAGAGTTCCTGACTTGAGCGGGCAATCGAAGTGCAGTCCGACGACATTCGGAGCTCATAAATGCGTGTTCTGTTCACGGTCGTGCCCGCTGTCGGGCATCTTTACCCGACCCTGCCGCTGGCCCGCGCCTTCCGCGGCCGCGGCGATGCGGTCGCGTACGCCGGACCGCCGTCCTTCGGTCAGATCATCGCCGATGAGGATGTCGAGGTGCTCACCGCCGGCAGCGAGGTGCCCGACCTGGGAGCGGAGCTGGCGGCCAGAGTCGATCTCTCCCCCGTGCCCGGCGAGATGCCGCCCGCCACGGAGGCGGAGCTGTTCGCCGGGGTCCGGGTCGACCTGGACTTCGACGTCACGCTAGCCGCCGCCCGGCAATGGCGCCCGGACCTGGTCATCGGTGACACGTGTGACCACGTCGGTCCTATGGTCGCGGTCACGCTGGGCGTGCCGTACGGCAACGTCACCCTGGGCCAGCAGTTCGAGCCCGCACGCCGTGAAGCGCATCGAGCCAGGACCGCATCCCAGCACCGGCAACGCGGACTGCCTCAGCGTGCGCCGGCCTTCGTCGCCGACATCTGCCCGCCGGCGCTGCAGTTCGACGACTGGCGGGAGCCGGAGATGTGGTTGCCGATGCGACCCGGGGCGCATCGCGCGCCCGGAAAGCCCGCGACGGCACGCGCCACGGCCAGCCGGGGCATCCCGGAACGCCCACGGGTGCTGCTGACCTTCGGCACGCTGTACGCGGCCACGAACGTACTCTCACCGCTGATCAAGGAGATCACGACGCTCGACGTCGACCTGCACGTGACCGTCGGGCTCGCGGCCACCGCGGAGGACTTCGACGTCGACCGAACCCAGGTCACCTTCGAGCCGTTCACACCGATCGCGGAGCTGCTGTCCGGAGTGGACCTCGTCGTCAGCCACGCCGGGGCCGGCACCACGTACGCGGCGTTGTCCGCCGGCATCCCTTTGGTCCTGCTGCCGCAGGGCGCGGACCAGTTCTCGGTAGCAGATCGGGCAGTGACCACAGGAGCGGCGCTGCGGCTACTGCCGGACCAGGCAACGCCGGACAGGATCCGGCGGGCGATCACCACCATCCTGGCCGAACCTGGCCATCGCGATGCCGCGGCCGGAGTGGCCCGGCAGATCGCGGCTATGCCACCGGCGACCGCGGTCGCCGAGAGCATCGCGACGATCGTGAGCTGAAGGTCTCGAGCGGG
The DNA here is from genome assembly GCF_040682435.1 of Lentzea sp. NPDC051208. Classification (NCBI taxonomy): domain Bacteria; kingdom Bacillati; phylum Actinomycetota; class Actinomycetes; order Pseudonocardiales; family Pseudonocardiaceae; genus Lentzea; species Lentzea sp. NPDC051208. The sequence continues at coordinate 348,631 of NZ_JBFBAW010000004.1, read as the reverse complement.
AGGCATATGATGGCCGGGGGATACGAGGGCTTGCTTCGCGGCCGTGGCAACGCTGCTCTGCGGGGCGGCCGGTTCCGCCGGTGCGGATGAGTCCGATCAACAGTGCCAGGTCGAGCAAGCCTGGGCGGCGCAGAAGAAGAACGCGTTGCCGTTGAACCCTGTCGAAGAGCGCGGAAGCCAACGACACCTACTACGCGTTGCCCGCCGCACGGCAGGCGATGCCCCGGCTCGGGGCGCGGCGGAAGCACGGCGGCGTCGGGACGGACTATCTCGGAGCGGTCGTCGTGGCAACGGCGTCAAACTTGGCCGGCTCGGGCGTGAGGCTGGCGTCGTTGCCGCAGGGCGCGGGATTGGTGCCCATGATGGTCAAGGGAACGCGTGATGAGGTCGACGTCCTGACGCCGGCCGCGCTGGCCCGCTTGAGCACCTGGACACCGGGTGCCTGAATGTGACCGGTGCGGTGTACAGCGATCTGACCAGTGAGCGGCTCGTTCGGCCGGAGAGCCGGCGATCGCACACCTGCTTCTGGACGACGCGCCGGAAACCGGTCCGGTGGCAGGGCCGATCCTCCTCAGCGGGAAACCACCGACGTCCTCGTCATCGAACAGGAAACCGCTCGCCTCGCGGACCGGTTGAGCAGCAACGGCGGTTCGGTGACGTACCCGACCTACGCCGGGCTGGACCACAGCGGGGTGCTCATCCCGTCGCTGGCCGACGCACTGGCCTGGATCGCGGACCGCTTCGCGAACAGCCCCTCCGAGGTGAGATGGTGGACCGATCCGTCTCTTTCGGGCTGAGGACCGTTGAAGCCGCACGGGGACGAATATCGTACCCAGGCAGTCCGCTGCGCCACTTCCCCGTTCTGTCCCATGGTGAAATCCAGGCCATGCTCAAAAGCGTCCTGCTCGTCTCCGCACTCCTCACCTCGGCCCCGGCGCCGGCCGCGGCCGAGGAACCGGTGCGCTTCCTCGGTGAACACGTGCTGCCCATGGGCCTTCAAGTCGGTGGCAGCGCTGTCGGTGGCCTGTCCGGCCTCGACTACGACCACCGAACCAGGAAGTGGATCATCATCAGCGACGACCGGGTGTCGCCCAGGTTCTTCGAGGCCGACCTGTCGCGCAAGGGCGTGGAGTTCACCGGCGTCCGGCCCCTGAACGCCGAAGGCGGTCCCTACGCCCCAGGAGTCGTCGACCCTGAGGACGTGCGTGTCGACCGGTGGACCGGTGACATCGTCTGGAGCCAGGAGGGCAACCGGACCGCTGACGTCCTGTCGGACCCGTTCGTCCAGTTCACCAAGCGCGACGGCTCGTTCCGGCGCACGTTGCCGACACCGGACGACCTGAAGATGCGGCCCGAGTCCGGCCCGCGTGGCAACGCGTCACTGGAAGGACTCACCTTCGCCGCGGGCGGCACCCGCGTGGTGTCAGCGGTCGAAGGTCCGCTGCTCCAGGACGGGCCGCCGGCGGACGAGCGACACGGCGCCGTCTCCAGGGTGGTCGTCCAGTCACGACACGGCCACGTCCTCGCTCAGTACCGTTACCAGCAGGAGCCACTCTTCGCACCGGGCGCCGACACCGGCGTCGTCGCGATCCTGGAGAAGCGCGGCGGCGTCTACCTGGTGCTCGAACGGTCCTTCGCCCAGGGCGTGGGGAACAAGGTGCGGTTGTTCGAGGCACGACCGGACGGGTCGTCGCTGCGCAAGCGCCTGCTCGCCGACCTGGACGACTTCCCGCTCTCCAACGTGGACAACGTGGAGGGGATGGCATGGGGACCCGACGGCACGCTGTGGCTGGTATCCGACAACAACTTCTCCTCCACTCAGATCACACAGTTCATCGCACTCGACGTCCGCTGAAACGGGCCTGGACCGCCGCCCGTGCCGAAAAACCCGGACCAGTCGACGAGCGCAACAGCTTTCTCACCTGGGTGTCGCCGTTGTTGTCGCCACCTGCGGCACGGCGTTCGTGCTGGGGTGGAGCTCCAGCCCACGTACTGAACTGAGTCGACGAACGGGGTGTGCTCCTTGCGGACACACCCCGTTCTGCTCGACATGCCGGCCGGCACCGGTACGGTCCGCAAAGAACAGGGGGCGAACCAGTCGTGCGACAGCTCACGCGAGACGAGCGCCTGGGCGCGTTGTGCGACCTGGTGGCCAGGCATGCGATCCCCAGCGGGACGACGTCCATCGACGAGGTCCGCTTGGTCATCCGTGCGGCGCGGTGAATTCGTGGCAACTACGCCGTGCCGTTCCGGATCGCGGACCTTCGCCGAACTCGCAGGGCTGAGCGTCTCGTCCTTCCAGCGCGAGTTCCAGCTGGTCACGGGTCCGTCCGATCCAGTTCCAAAAGGCAGCTCAGGCTGTGCGACGCCCGCCTGATGCTGGCGACCCGCGCGAGCAACGTCACCGAGGTCGGGCGGAGCGCCGGGCACGTCAGCCCGGCGCAGATCATCCGCGAGTACCGGTGGCTGTTCGGCGCGTCCCCGAAGCAGGACGCCGCCCGTCTGCACGAGATGTCGTCGGGCTGGCAGGCGGCTTCGCGGACCGGTAGACGACGCGGTCTTCGACGAGCCACAGCGTGAGCGAATCGGGACAGTAGCGTCGGAGGAGCGGCACCTCAGGTCGGCGTGCGGCCTGGATCTCAACGGGCGTCCGCAGCACCACAGGTTCGGCGCCGAACTCGCACCGAACCGACTCCTCGAGTCGAGGACCTCCGCCGTGTCGATCTTCTACACGCGAGTACCGGCAGCAGCGGCGGTTCGCCGCGGATTTCGAGATCATCCGGACAACAGCGCGACCTGGGGATACCAGCCGCACCCTGCGGACGGTCGAGAGCGCGGGTCGAGACCGTTGAGCCGCTGCCCCGGTACCGGATCTCACCGGCCCACTCCGGCCGGTCCGCACTGATCACCCGCTCCACTTCAAGATCATCGATCTCACCGGGACAGCGTTACGGGACAACCTTCAATCTCCGCAAGTAGATGCGAACTGGTCGACTTCAACCACAAGATACTGGACCACAACGCAGCGGGGACCGAAATCGCCCCGGCGATCGCGATCGCCCAACTAGCCGTCACGGCTTCGGCGCCGATACCTGCCAAGCCGATCCCCAGGCCCTGGGCAGTGACGTTCATGGAGGAGGCAATCCCCATCCCCCTGGACCGATGGTCATCGGGCAACAGCTTTGCCAGGAATGAAGCCGACATCACCACCGACGCAGCCCAGAGAGCACCACTGACAGCGAACAACGCCATTGCACTATAAAGTTCACGACAAAACGGCACCAAAACCAGCGGCAAACCCGTCGTCAAGCAAAGAATCGGAAGTGCGACTCGCTGACGATCCGGCGCCACGAACCACGCAAAAAGCGGAAGCAGGATCACCGCACCGACACCGCAACTGGCCAGAACAATTCCAACGAACTCAGGCCGGTAACCCATTTCGTTCACATACGAGACCGCGATTCCTTCGGGAACCACGTAGAACAAGCCCAGAAAAGTCATGGCGAATATCGCGCGACGACGAGGATCCTGCCACACCAACCTGACACCGGTCGTGACGGGGCTACCAGTTGACGACAGCGACTCCGAGACTGGTCGCGAGCGGATGCACAATCTCATCACCAGCGCAGACACGGCGAACGTGAGCGCGTTGACCGCCAAGCAGATTTGAGGGCTCAGCGCAGCGGAGAGGAACCCTCCTGCCGCGAATCCTGCGATTTGCGCCGCCTGCGCGGTGATCTGACGCAGGGTCATGCCCACTGGATACCGCTCCGCGCCAAGGAGATCCCGCAACAACGCAAGCTGCGCGGCGCCGTAGGGGCCGCCAACGAAAGACAACGCCGACACCAGTACGCACAACCAGGACAGGCCGATACCGGGAATCACCATGACCGCGACCACGAGAGCACGAAGGGCATCCACGAAGACGATGACTTGACGACGTGAGCGCCGATCGGCCAACTGAGACAAGGTCAGCGCGCCAATTACACTGGGAACTAATGTCAGAGCGTAGGTCAAACCAGCGATCGCGGCAGAATTGGTGTGATCGAAAACCAGGACGACCAGCGCCACCCGCGCGAATTGGTCGCCCGCGAAGGACAGCATCTCAGCCAGCCACATCGCGCGAAACTCGCCGACGGCCAGTACCTCACGAAACGTGGCTTCATTCGCGCCTTCCACCGCTGCCACCCAACACCTTCCGACCTCACCCGCTTGGGCGATCACACCCACAGTGACATGCCCCGTATCTACAGGGCAGCTCCCGCAAATCCACCTCACGATCGATCAAAGGGCGCGGACGGCCATCTTCTACAACACTTTTCGCCACCACGGTTGCCTACACAGGATCAATGATCTTAGGTACTACCGCAGGACCAGCTGAGACAAGGAGGCCCGAGTGTTCGCAGCCGAACCGCCGCCGTGGATCTGACGCGGCAGAGCTCAAAGTGACAGGCGAGGCATGCGGATCTGACCGGTTCGCATGCCCAGCCCTGTCGCAGGCTCGACCTGCCATGCCCGCGACGATCTTGGGCTTCAAGCGCGCTCCCGATCCCAAGGCACGCGGATCTAAGCCATACCGATGTCGGACAGCATGGTTGTCGAGGGAATTCCGTTGTGCGAATCGCACGCCTGCGTCGTTCTCCGTCCAGGTTTGATCCTCGATACGTCAGTCCTATAGGACCGTCGCCCTGGATCGCGGGTCTGACATGCAGCGCCCCGCGGATGCGCTTACAGCCGACTCTGCCTTGCCACTGCGCGCCCAGATCGAGGCCGAGATCGCCGACGCTAGCGGCCACGTCAAGCGTGCGTGCGAACTGCTCCAGGTCTCCCGGCCCGTGTGCTGCAACCAGCCCACCGCGGATCCACGCCGAGTTCGCCGGCCAAGGGCAGCAGGCCTAGCCGGACGGGCGCCGAAACGCTGGCGCACCACCACGATCCCGAACCCGGCCGCGACCACACCCGCCGACCTGCTCGAGTGGGATTCTCTTGCAGCGCACGGGAAATGAACATTCGATGGCGCGGGGGACACCATCAACCTCCGGGAAGGCTGGCTCCACCTCGCGACCGTGAGCGACCTCGGCTCCGACGAGTGATGGGCCACCGCCGACCACCCGCGCGCACCGACCTGGTCGAACAGGCCCTGCACACGCCGTCGTCCAGCGCCGGCCCGCTCCCGGCGTGATCTTCCACTCCGACAGGGGCTGTCAATGCACCTTTGGTCGGTACGCGCGCGGCTGCCGACGCCAGCGTGCGGCTGTCCGTCGGCCGTAAGGGCCGATGCCGGCACAACGCGGTCACTGAGTCTTCTTCGCCACCATCAAAACCGAACTACTCGACCGGCAGCCTCGACTCACGAGAACCAAGGCGCCGGGCAATCATCCAATAGATCGAGGGCTGGTACGACCATCCACTCCGACGCTACCTCTTCCTCTCAGCTCCGCCTGGGAGCTGAGGCATGTGATAGCGCTTCAAGGGTTCGGCGATTGCTTCGAACTGCCGGTCGGACCACGGCACACCGATGTTGTCCTTTGTAGCTTCCTCGCCGACCTCCAGCCACAGTTCCTCCGCGCCACCAGGCGTGAAGAAGACGAGCAACTTCGCGGTGTCCTCGCCGACGTTGCGGTAGCCGTGCCGAGTGCCCCGGGGGATGAAGATGAAGTCGCCGGCGCCGCAGCGTTGGGTGGTGTTGCCGTTGATGATGTCCATCTCTCCGGACACGAGGTAGAACGCTTCGTCCTCGGCGAGGTGCGCGTGCGGTGACGCGCCGATGCCCGGCGGGACGTCCGCCTCGATGAAACCGAGCGAACCGGTCGTCACTGCGGATCGGAGCTTCACGGTGAACACATCACCGTTGATTACGACCGTTTTTCCCTCGTCAGCCGGGACGATAATAGCACGGTCCACCTCCCAATAGGGGTCGGCCGGATCAGCAGGAAAATCCTTGAATGTCATCATTTCTCCATCAAAGCCCAAATGTCGCATTTCTCATTGTGTTGCATCCTTCAGCGAAGCCGGGAAGATCTTTTCGGCAATATTCCTACGCAACCACAACAGATATCACACCAGCTTCCAGCGCGGCTGCCAACAGAACATGACTCAGCAGCAAAAATATCTCGTGACTGGCGCCGCAATTCTCGCCGCGGACCTCTGTGGAGTAAGGGCCCAGGCGCGGCGGGGCGGATCGGCGACGGGAGCCGGCTCTGCCAGATCGCAGAGTCGACGCCGACCGAGCACGCTCTGCCTTCTCGGCCTGACCCGGCCTAGCCGACCGGTTTCCTGGTGGCCGAGGGAGTGGTCGAGGACATCAGCCTCGAGGGCCGGGCGCGATCCCGCACAGGAAGAGCCCAAGTCGGTGCGGACACCGACCTGCGCTTCACGTTCCGAACAGGTGAACCTCGACTGATACGACATCACTCCGGTTGGAATGTGCCTACGGAACGGGGATCGCCACGATCTTGAAGGCGGCATCCGGGTTGCCGATGTTGGAGAGGTTCTCGCCAAGGTTGGCGTCGACCACGTAGAGGCGGTTTCCGAACACTGCCCCAGTGCTGGCGAACGCCGCTCCCGGCACCTCGCTGATGCCGATGATGTTTCCAGTGGTCAGTTGACGGTCAAGCCTGACCTCGATCACCCCGTGGTGCGTGATGACGTACAGTGTCCGCGCGATGAGGACCAAGCCGTCAGCTGACTCCAGCTGACCCCGCAGCGTGATCTTCCTGGCCTGGACCACCTCGCCGGTGGTGGCGGGCACGATATACAGGGCCGCACCACCATCCGCCGCGGCAGTCTGACCAACGATCAGGTTCTCGCCGTCAGGCGTTGCCGTGATGCCGTTGGCGTTGATCGCACCGCCGGGCACCCATTCCCCACCCAGCATGATCTTCCGGGGGGCACCAATCTTGCCGTTGACCCCGATCGGGACCCGCACGAGAGCGGCCGGATCGGCGCTGTCGGTGAACCAGGCCGCGTCGCGGGTCACCGTGACGTCGTTGACGAACTTCGCCTCGGGAACCGGGACGTCTGCCAGTTTCGCTCCGGACTTCGTGTCGTACACGCGGAAGCCGCCGAGGATGCCGGCAAGCGGTCCGCCGTCACCGCCGCCTGCCACCCAGAGGCGACCGAACCGGTCGATGTCCATCCCGACCGAGATCTTGCCGGGGCCAGGCGACGGGGCGAACTGCGTGGCCACGCCGGTCCGCAGGTCGATCCGCTGAATCGCACCGTTGGCCAGCGAACCGGTGTAGGCGGTCCTGCCCTCAATGGCGATACCTTCGGGCGAAAACCCGTTCGGAAGATCCAGTACAGCGGGGAACGGCTTCGCTGGGACCGGCGCGGCCGCGGCCGGCGCGACGAACAGACCCACCGTCGCCAGCAAGGCCAGAAGACTTCCCGTGGACTTGCGCATTCGTAAGCATTCCCTTCACTTCAAGATGCCAAACGACACCACACGGCTCAGTGTCCTTCGTGGATCGCTCAGTCGGAGTCAGGCAGCTGCCCGCTTGCGACGGTCGGACAGCGTCGGCAGATGTCCGGTCATGCCGCCGTCGACGTAGATCAGCTGACCGGTGATGAACTTGGACTCGTCCGACGCGAGGAAGACGACAGCGTTGGCGACGTCGGCCTGTTCACCGACGGTGCCAAGCATCTGGGAGTCCAGCACCAGCTGCAATGGCGCCACCTCCTCGAGCTGGTGCGTCCCGGCAACCGCATCTTCCGCTGCGGGTGGCGGGATCAGCCCAGGCGCGAGCGCGTTGCTGCGGATACCAAGATGCCCGAACGATGTGGCCACCGACTTCGTCAAGTAGTTGATCGCGGCCTTGCTCGTGCCGTAGGCAACAAGCGCCAGGTCGCCTCCCGCGGACTGGACCGACGAGGTGTTGATGATCGATCCACCCCCGGACCGCGCCATCACCGGAACGGCATACTTGCTGCCGAGGAACACGCTGACCAGGTTCACGTCCAGGGTCCGCATGAGGTAGTCACGACTGACTCCAACCACGTCGGTGTCCTGGTTGATCCATCCACCGCTCACCAGTCCAGCGTTGTTCCACAGGACGTGGAGTCCGCCGTAGGTCTTCTCGGCGAGTGCCACGACGCCGGCCATGTCGCTCTCGGAAGAGACGTCACCGACGTACGGAGTGACGTCAAAACCCTCTGACGCAAGCCCTTCCGCTCGGCCGCGGACAGCAGGGGACAGGTCCATCATCACAACGCGCGCACCCTCGGCCGCCATCGCACGCACTCCGGATAACCCCAGCCCCCCTGCCGCGCCAGTGACGATCACGACCTTACCTGTCAAGCGATCCACCGCGAACCACCTTCATGTAGTTGAAATTTCAGCTCTACATCCAGACTAGCACTGTCCGCTGAAATTTCAACTATTTTGCGTTCAGTGTGGTGCTATGACACACCGAACTGCCGCTGGGCGGATCCAACTGATCGTCGGAACACCCGCGGACCGGAGGTGGAGCGATGGCGTATGGGCCGAGACAGATCCCGTCACCTGGGCGGCCGACGGTTGCCTGACTGGAAGGGCGTGTCGCGTTCTGGGGCTCCATCGTCAGCGGCGTCCTTGCTGACGAAGCGTCGGAGGAGACTGGCGCGTCGGCACCGGTCGGTTACCGGTGGATCCGCCACGCTGGCGGGCGAACCCCAATTGTCCACAACGGTCTGCGGGCGGCACTTGTCGTTCGTCGAGCGCGGGAACATCATGCCGTTGCGCGCTCGATGCCTCGGCGTGCGCCTGATCGCCCGGTGGCTTCGCCGGAATGCCTCGACGTTTTCGCGGGAACGGCGCCACAACGCCTCAACCCGGACCTACGACCTGGGTTACAAGGCGTCTACGGCGCAATGGCATTCCGAGCGCCATGCGAAGCGCCCGGAGGTCACCAAACTCGTGGTCAGCGACCGGCCGAGCGACTACGTCCAGCGACGCCTATCCGGTGAGGTCCGTAACGGCGACGGCACTGTGATCGATCCTGACGGTCCGGCGTGGAAGGGACGGAACAACCGCATCGCGGTGATCGGACCTGGGTCCAGTTGCGCGAATCGCCGGTCCCGCAGCCGGTCAGGTCGTGCTTGTCATAGCCGAGGCGGTCGGTGAGCGCGGACTCCAGCGCAACTTGGTCGACTGCTGCAGCATCCCGCCCTCACCGCTCAGCTTCAGCCCGCTCGCCGCGGCACTACTCACCAGCTGCGCGACGAACTGCTCGCCCAGGCCGGTCGCGGGCTTCGAGTCCTCGACGTTCGCCACGCCGGACATCATGTCGGTCATCAGGTGCGCTCCATGGCCAGGAGTTACACCACTGTTCAAAGTCCCGGCCCGGCCACCTAACTACGTGGCATTGCGAGTTACACCGCTCGTTTCGCAGACCCCTGCTTGAGGGCACGCGCGATGCCGACTACACGCTCGGCCTGATGACGCGCAGCGTTGCGGGTGTCGTCGCCGATGTCACCCGGTTCGGAACCCGCGACGGCGTGGTGGGAAGTGCCATAGGGGTTTCCATCCACGAACTTGACCGGACTGGTGTAGCCCGGAGGCACGATGACACCGCCGAAATGGTGGAAGGTGTTGTACAAGGCGAGCAGCGTCGATTCGTGTCCGCCGTGCAAGGTGGCGGTCGAGGTGAAACCGCTGTACACCTTGTCAGCCAGAGCACCGGTCTGCCACAGCGACGACAGAGTGTCGAGGTGCTGCTTGAGCTGAGAGGCCACGTTCCCGAAGCGGGTCGGTGATCCGTAGATGATCGCGTCCGCCCAAGAGAGATCGTCCTCGGTAGGCGCCGGCACATCCGCCGTGGCCGCGTGGTGAGCAGCCCACGCCAGATTGGAGTCGATAGCCACTTGCGGTGCAAGTTCAGCCACCTTGCGGACCCGGACAACGGCTCCGGCCTCCTCGGCGGCGATCGCGATCTCGTTGGCGATCGCCGTACCTGTTCCGGTGGAGGAATAGTAGATGACAGCGAGGTTAACTGCGGTAGTCACCAGCAACACCTTCATACTAGTTGAAATTTCATCTTGCACACCACCGTAGCAAACACCATGCTGAAAGTTCAACTACCCGAGTTCGGCTTGCCGGAGCGGACGTGGGCCGCCCGATGAGGGACCGGGAATATGACGAGCTTCGCGCCAGCAGCCGGAGGCGCTCCAGCACAGGGACATGAGCTCCAGTCCCAACAGTCATCCGGCAACGAACACATGGCCGTCGACCGACGGGCCGCGTCAAGTCACGTCGAGCCGGTGCGGTCGCACGCCTTGGACCGACTCACTCCCGACCGGGGCAGTGCACCGTACGAGATCAGCGAAGCACTGCTCGCCGGCTGGTTGTCGCAAGACGCCCGCGCGGTCGACACACGGACCTGAAGAGCACGGCCCACCGCTCGAAGCGTTCAACTCAGTCTGACCAGCGTCGCTCATCGGCCATTCCGGTCGCCAGCACCGCACTGATCTCACGCAGCGCCTGCCGCTGCTTGCGACTGAGACGATCGAAGACCAGCGTGCGGACCTGATCGACGTGTCGGCGCGCGGCACGTCACACCTCCTTGACCCCTCGGCGGCGACTACGGCCAACTGACCCTGCCATCGGTGCCGGCTGCCTCTCTGCAGACCCAGGCGTCCCTGGCCAGGCGGTCGATCGCGTGACTCAACCTGCTGCGGTCGAACACACACGCTGCGGCGAGGTCTGCCATCCGCATCGACCAGCCGGGCGCCTCGGACAACTTCGACAGCACGTCGGTCGTAATAGGCGAAAGAAAGCCCCGATCCTCGTTTCAGGTCGCGATCCAACCGTCCATCAAGAGCTTGCCAGCAAGCAGGAATGCGCGCCAGGTCGCCTGCTCCTCTTCGTCCAACCACCGGGTCTTCGGCATTACTGTCCTCCGGTTTCATTTTCGCTACCCGGACGATTCTCCCGCTGTCGCTGAACTTTCAATTACCCGCCCCGATAGGCGAGGCGGCGGTCGAGGATGCAAGAAATGATCACGCGGTTGTCGCGGTCCGGGCCAGCACGGGTTCGATGACGTCACCTCGGGCGACTTCACCGAAAGCCAGGCCGATCTCGACGGAGGGAGTAGCGCCGGGTCAGGAACCTGGGACCACCCGCCCTCCAGCCACCCCGGCGCCGCCTCGCTCAGAGGCGCACCTGCACCTGCCGTTGAAGATGGAGGTGGGGAGGGGCTCCAGAGTCTCGGCACCCTCTGCCACGAACGGGCCGATGCCGGTCGACACCTCGGCCATGCGAAGTACTGGACCGACCACCGAACAGGACGCTCCGGCAGACATCGCGTGATCACCAGCCTGGTCGGCCTGTGATGGAGTTGCCCGTTGCGAAACGGCCTTCCACGGCCTAACCTCGGGCTGTGCAATATATTGGATATGGCTCACTGAAGGAGCGTGCAGCCGCAGAGATCCGATCTGCGATTGTGCGTGGTGAACTGGAGCCGGGCTCCGCGATCAAGGATGTAGAGCTCGCGGAGAAGCTGGGCCTGTCCCGCACCCCCGTGCGGGAGGCGCTGGCGAAGCTGGCTGACGAAGGCCTCGTCGAGAGCAAGCCCCACAGCTACACCAGGGTGACCGCTCTGGACGTGAAGCCGGTCCGTGATGCCTTCGTCGTCGTGAAGGCGATGCACGCACTCGCCGCAGGCGTGGCCGCGCCGATGACGACGCCCGACGACCTCGCCGCGATGCGCGCGGCGAACGACGCGTTCACCAGGGCACTCGACGCGAACGACGCTGCCGCCGCACTGGCGGCGGATGACGAGTTTCACGCCGTGGCAGTGCATCGCTGTGGCAACTCGGCCGTCGAGGCGACGATCGACCGCTTCACACCGCTGGTGCGCCGTGCCGAATACCAGCGTTTCTCCTCGCCTGCTGCGCGTCACTCCGTGACGCAGCACCAGCAGATCATCGAGGCATGTGAGCAGCATGACGGCCAGCTGGCGGCCCGCCTGGTGGACGAGAACTGGAGTACCTTGGTGGAGGAACTGTGAACAAGTTTCCGCTGCTGCACGGCCCCTCTCCGGTACATGAGCTGGAGCGGCTGACCGCCCATCTCGGTGGTGCGCGGGTCTGGGCGAAGCGCGAGGACTGCAACTCGGGCCTCGCCTACGGGGGTAACAAGACCCGCAAGCTCGAGTATCTGGTGGCCGACGCCTTGGCACAGGGATGCGACACTCTGGTGTCCATCGGCGGCGTCCAGTCCAACCACACCCGTCAGGTGGCCGCCGCGGCGGCACGCGCCGGCCTGAAAGCCGTGCTCGTGCAGGAAAGCTGGGTCGAGTGGACCGATGTCGGCAGCGACCGAGTGGGCAACATCCTGCTCAGCCGCATGATGGGAGCCGATGTCCGGCTGGTGAACGCCGACTTCGGCATTGGCGTGAAACCGGCCTGGGAAAAGGTGGTCGAGGAGGTCCGCGCTGCGGGTGGCAAGCCGTACGCCATCCCCGCCGGCGCCTCCGACCACCCGTTGGGCGGATTGGGGTTCGCGTCGTGGGCCGACGAGGTCCGCGAACAGGAAGCGGCTCTCGGGGTCTTCTTCGACACGATCGTCGTCTGCTCGGTGACCGGTAGCACCCAAGCCGGCATGGTGGCGGGTTTCGCGGGAGATCCTCGCCGCCGAGTCCTGGGCATCGACGCCTCCGCCAAGCCTGCCGAGACACTGGCGCAGATCACCCGGATCGCACACAACACCGCCACCCTGCGGGGTGTCAGCGTGTCCGACGAGCACATTCTGCTGGACAGTCGATTCCACGCAGGAGTGTACGGTCTCGCTGACGAGTCCACTGTGGAGGCGATGCGCCTAGGTGCGAGCCTGGAAGGCATGATCACCGACCCGGTGTACGAGGGGAAGTCGCTGGCGGGTCTCATCCACCTGGTGTCGTCCGGTGAAATCAACCGCGACTCCACCGTTCTGTACGCCCACTTGGGTGGCCAGCCAGCGCTCAACGCGTACAGCTCGCTCTTCCAGTAGTCCCCATCGGCCCAGGTGACGACCACGCGGTCGGACCGGTTGGCCGCCTTCCGGCGCGACATCGTCCCAAACGGCCCTTCGTGTCGGTCGAGGAGATGCACGGCACACTGGAAACAGATCTGTTTCCTCTGTGCTAGCATGGTTTCATGCCCGCCGAAGACACGAGGAGCCGATTGGTCGCCCACGCCACCAGTCTGTTTCACCGCGAGGGGTTCCACGCAGTGGGTGTGGACCGCTTGGCGGCGGAACTGGGCATCTCGAAGAAGACCCTTTACAAGCAGTTCCGGTCGAAGGACGAGCTCCTCGCAGAGGTCCTGGACCGTTGCGGCGACATGGCCGTGCAGGACTTCCCCGACGAAAGCGATGACGCTTCGCCGCGGGAGCGGCTGCTGGGCGTTTTCGACGCCCAGCGCGCGTACTGCGCGGCCCCGGAGTTCTCCGGGTGTTTCTTCATCAACATCGCCACCGAGTTCCGGGACCCGTCGCACCCCGCGGTGCGCCAGGCTTGTTTCCACAAGAGCCAGTTGCACGGCTATGTCCGCCGTCAGGCGGACATAGCCGGTGCACACGATTCGGAATCGCTGGCCGAACAGCTCGTGGTGCTGCACACCGGCGCCGCCGACTACGCCCTGCTGACCGGCCACTACCCGGCCACGATCCGGCAGGCGGTCGAGGCGCTCCTCGACGTTCACGGCATCCACTGAGCCGCTGCGCCGCCGGCACGACGAAGTGCCTGGCGACAACCTCACATCAACACCGATCACGGACGGCCGACGCCGCCTGAAGGGACAGCCATGCCTACTCTGCGCGATTCACTCAGCCTGCCCGCCTTCAGCACCACCAACCGAGTCTTCATGGCTCCGATGACCCGCATGCGTTCCGCCCAGCCCGGCGACGTTCCCACCGACCTGATGAGCGAGTACTACACCCAGCGCGCCGGCGCCGGCCTGATCGTCACCGAAGGCTCGCAGATCAGCCCTCAGGGCAAGGGCTACTTCGCCACGCCCGGCATCCACACCGACGAGCAGATCGCCGGATGGCGCCGAATCACCGACGCCGTCCACGACAAGGGGGGCAAGATCGCTCTGCAGCTGTGGCACGTCGGCCGTGTCACCCACTCCGTCTTCCAGGGTGGCGAACCGGGCGTCTCCGCCAGTGCCGTTCCCTTCAGGGGCACCACCACCATCCAAGGCCCCGACGGAGAGCTGGTCACGGCCCCCTGCCCGACCCCGCGTGCGCTGACCGTCGAGGAGTTGCCCGGCATCGTCGAGGACTACCGGCGCGCCACCGTCAACGCCCGGAGCGCCGGGTTCGACATGGTCGAGATCCATGGCGCCAACGGATACCTGCTGCAGCAGTTCATGTCGATCAGCAGCAACCAGCGTGACGACGAGTACGGCGGCAGCATCGACAACCGCGCCCGGTTCCCGCTCGAGGTGGTCGACGCCGTCGTGGACGCCTGGGACGCGGCCCACGTCGGCATGCGCATCTCCCCCATGATCAAGTTCGGTGGGCTCGACGACTCCGACGGTCTGGAAATGGGCCTGCACATCGCCAGCGAGCTCAACCGCAGGGAACTGGGCTACCTCCACCTGTGCGAGCCCGACTGGGCCGACGGCCCCGAGCTCGACGACGACTTCCGCATCAAGCTGCGGGAAGCCTTCAACGGCGTCATCATCGCCGCCGGCAACTACACCGCCACCAAGAGCGCTCGGGTCTTGGAGGCCGGCTGGGCCGACGCCATCGCCTTCGGTCGCCCCTTCATCGCCAACCCCGACCTCCCCCACCGCCTGTTCAACGACACCCCGCTCAACGAGCTGCGGCCCGAACTGATCTACGGCGGCGGCGCCGCCGGCTACACCGACTACCCCGCTCTCACCGACTGACAGCGCCAGAACAACCCGTTCGGCACGGCTACCGACCCGGTGCCGAGGTACGAGGAGAACGTCGTCCTACGGCTCGTACAGCGAGGCACAGCACGACAAGCAGTTCCGTCGGCCCGCACCCCTAATAACACGGGTCGGCGCCGATCTTGCGGCCCAACGCCCCGTCAGGGCAAGGCGGCACCACCGGTCACCGCGGTGGTGCCGCCTCCAGCGTCTCCTTGCCACTCGTGTGAGACCCACCTCTGACGACGAAGTCCTGATGAGAACCAACACCTCACCGTTGTGTTTCAACGCGAGGTGTTGGTTTCGCGGCTCCCCGGCCGGATCGTGCGGCGACACCGCCAGGCACATCCTCAGTTTCTGCCTGGCCAGCTTACGAATGGCCTTGAAGACGACATCGGGCAGACGGTCACGGCTGCCTGACAGTTGATCATCTCGCACATCGCCGCCGCGATGGAGCAGATCTCCCACACGGCCCGCCGGAACAGAAGACGGGGTGCGGCCGATTCCTACCTCCACGCCAACCTGCGACGGGCAGCACCGTCGGCTTCTCGCTAGAACTGGCAGTCGGGACCGGCCTCCGCTTACGCACTCTCGCCCATCGATCACAGCCCACGCGAAGAGCACGCAACTCGTCAAAACTGCTACCTACACAAAGGAACTCGATCTCAAGGTGCGAAACAGTGAGCACAAGTGTCCTTTGTGGCCGGAAGACCGTCCGCCGGCTTGGCAACTGAGTAAACCTGAACTGAACGACCAGGCTGGCTGGTAGAAGGGTCGAAAGACGAGGCGATGGTCCACGCACGTAGTTCTCTGGCCGATGAGGTGCTCATTCGCTGGCTGTTCGAAGAGCATGGAAGAGCGGTATTGGCGTACGCGACACGGCTATGTGGTGATCGCACGACCGCCGAGGATGTCGCCCAGGAGGTGTTCCTCAGGGCATGGCGGAACCCGGAGGTGCTGGGCGACAGCAAGAGATCAGTTCGTGGTCGGCTGCTCGCAGTGGTGTACAGCATCGCGATCGGCCGGAGGCGCACCGGCGAGAGTGACGGAACACCGCCAGCCGGCAGAGGTTCTCCGCCCGGCGGCTCGACGGAGTCGTCTGGCAAGCGTTGCAGTTCCCTGCGTGTCAGGGTGAACTGAGTTCAGTGGTCCACAGTGCACCGGCCTGACGCAGGGCGAGCTTCGGCGATGAAAGTGCGTCAGGAGGCCTGAACGGTACATGCCACGGCCATCCGCAAGGTGCCGGAGACATGACACAGCCAGGCAACGGTCGGAGCCGCGTCCGTGCCCTTCACCTTGTCTTCCGAATCGGCCGTGCCGGCGACCGACGACAGAAAGAACTGGATGGAACTCAACCACGGATCCGCTTCACTCCTGGACTGAGCGTTTTTCATCCTGCGGTGATCTCGTAGTTCTGTAGGACGTGGATGGCTTTGGCGATTCGGCCAGTTCGGCGGGGGCAGCAGCGGAGCTTGTGCAGCACGCGCCAGGTCTTGAGCTGGGCGTTGGCGCGTTCGCCGGGTCCGCGCAGGCGGGCGTGGGCGCGGTTGGCGTCCTTCTGTGACTCGGGTTTGTTGCGGCCCTTGTACGGGGGTGATCACGTGGCGGCCGGTCGGGTCGTAGCCGTGGTAGCCCTTGTCGCTCAAAGCGATCAGCCCTGTCTCGCGCAGGGCGGAGGATTGTTCCAGATCCGGGCCGCGGCGGTGTCGTGGGTGCTGCCGGGCAGGTCACCGGAGACCCGCAGGATCGTGCCGTTCGGGGAGGCGATCACTTGCAGGTTCACCCCGTGGATATTGTGCTTGCCGGAGTAGAGCGGCCGGTCGGCGGCGATCCGGTCGATCGGGATCAGCGTCCCGTCCAGGACCACGTAGGCCCAGCCCTGGCGCTTCGCCGTGCACAGCGCCTGCCGCAGCTTCGGCGACGCGGACGCGAGGAGCTCGACGGTCTCGTGGACATACCGCCAGCACGTGGAGGCCGAGACCCCGAACCCGGCGCCGACCTCGGCGAACGGCTCTCCTTCCCGCAGGTGAACCAGCACCAGGAGAGCCTGCTGGGCGGGATCGAGACGGCGCCACCGCGATCCCATTTTCCTGCGGTGCGCGCGGATCAGGCCGGACACGTATCTCAGGGTCCGAGGTGACAACGGCAGCGCGGCACGATAGAACAGCATGTGAGCCCCTGGTGCTGCGGAGCGGTCTTGGTCGATGGCTCTGTTACCAGAGGCCTTCGCCAAGCCCAGGGTCCGACACGCCGTGACCGCAGCAACCCGTCCCGACCGCAAACCCTTGCCCACCAACACATCCAGACCAGGATGAAAAGGGCTCACTGCAGGTACACCACAATGTCATGTGCGGACAGCGTGGATGACATGAGTCGCAACGAATCCCGCGCTTCGAGAAGGCAACACTTCGCCTACCGAGAGTACCCAGTCCGGTTCGCCCTTGCCTAGCTTGTCTTCAAGGACCGCGCCGATCCCGGTCCTCGGCCACCGCGGTCGGCACGCGCACTTCGCTATCGGTGACCGCCGTGTACGACCTGGGCGATGTTCGAGCTGAAGCTGTCGCATAAGCAGAGCCGCCCTGAGGCAGTTACACGAACGTGAGCGCGTTGCAAGAGACCGAAACTCGGCCCGTCAGGGCGCCGTGGCGTCTTGACGGGCCGCGTGCCTCTCCGAAACCCGGAGGGCACTACAGAACCTCTCCTGACTCTCCTTCTCCCGCAACCGGTTCGTGGTGCGGCTCGCGTAGACCGGTGCGATCAGGCCGGTGACTGCCGAAGTCGAGCAGCCCTGAAGCACCCACGCCACGGTCTGACACAAGCTCGGCATCTCCACGCCAACGCTGCAGTGGGCGGCGAGGCCGTATTCCATCGGTTCTTCACGGTGAACGGCAGCTGCCCCGCACTCATCGCCGGAAGCGAAATTCCTGGTACTGGCCCTGCCGCAGGAGCGGGGACCATGTCCGATCCGTGAACTTCTGCACAAGCTCAGCCTCTACTACACGTTGTCACCGATGATCGACCGACTCGGCAGCAGCGGGCTGGTGATGCGGATGAGACAGCCGAGTAACAAGCACTCCGTTCTCGTGGAACTTACTCACGACGCCCGCGACTTGTGTGAGATCCACACGAAGACGGCCACCCGGTTCCAGGCCACGTTGATCATGGACGACGAGGAGTTCCTCATCATCCGCAGTGCCTGCGGCAGGGATCAGCAGAGCACCACGCGCTGAGGAGAGCCACAACACGTAGCGAGCAGCGGACCCTTTCGGTAAGTTCCATCGTGCAATATCTAATCGTGCTCGATCTACTTGCACTCGATGCACCTCCTCGGAATGGTGCCCGTGAAAGGAACACAATGCGCATCCGGAAGGCGCTCACGCTGGTAGCGGCCGTGCTCGCGATGACGGCGGTGGTGCCGTCGGCCACAGCGGATCAGAAGCCAAAGCCCCCGAAGCCGACAGTCGTCCTCGTGCACGGCGCGTTCGCAGAATCGGCCAGCTGGAACGGCGTCGTGAAACGCCTGAAGCGCAAGGGATATCCCGTCATCGCGGTCGCCAACCCGCTGCGCTCGCTCAGCGGTGACGCCGCCTACGTGCGCCAGGTGCTGAGCACGATCAGCGGGCCCGTCGTCATCGCCGGACACTCCTACGGCGGCATGGTCCTGTCCAACGCCGCCACCGGAAATCCCAACGTGAAGGGCCTCGTCTACATCGCGTCCTTCGCACCGGAACCTGGTGAGAGCACGTTCGACCTGGCCAACAAGTACCCCGGCAACGTCCTCGGCGAGGCGCTTGACAAGATCGAGCTGGGCGACGGCACGTTCGACCTCGTGATCCAGCAGGACAAGTTTCGCTCCTATTTCGCCGCGGACGTCGCTCGCGACACAGCGGAACTCGCCGCCGCGACACAGCGCCCCGTTCGTGACGCCGCGCTGGCCGAGGCCTCCGGCCCACCGGCCTGGCACACAATCCCGTCCTGGTTCCTGCTGACCGGCAAGGACAAGACCATCCCGCTGGAGGCACAGCAGTTCATGGCGAAGCGAGCCAAGGCACGTGGCGTCGTCGAACTGCCTCGCGCGTCGCACGCGGTGACGGTGTCCGAGCCGGAAGCCGTCACGGACCTGATCATCCGCGCGGCCCGCTGACCACCCTCCCTGAGGCCGGGACGCCACCAGCGTCCCGGCCTCCCCGCCGGAGAGAACCATCGGTGGCTGCCAATCCAGGCACACGCTGGGCAACACTGTCTCAACAAGCCGCGCGGTTCTTCCTACAGGTGAGAATTCTGGCAACTGACAGCTCGACCACGCCGAGATTGGCCTGAGATGCTGAGGTTCCCCCGGTAGCTCGGAGACTGATCCTCACCCCGTTTGACGGAGTCGGGTTACTGGAGTTCAAGCTACGGGAGCGATCTTGGCGTGTTGGAGTTCGTACTCGATTGGTGTGAGCATGCCGAGTGCGGTGTGACGCTGGCGGCGGTTGTGTAACATCTCGAGGTACTCGAACAGGGCGTTGGCCAACTCGAGGCGGGTGCGCCATCGACCGCGGTCAAGCAGCTCGGTCTGTACGCGTCCCCAGAACGATTCGATCATGGCGTTATCGAAGCAGTCGCCGATCGAGCCCATCGACGGCAGAAGTCCAGACTCCTTGGCGTCACGGCCATCGCACGCGCCAACGCGTCGTCCGCGCGGTTGCGCTCCACTTCGGACGGATCGTCGGCGCTCGGACGAACGCTGGCCTCGTCGGCGCCGACCTGACCGGGCTGGCTGCTCGTCCACACCTGCTGGTTCGCGAGCACGTCGGTGTTGACGACCAGCGTGTTCACATTGGCTTGACGCAGTGCGTGCGTGACCGCCGCGAGCCCGTCACGGCCGAGCTCGGCGCGAAACCGCTCGACCACCTCGGCGTCGTGCTGCTGTTGACGCTGCGCGACGAAAGCGCACACGACCTTGTCGAACACCTCGTCGTGGGTGCCCCCTGCCAGCCCCGCGCCTTCAACCTCCACGATCAGGTCGTCATCGAGATCGAGCTCACTGCGCACCGCCGTGCGCGCCTGCACCTCACCGCCGAGCACCACGAGTTCGGCGCGCACCTCGCTTGCCAGGCGTCGCACCTCGTCGGCGACCTGCTTGACGTTGTGCTTGACGGTGTCCTCCATACGCTGCTGCAGCCGCCTGTGGGCATAGCCGCCGCCACCGGTCTTGTGGAGCGGGTGCTGCTTGCCGCGGACGGCTTCCACCAGTTCGAATTTCCGTCGGAAGAGTGAATGTCGGCGCCGGACGAGTCGGCGACCACGACGACGTGCGGTACCGGCGGAGGGAGGTAGGACGCGAGTGGCAGCAGGCCCGGCAGCGAGGAGAACCGCGCGACATCGGCCGGCGGCGGCACCGGCAGCGTCTGGTCCACCAGCACGCTGGACCCCGAAGCGATCAGCACCCGCCCGGCCTTGCTGGCAGGCGGGTCGGCCGCGGACACCGCCTCGTCCAGCGCGGCGAGCGTTTCCTCCGGAGCGCCCTGGTCCGCGAGCTGGTCGCGTAGCCCGCGCCAGCGCAGTTCGGCGACTTTGGCCGCGTCCTCCGTGTCGTGCGACGCGTCGAGGTAAACCGACGCGAACGGACCTGGAGCAGTGGCTATTTTCTGCAACTTCGACATGTCCATACACCGGGTGTTCCCGCTGACTGGACGCCTACACGACGAATTCGAGCCGATCCGACGCGTCCCCGAACCAAGATCCTTCTCAGGCGAAGAAGACGCAAATTCCTTGTCCTGAGCGCTCCCTGGCCAACGGAGACGTCGTCCCGATGAAGCCGCTTCGGTCAGGCATCACGCGGATTGCGTGCCCATGCGTGATCGTGCTGCAACGCTCGACAGAACCTGCTGACAGTGAACCTGCGGACAGGGCGCATGTCTATGACGAACAGGGTTGCGAGGAGACGACGCGATCCGTCTCCTCGCAACCCGGCGATCACAGTCGGACGTTGGAGAACGCGCGGCAGGTGTTCCACAGGACCTGCGGGTTGGACGAGGACCACTCACCCTTGCAAAGCCGGCCCTCCAGCACGACGTTGTCCGCGAATTGGGTCACGGTGGTGACCGAGCCCGGCCCCTCGGCACCGGAGGAGTCCCAGTAGGTCCAGGACCGTCCGTTGCTGGGGTTGCGCAGGTGCAACACCAGCGAGTGCCCGTCCTGCTCCTGGTCATCGATGTTCAGATGGTTGCCGGAGTCCCAGTAGCAGGCCTGGCCGATGTTGTTGCCGCCCGCCTGTTCCCACAGCCACCGCTTCTCGTACCCGCCGTTGGCGCAGACCGGGCCAGCAGCTGCCGAGGCGGGACTCGCCACGAGAACCGACCCGACGCTCGCGACAGCAACCACCACGGCAGCAAGAGAGCGCTTCAGGATTGAGTGCATGTTTCCCCTTTCGTCAAGATGCGAATCGTCGCCATGGCCGGACCGTGTTACGCCTCGACAGGAGCCGCTATTTGCTTGTTAAAAACTCATCAGAGCACCACCTTTTCGGTGGTGTGCGCGGGCTGCGAACAACATGAACCAACGCTGCCTGCGGGACAGCGCCACAGTCAGTGCCGGACGTGCCGTTCACTTGGACGACCCTGACGTTGATCCTGCCGTACGCGATCGCCTTCGCCCTGGTGGGGCTGATGGAGTCGCTGATGACGGCGAAGCTGGTCGACGACATCACCGACACCCACTCGAACAAGACCCGCGAGTCGATCGGCCAGGGCATCGCCAACGTCGTCACCGGCTTCTTCGGCGGCATGGGCGGCTGCGCCATGATCGGCCAGACCATGATCAACCTGAAGACCTCCGGCGCCCGCACGCGGCTCTCGACGTTCCTCGCCGGCACCTTTCTGATGATCCTGTGCATCGTGTTCGGCCCGGTCGTCTTCGACATCCCGATGGCCGCACTCGTCGCGGTGATGGTGCTGGTCGCCTTCAGCACCTTCGACTGGCACTCCATCGCCCCGGCCACGCTCAAGCGCATGCCCACCGGCGAGATCAGCGTCATGGTCATCACCGTCGCCGTCGTGGTCGCCACCGACAACCTCGCGATCGGCGTCATCGTCGGCACCATCACCGCGATGGTCATCTTCGCCCGCCGCGTCGCCCACCTGGTCACGGTCAAGCCAGTGCTCGACGCGCACGGCGAGCAGGTCGTCTACACCGTCACCGGCGAGCTGTTCTTCGCCTCCAGCAACGACCTCGTCACCAGTTCGACTACGCGAACGACCCCGGCCGGGTCGTGATCGACCTCGGCGCCGCCCACATCTGGGACGCCTCCTCCGTCGCCACGCTCGACGCAATCACCACGAAGTACGCCGCCCGCGGCAAGACCGTCGAGATCGTCGGCCTCAACACCCCGAGCGCGACCATGCACGGCACCCTCAGCGGCGAACTCACCGGCAGCCACTGACACAAAGGTCCTGGTGCTGGAACTATGGCCATTCCAACCGAGCCCGCAGGCAGCCAGGTCGATGCCTGGTGGAGCGTGTTCGGGAAGAATCGCGGCCCGCAAAGGGAGGAAGGCCGTCTCGCAGGTCAATGACGACCTGGTCCGGCACGACTTTCACCGCCGAAGGCGAGCTGCATCGATGACCCGCTGCGCCCCCGCGACCGGGCCGGGCCGGGCACCACGAGATGCCGGGCCATGCCCGAATGACGCAACGCCACCCCGGCTTACGTCTGTGAAGCACGTCCCGAACCACTGCCGCCACGGCAGGCCGCCTTCCGGCAGCGGGATTTGCGCGCCCACGCGCTGCCCCACCGAGCGCACGAGCTGCCGTCGGCCCCAGTGGTGGTGCACGACCGCCTGCGCGACCTCCAGTTCGTGCGCGAGCGCGCGGATCGTCCAGCCGTCGATCCCGTACCGAATCGTGAGTCGCACGGCAGCGTCCACGACCTGCTCCTGAGTCCATCGGCGGAGCCCAACCGCACTCAGTGAACTCGGGGGGATGACACGTCATCAGAGCCGCGGGCGTCATCCGGAGGAACAGCCGTCCACACCAGATGAGGATTTGGACTGGCCCGTGGCCCCAAGGAGGAAGGGTTCAGCTCGCCGGGCCATCGCCGCTACGCCTCGGTCGCGACGATCCCGCCGGACGCCCCACCGCGCCCCAGCCTGCGATCTGCGTCGATCGCGAGCACGTCGCGCGGACCGCCTTCAGCGACGAGCCGGCCGTCCTGGAGCAGCAGGCAGTGGTCCGCGTTCGACGCTGCGCCCAAGTCGTGCGTGACGCAGACGACCGTCACGCCGCCGGCGCTCGCGTGAGTGATCGCCGCGGAGATGTCGTGACGAGCCTGTGCGTCGAGACCGGCGTCCGGCTCGTCGAGCAGCAGCAGGTCGGACTCCTGAGCGAACGCCTGCGCCAGCAGAGCACGCTGGCGCTGTCCTCCGGACAGTGAGCTGAGCCGCCGCTGCGCCAGATCGTCGATGCCCATCCGTTCCAAACAGGAAGCGACCAGACTTCTGTCCTGGTTGGACAAACGGCGCCACCTGCCGCGATGCGCCCACCGGCCCATGGCGACCGTCTCCCACACCGTCATGGGCAGCCCGGCCGGGACGGCACCGTGCCGCACCACGAAGGCTGGCCGCCTCGTTCCGATCTCCACGTCGCCAGCGGCAGGGGCGATGACGCCGGCGAGCACACCGAGCAATGTGGACTTGCCGGAGCCGTTCGGGCCCACGATCGCCGTCACCTTGGCGCGCGGCAGTTCCGCTGTCACCTGGTGCAGCACGGTGCGCCGGGCGTAACCGGCGGACAACCCGCGAATCCGCACGGCCGACTGGTTCGAGGTGTGCGCCATGACACCCTTCCATCCGATTGTAATGATAATCGTTACCAATATACGGTGCCGGGCGTGGAGTGGTTGCTAGCCCCTTTTGAGGTTTCCTTCGTACAGCGCGCGTTGTGGGCCGGAGTGCTCGTCTCGTGCTTATGCGCACTAGCTGGGACATGGGTCGTGTTGCGCGGCATGGCGTTTCTCGGTGATGCGATGTCGCACGGGATGCTGCCCGGCGTTGCGATCGCGTCCTTGCTGGGCGGAAACCTGTTCGTCGGTGCCGCGGCGAGCGCGGGCGCGATGGCGTTCGGTGTGACAGCGCTCGGACGCACCAGACGGTTCTCCCAGGACACCAGCATCGGCCTGCTGTTCGTGGGAATGCTCGCGCTGGGCGTGATCCTCGTGTCTCATTCCGAGTCGTTCGCGGTGGACCTGACCGCGTTCCTCTTCGGCGACGTGCTGGCGGTGCGCACACAGGACCTCGTGCACCTGGCGATCGCTCTGGCCGTTGCCGCACCGGTGGCCCTGTGGGGGCATCGCGCGTTCGTCGCGATGTCCTTCGACCCGCGCAAGGCGCAGACGCTCGGTCTGCGGCCGCGGTTGGCGCATGCGGTGCTGCTCGGCCTGGTGACGCTGGCGATCGTGGCCTCGTTCCAGGTGGTCGGCACGTTGCTCGTGTTCGGTCTGCTCATCGCGCCACCGGCCGCCGCGACGTACTGGGCGAGCCGCATCCCGACGATCATGCTCGGCGCGGCGGTGCTCGGCGTGACCGCCACGGTCGCCGGGCTGCTCGTGTCGTGGCACGCGGGCACTGCCGCCGGCGCGACCATCGCGCTGATCGCGGTCGCGCTGTTCTTCCTGGCCGCGATCGGCGCCCAGGTCCGCGACCGGGTGCGGATCTCCGGCGCCGGAGGGCAGCACGCGGTGATGATCGCCGCGATGCTCCTCGTGCTGCCGGTGGCCGGCTGTGGCACGGAACCCGCACAGGAGGACGTGCCGCACGGCTACGTCGAGGGCGCGGAGGAAACCGCGGAGGCGCAGCCCCGGCTGGTCGTGGCCGATGCGCGCACCGGTGCGGTGCGCGTGGTCGACCTGATCACCGAGGAAGTCACCGACGCCGGCCGGGTGGACGGCGTCCAGGCGGTCACCGGCGACGGCCGTTACGCCTACCTGACCAGCAAGGGGTCGGCGCGGATCGTCGACAGTGGTGCCTGGATGGTCGATCACGGCGACCACGTGCACTACTACCGCGCCCAGGCAAGGGATGTCGGTTCCGTCGCGGGTGACCGGGTGCTGAACGCGGACAGCGATCCCACCGTCGCGGCCGTGACCTTCGACCGTGGTAACTCGACCCTGTTGGACCGTCAGGCCCTGGACAGCGGCTCGGTGACCGCACGCGGCGAGCTGAAGGGCGGAGTCGCGGTGCCGTACGCGGAACATCTGCTGGTCGCGGAGGCCGACCGCGTGGTGGTCAAGGCGAGGGACGGCAAGGACGTGACGCGGATCGAGCAGGCGTGCCAGAGCCCACGCGGTCAGGCGGTGACCCGGCGGGGCGTCGTCTTCGGCTGCACGGATGGAGCCCTCCTCGTCTCGGGGAAGGACGGTTCCTTCACCGGCGAGAAGATCCTGTATCCCCGTGCCGTGTCCGAGGCCGAGCGCGCTGCCGAGTTCCGCCACCGGCCCGGCAGCACGGTGCTCGCCGCCAAGGCGGGCGAGCTGGGTGTCTGGTCGCTGGACGTGCGAGCGAGGAAGTGGACGCTGCTGGAGACCGGGCCGGTCGTCGCCGTGAACGCGGTCGGCGAGGGAGGGCCTCTGCTGACGCTGACCGCGGACGGTGTGCTGCACGGCTACGACACCAAGTCCGGCAAGCAGGTCGCACAACGCCAGGTGCTCTCCGCGCCGATCACCGAAGGCAGCGTGCCGCCGGTGATCGAGGTGGACCCGAACCGCGCGTACGTCAACGACGCCGGTGCGCGGGCGGTGCACGAGATCGACTACAACGACAACCTGCGAGTCGCCAGGACGATCAAGCTGGAGATCGAGCCGGCGCACATGGTGGAGACCGGACGATGAAGCGACTTCTCGCGGCGACCTGCGCCCTGCTGCTGGTGCTCACCGGATGCGGCAGCGCACGAGGCCAGGGCACCGGAATCGTGGTCACCACCAACATCCTCGGCGACATCACGCGCAACATCGTCGGCGACGCTGCTCCGGTCACGGTGCTGATGAAGCCGAACGCCGACCCCCACTCGTTCGCGATCTCGGCACAGGAGGCGGCGCGGCTGGAAAGCGCCGCGCTCGTCGTCTACAACGGACTCGGCTTGGAGGAAGGGGTCCTCCGGCATGTCCAAGCCGCCGAGCAGGCCGACGTGCCAACGCTGTCGGTAGGCGATCAGATCGACCCGATCCGCTACACCACCGAAGAAGCGGCCGGACAGCCGGATCCGCACTTCTGGACCGACCCGAAACGGGTGCGCAAGGCGGTCGAGGTGATCAGCGAACGCGTCATCGAGCACGTCGACGGCATCGACGCCGATGCGGTCAGGGCGAACACCGCGCGCTACCTCGGCGAGATCGACCAGCTCGACAGCTGGACGGGTGAGCGGTTCGCGACCATCGCGGCGGAGCGCCGCAAGCTGGTCACCAACCACCACGTCTTCGGCTACCTCGCCCAGCGCTTCGGCTTCCAGGTCATCGGCGCCGTGATCCCAGGCGGCACAACGCTCGCCTCACCCAGCTCGTCCGACCTCGCCTCGCTCGCGGAAGCCGTCCGCACGGCGGGCGTCGGCGCGATCTTCGCCGACTCCTCCCAGCCCGACCGCCTGGCCCGCGTGCTCGCCGAGCAGGCAGGGGTGCACGTGAAGGTCATCCCCCTGTACTCGGAGTCGCTCACCGCGGCAGGCGGTGGAGCGGCCACCTACCTGGAGATGACCCGCGCCAACACCGAGGCCATCGTGCGCGGCCTCGCCCACGACTGACTGACCCGAACCCTGAACAGGAAGTTGAGAAGCAATGAAGAGCTGGTCGCGAACGCGGACCACAGCCATCGTGTCCACTGTGGTCTCCGCCCTCGCCCTGACCGGTTGCGGCGCCGAACAGGCACAGCAGCCCGCCTCCGGCGGCGGTTCGGTCGCCGAGCCGGTCGCCGTCACCTATGACGGCGGGATCTACGTGCTGGACGGCAAGACGCTCGAGATCAAAGCCGACGTCAAGCTGGCGGGCTTCAACCGGCTCAACCCCGCCGGTGACGACAAGCACCTCATGGTGTCCACGTCGAGCGGATTCCGGATGCTCGACGCCGCCGGCGGCAAGCTGACCGACGTCGAGTTCCCGGGCGCCGAACCGGGTCACGTCGTCCGGCACGCCGGACGCACCGTGCTGTTCACGGACGGAACCGGCGAGGTCCGCATTCTCGACAAGTCCTCCTTGGCCAGCGCGGAACGTGAGGTCAAGACCTACAAGGCTCCAGAACCGCACCACGGTGTGGCGATCGAGCTGGCCAACGGCGAGCTGGTCTCCACCCTCGGGAACAAGGACAAGCGCGTCGGGATCCAGGTCCTCGACGCCAACCGCAAGGAGATCACCCGCAACGAGGACTGCCCCGGTGTCCACGGCGAGGCGACCGCGAAGGACGAGGCCGTGGTCATCGGCTGCCAGAACGGTGTGCTGATCTACCGCAACGGGACCATCACCAAGGTGAAGAGCCCCACGGAGTACGGCCGGATCGGCAACCAGGCGGGCAGCGACCACTCCCCCATTGTGCTCGGCGACTACAAGCAGGACGCCGACGCCGAACTCGAGCGCCCCACGCAAGTCTCGCTGATCGACACCACCACCAGCGGTCTGAAGCTCGTCGACATCGGCGCCAGCTACACCTTCCGCTCGCTGGCCCGCGGCCCGCAGGGTGAAGCGCTGGTGCTCGGCACCGACGGCAAGATCCATGTGATCGACCCCGTCAAGGCCGAGGTGACCCGCACCATCCCGGTCACGGACAGCTGGCAGGAGCCCCTGGAGTGGCAGCAGCCGAGGCCGGCGATCTTCGTCAGGGGTGGCACGGTCTACGTGTCCGACCCGAACAAGCAACAGCTGCACCGGATCGACCTCACCGACGGGAAGATCACCGCGACGGCGTCGTTGTCGCAGAAGCCGAACGAGCTCAGCGGCGTCACCGCCTGAGATGGAGGCGGTGATCCGTGCGAGCCGTCGTACGGATCGTCGCCGGACGTGCCCGTGATCGGCCAGGCACCGCACGACTGGCTGTTCCTCGCGTGGACGCGGTGGTATACCACGGTGGGATGCGGAACGACGGCGGCGGCGCTCGCGGCGGGCGTCCCACAGGTGGTGTGCCCGTTCGTGGCGACCAGCCGCGCTGAGTTCGGCGCAGCACGCGACGGGGGTCGCTCTGCCTCCGTTGTGGCAGGCATCCGATCGGCGGTCGGCCTGGGCCAGCCGCTGCCGATCGGCGCCGACCAGTCGGTGTTCGTTGCGTCGGCGCCGGAGGCGTGGATCCGGGCGAAGAAGTCGTCACCCAGGGACAACACGCCGCGGAGTTTGCCGGCCTTCAGCACCACCAGTTCGTGCGAGTTGATGATGAAGGTCAGCTCAACCTCGTTGACGCGGCGGACGTACTGGGCGGGTGCACCGCACCAACGTGATGCAGCGTCGATGGTGGCCGGGACGCCATTGGCTTTTGCACCAAAGAAGCGTCCATCGGTGCCGGTGTTCAAGGGCGGCGCCAGCGGGTGTGTGGTTCCGGTGTGGGCGAGTCGGCGACGGCTTTGTCCCAGCGATCTTGCAGTCCGGTGATGAGCCGGTGTTCGACTTCGGCGGCGATGTGGGAGTAGACCTTCTGCATCTTGTCTTCGAGGGTGTGCCCGAGGCGCGCGGCTTGGGCGATTTCGGGGACGCCGTCGGCGATCATCCATGTCTTGTGGCTGTGCCGGAAACCGTGGAAGGTCAGTCCGGGTTGGACCGGTTCGATGCGCACGGGCGGTACGGTGCGGTTGAGGTTGCCGTCGGCGGCGGGGCGCATGGCTCGGCGGGAGAAGTTGGAGCGGCGCAAGTACTCCCGTTCGGCGGTGACGAAGACGTGGGTGTGGTCGTGGCTGTCGAGGTGTCGGCGCAGCAGGGGGATCAGGAAGGGCGGGAGGGTGATGGTGCGGGCTGATTCGCCGGTCTTGGGTGGGCCGAGTTCGAAGTGGCCGTTGATCTCATGGAGCGCGCCGATGTCGGGGTCGATGACGATGCACGCGTCGTCGAGGTGGGTGTTGTGGCGTTGCAGGCCGGTCAGCTCGCCCCAGCGTGCCCCGGTCCAGGCGGCGGTGATCATGAGGACACCCGCCCATGGGCCGACGAGAGCGGTCGCGTTGTCGGCCACGCGCAACGCTTGCTGCTGGGTGGCCCAGATGCGCTCACGAGGTTTCGCGCGGTGACGCCTGCCTCGACGGCGGGGACGGATCGGGTTGGCGGCGATGAGTTTGTCGTCGGCAGCGTCGGCCAGCATCATCGACAGCACCTTGACGATCGTGGTGATGGTGGAAGGCGCGCAACGGGCGGAGAGCTGCTTGCGCCAGGCGGCCACCGCCAGGCCGGTGATGTCTGCCAGGGAGGTCTCGCCCCAGCGGGGCAGGATGTGGTTGGTCGCCAGACTGCGGTATTGGGTTTCGGTGTTGCGGGACAGATCGAGCGCGTCGAGCCAGTCGTCGGCCCATTCCCCCACTGTGATCCGACCAGCCGCCGGGTCGATCCAGCTGCCGCGGCGTTGGTCGGTTTCGAGGGTGTCGGCGTAGTTGTCGGCCGATGACTTGTTGGGGAACCCAGGCACCGATCCCAGCGTGCCGTCATCTTTGAAGTAGCGAACCCGCCAGGTCTTGCCGTGTTTTTCGGACCAGGCCATGGTGTCCCCCGGTGGTGACGATGTTCGAGCTGTCGGCGGCTAGTTGGTGTGACATGCCCATGGACGCTCTGTTGGCCGCGAAGGGCAATAGGTGTCGGCGAAGTTCTTTCGTGTCAGCGGGTTCGGCGTGAGCGGTTGTGGTGTGTCTGGGGTGTGTGGTTGCCGGAGTCGGCGATATCGCGCAGGTTGGCGGCCGAGAAGCGCAGGTGCTTGCCGAGGAAGGTGCACGGGATGGTGCGTTGTCCGGCTTTGCGTCGCAGCCAGGACTCACGCACGGCGAGGAGTTCGGCGGCCTGGGCCGGTGTGTAGAGCCGAGTCACCGACTCCGGCGGTGTGGGTGGCTCTTGGTGGTGGCCAGACGGCGTAGGTGTCGAGCGGCGGGCGGTCATCGTGTCTCCGGCCGGTGACGGGATCAGCGGCGGTCGGCTGGATCGCGGATCGGGCGGGACTCGACCGTGCCGACGAGAGCTGCGGAGGTGGCGTGGCTCGGCGCTCATGCAGCACGCTCGCGGTGTCTCTGATCCATAGTGCTGACCGGTTCGCCGGAACGACACGACCACGGCGAGCAACCATCAGGGTCACCGTCCTCCTCGACGCCGTTTGCCGAGTCGGTGGTGATCAGCCGTAGGTGTTTCTTGGTTCTCGACTTCGGTGTGTCGAGATCGACCTGGTCCAGCGGGATGCAGGAGCGGTGCAGGAAGTATTGCCCGCGCAACTCCTGCCCCTGCGTGGTGGCGCGCGGGTAGCCGTGGCGGATGGCGCGGTCGAACTCGACCGCCTCGGCCCAGCCGTCCGGGTCGTTGTCGCGCACCCAACGCCAGCCCGCGTTGCCGTGGAACGGGCAGCCGACACAGGCTGACTTCACGGTCTCCCCGAAGCCCCGTTCGGTGAGGAACTCCATGCACCGGGCTCGGTCGAAGCCGAGATCGATCAGCGGGAAGACGTTGCGCAGGAACCGAAGCCGGGAGTCCTTGGCGCGGGTGAACTCATCGGTGCTGATCCCGATGGCCTGCTCGGCGTACACCCCGCGCGGCACCCGTCGCGGATGCGGATATCCGAGCAGCTCTCGCGCGGCTTTCTTCAGCGGGGTGATCTTGTACTCCGCGGTGCATTGCCTCCTCGCGAGCCCTCGCGTCCCGTCGGGGTTGAGGGTGTGCAGGGGCATAGACACGAAGCGGTGCTTAGGGTCCAGGGCGTCGGCGCGAATGTTGCCGGCCGAGACCTGACGCACCGGGATGCCGTGTCTCTCCGCGTGCGCCGCCAGGCGGT
The DNA here is from genome assembly GCF_040682435.1 of Lentzea sp. NPDC051208. Classification (NCBI taxonomy): domain Bacteria; kingdom Bacillati; phylum Actinomycetota; class Actinomycetes; order Pseudonocardiales; family Pseudonocardiaceae; genus Lentzea; species Lentzea sp. NPDC051208. Next base: position 317,817 of record NZ_JBFBAW010000004.1, on the reverse strand, counting down.
CGAGGTTCGCGTAGACGGCGCGCGGCTCCCAGCCGGTGTCGGCGAAAAGTGCGACGTCGAAGCGCGGTATCTCGCCCTCGCACGCCAGCAACAGCACGGTCGTGCTTTGCACTCCGGCGCCCAGGGACAGCAGTCGCAACGCGGGCCCAGAGTCGGGCACCGCGATGGTGGTCGTGGTCATGCCGCGGTCACCTCCTGCCCGGTCGATGACCGGTGGTCGGTGTCGGTGTTGATGCCGAGGAGTTCGGCAAGGTCGTTCAGCAGCAGGGCCACCGCGTAGGCGGCTTGCTGGGGGACCACTCCGTTGCCCAGCGCGCGGAGCTGCGCGGTGCGGGGCAGGGAGAGGTCGGTGACCCAGCCTTCGGCCAGCCCCATCAGGTGCTCGACGAAAGCGGGCGCAAGGACCGGGCGGCCGTGGTTGCCGGGCTGGGTCGGGTGCGGTGTCGGGCGGCCCAGCACCGCTTCCCAGCGGCGGATCGCCGCCTCGTAGACACCCCATTTCACCGGCGTCGACTCGACGCCGGATGCCGAACTCGTCTCGGTGTCGGGGTCGGCAACCGCTACGAGATGTCGTCGGTCTCGCTGTCCTCGGCCCGGTGGTGCGGCGGCGGGGTGAGCAGGCGGATGACCGCCGAGGGCAGCATCAGGTCGCCCTTGGATCCCCGCTGCGCCGGACAGCCCTTCGTCCCGTCCGTCGCTCGCGGCGTCGGCAGGAATGCCTCGGGGTCCACCAGCGGGAGCACCTGCTGTGACAGCGGCGGCCGGAACCCCGCTCCGGCCCTGCGGCCCGCCGTGCCGGTGTCCGAGGCTCGCGGAGTCGGCAACAACCGAAGCCGATCCAGCAGGGACGGACCGCCCTGCCTGCTGGCGGCGCTGATGCCATTGGACGAGCCGTCGTGCGCGGTCGGCGTCGGCAGCATCTCCGCCTCGTCGACCGGGGCCGGGCTCGCGCAGCCAGGCGAGCAGGAACACCCGCTCGCGGCGGTGCGCGGCTCCGACGTCGGCGGCGCGGACGCTACGCCAGAGCGCGTCATACCCCGCTTCGGCCAGGTCGCCGAGTACACGGTGGAGTCCTCCGTTACGCCAGCGAAGCGCGGCGACGTTCTCCACCACGATGAGCGCGGGTCGTAGTACGCGAAGGCCCGCCACGATGTCGGCCCACAGCCCACTGCGGACTCCCTTCTCGATGCCCGCCCGCTTCCCGGCGGCGGAAATGTCCTGGCAGGGGAACCCCACGACGAGCACGTCGACCGGCTCGATGGAGGCCCAGTCGATGTGCCGCAGGTCGCCGAGGTTCGGGATGCCCGGTGTCCGGGCGCCGAGGATCTGGGCGATGTGCGGGTCGGGGTCGGCGACCCAGGCGATCCGGCCACCGCCCAGGGCGGCCAGCACCCCGAGGTCCAAGCCGCCGTAGCCGGTGCACAACGAACCCATGACCGGGCCCGACTCGGGGACAGGGCGGGTCCGCCGTTCCGGCCCCGGCGTCACCGCCGGGGCCGGGACGAGCGTGAGCGGACGGGCCGCCTGCTCACGGCGCGAGCGCGGCGAACGGCGTGTCATGCCGCCTGGCCTCGCTCACTCGCACCGTCACGCGCGGCGCCCGCGGATCGCGCCGAGCGGTACTGCCCGAGGTCGACCACGTCCCCCGCCGAGGCACCGGCCGCGGCGCCGGTCGCGGACTTGTGCAGGGTGGTGCGGAAGACGAGGACGTCCTCGTGGGCGATCAGGTGCAGCGGCAACCCCGCTTCGCGCTGCTTGCGGATGAAGTCGCGCTGGAAGAACGACCCGCGGGCCACGAGGTCGGTCTCGGCGGCGCGGGCGAGCAGTGCGACGTTGCGCTCGACCGGGATCAGGCCGGCCGCGCGCCCGCACGCGAGGATCTGCGAGGGGAGGTCGATCAGCTCGGCGTGTTCGCGCCACGGCCGGATGGTGATGGCGATGTGCCCGCCGGGCTTCAGGAAGGTGCGCAGCGCGGCGAGGATCCGGGTGAACCCGGCCAGCAGCCGGTGGTGGCCGATGTTGGCGAGGTTGCCGCGGTCGAGGGTGTTGCCATAGAGGTGGTGGTACTTCTGCACTCCCGCGCCGGGCGACACCGACACCTGCCCGTGGGTCGAAGGACCGTAGGGCGGCGAGGTCACCACGAGCGCCGCCTGGCCGACGTACTCCGGCGGCAGCAGCGTCACGAGCTGGCGGGCGTCGCCATGAAACACCCGCGCGTCGATCCCCTTCTCGCCGCCGACGCCCTGCTCTCGCGCGACGTCAAGATTGGCGTTCGCAACCTCGACCCAGTGAGGTTCGTACTCCACCCCGACCGCGCGGCGGCCAAGACGGACGGCTTCGACGAGCGTGGTGCCGATGCCGCACATCGGGTCCAGCACCAGCTCGCCCGGCTTCGTGTAGTGGGTGACGGCGTGGCGGACGACCTCGGGCAGCATCTTGGCCGGATGCGCGGTCGACTCGGGCGTGTACTTGTTCTTGCGCTGGGCGGCCGGCGAGTACTGCGCGGTCGTCCACACCGACACCGCAGGCGGCTCCGCGCCACCCTCCTGCTCACCGCTGTCCACAGAGTTGTCCACAGCGGTGGGCGAGGTGTCGAGCGCGGCGATGAGCGCGCGCGGGATGCGCTGGGTCGACTCGTCGCCGACCGCTGCGGCGGTCGGCTCGAAGGACTCGGCGGTGTGCTGTCGAGGGGCGTCGTGCGTCACGGGTGTGCCTTCCTGGCAGTGCGGTCCGAGGTGGCGAAGTCGTCGTTCGGCGCGGGGCGAGGTGCGGCCGTCATCGGATGTCTTCGGGCTGCGAGACCGCGTCTCTCGCCGCACCCGGCACCGCCGTGGACGTCGGCTGATGGTCATGCGGCTGAGCGAAAACGAGGACGTCGGAGTGGATGCGCCGATGCGGCACGGGCAGCCCGCGCACGACGGCACGGTGGCGCGTTCGCGCGTCGGCGTCGGCGGTGTCGCGGCCACCGGAGTCGCCGTCGAGGTGGTCGTCGGACTGCGTGTCAGCGAGGTGGAACCGGCCGTCGCGGACGGGTGCGTGCAGGGCGACGATGTGCTGGAGGTAGAGCAGGTCGGCGTTCTGCCCGGCGGTCACCACCGCGCCCGTCGGGTCGGTCAGCTCACCGGACGTCCAGTCACAGTGCGTGAGCACGACGAGGATGCCGCCGACCCGGAGTCGCCGTGCCGCGTAGAGCGCGACGAGGTCCGCGCTCTGGTTGCCGGACAGGTGCGGCGGCAGGCTCGCCACGATCAGGTCGGCAGCGTCGCCGGGATTCGTCACCACGTCCGGAACGGGCACAGCGACGGTGGCCTCCGCCGCGGAGGAGAGGGTGGTGGGCGCCAGGTCCACACCGCCGACGAGGTCGGCCCAGAACGGCCGGGACGCCAGTCCGGTCGACGTCGCGTCGACCGGGATGCGCTCGACGCGCGCAGTGCGGTCGAGACGCTCGACGACGGCGATGGCGTCCGCCAGTTCGGGGTCCGGCTCGGTGCCAAGCGCGTGGTCGATGACGCCGTCCGCGCCGACCAGGCCGAGAGCCGGGCGGGCGCGCCCGGGGGTCGGCCGGTCCAGCAGCACGACGCGTTCGGCGGGCTTGCTGAACGAGGTGACGATCCGCTCGACGAGGGCCGCGGGCCATGTGGTGGCGAGGTCGATCGGGGTTGCGCCAGCTGTCCAGACGGTCGCCGGAGTCGGGGTCGAGGCCGACCCGCGGGACCGCGAGCGGCCGGTGCCGGTTGCCGACGTCGCGGGCTTGCCGGGGCTCACGCGGGTGGTGGTCGGTGCGGTCGGCCACGGTCGGCGGTCGCCGCCCCGGCGCCCGCCGGGGCGGGCCGGGGTCGGGTGGGTGGAGTCGGCGCGCCGTCGGGGCGAGCGGCGGGCGGAGTTGTCGGGCTGGGTCACGGGTGTCCCTTCGCCAAGCTGGGTGCGCCTGTCGGTGTGAGGCGCTGATGACACCCCTGAACTCCGAAATACGGCCCCTTTGGGGACACGCCCCCGGCAACTTTCTCAAGCACGATTCACGGCCACACGAATAGCCGGAAATGGTTCACGCGCGCGTGTCCGCGCGGAGATAGGCGGCGAGTCCGCCAGGAGTGGCAGAGTCCTTTTTCTGATCCCAGCGAAGATTGCGATGCCGTCTTCGTATAGCACTGGGTGACGATGTGCTCACGGCTATGACCAAACTGGTACCGAACTAGTACCGCGACCAGTAAAGACCAGCTAGAAGGCTATTACCGGCCACGCTGCTTCGATCTTGACTTCACCCGCGCGATGATCCCCAAGGGTGCGCAAAGTGGATCTTGTGGCACGTGCTGGGCACGGTTGATGATCGCCGGTACCTCTACGGTAGTAGTTCGGTACCAGTTTGGTAATCGGTTGGTACTACCCGCTGTGGCGTCCTGGGCAAGTCGTTGATTCCGACTTGCTTTCAGGAGCCATCCATGAGTTCACGTGACTGTTTTCCGCGCTCGGGTTTTGAGCGCGATTCCATGCCTCTGGACGCGGCGCGGTCGGCGTTCGAGTGGCTGGTCGCCGGGCCGCACCCGGTGTCGGTGGACGGCCGGTTGTTCCCCGGTCTCCCGGCACGGCGGGTGCCGTTGAACGAGCTGCGCGACCGGCTGCTGCGCCGCCGCTGTCCGCAGACGCTGCGGGACGCGGCGTGGGCACACCTGGTCCTGCTCGCCCGCACCGAAGGCGGCACGTGGACCGTCGGCGCGGTCGGTGTCGCGCTGCCCGCGCTGACCTCCATCGCCGCCACCTTGTCGGCGAAGTTCGCCGGTGACCCGAGCGACATCCACGCCGCGGTGCTGGCCGGGTTCGTCGCCGAGCTGGGCGAGATCGACCTGCGTCGTCCGCGCGTCATGTTGCGGCTGCGATGGGCCGCCTACCGCGCCGGCCACACCGCCGTGCGCGAGGCGCTGGACGCGCCGGTGCCGTCGGGACACGGGTTCCGCTCGACGATGCCGCCGCCTCCGTGGGGCCATCCCGACTTCGTCCTAGCCCGCGCCGTCGCCGAGGGCGCCATCACCTCCGCCGAGGCCGAGCTGATCGGCTCAACTCGGCTCGAAGGTGTGCCGCTGGCCGACGCCGCGGCCGAGCGCGACCTCTCCTATCAAGCGGCCAAGAAGGCGCGCCTGCGCGCCGAGCACCGCCTGGTCGCCTACCTGCGCGACGACACCAGCGACACCTCGCACACCGGTCCTCGAGAGGGCGATGTCGCGACCCAGGTGGCCGACGCGGTGACCATCACCACCGCCGCCGAACACTCTGCCGACTCCCCCGCAAAGTCACGCACTGTCACTGCGTTGGCGACGCGCGCCGTGAAGAAAGTCGGCGAGCGCGTGTCCCCGCAGGGCCGGTTTTCCGGAGTTCAGGGGTGCGGGAGGAAACCAGCCACCCCCGCGCACACCACCTCTTCGCCCACGCCGTGCCCCGAGTCCACACAGCACTCGGCCACGCGGCTGTCGGGCACGACTCCGGGAGTGTCGCGATGCGCCTGACTCATACCTCTGTTCGCCCTCACAACCCCTGCCGGCCCGGTGACGACCGACCTCACCGCGGGACCGTCCTCACTCACCGCGAGACGAGCTCGCGAGCCCACGCATCGATGTGCGCCCGCCCGCTGCTGCCGGTCAGCGACAGCACTACACCTCCGACCTCCACGGGGCGACGTGGTCGCCGTCGGAGCGTGGGACGCCGCGTGCTGCTGGTGGCCGAGCTGGCGCTGCTGGCACTGCTGGCCTCTGGAGCGACGGCGCACGCCGACGCCGTGGTGCTCGCGATCGCGGGCAGCGTCGACGAGGTCCTGACCAACATCCGCAACTGGCTGATGGGCATCCTCGCCGGGCTGGCGACGGTGTTCCTCACCATCGGCGGCGTGCGCCGCGTGTTCGGCGGCGGTGACCCCGGCGAGCAGGAGAAGGCCAAGGAGTGCTTCAAGGCGGCCGGGATCGGCTACGCCTTGGCGGCTCTCGCTCCGCTGGTCGTCACCGTGCTCAAGGGCATCGTGGGGGCCTGACCGATGCGCCCGCCGAACAGGCCGGTTAGGTCTGCCCCACGCCGCACATCGGTCGGCCCCACCGTTGGCTTGCTGCACGACACCGCGCCCACCGCGCGACGCGGTTCGGTGTCGGCGGACCGCAGGGAGATGCTCGCGCCTCCGACTGCGAGCTCCCGGCGGCCCCGCGGGATCGGGCGACTCCCTCGCTGCACGCGGAACCGGGCGCTGGTGGCGCTGGCGGTGAGCCTGGTCGTCCTGTTGGGCGGCCCCCTCGCCTCGGCGGCATTCACTCCGGACTCGGGCACAGCGGTAAGTCCGGCTGCCGCCGCGCAGCCCGCACCGCCGACCAACCAGCCGCCACTTCCGATCCCGACGGTCGACCCGGACCCCTGCGGTCCGGGCTCGCCACCACTGCCCATCTGCACCCTGCCGACGCAGACCACGACGTCTCCGACAACCCCGTCGACTCCGTGCTCCGGCGAGGGCTGCATCCCTCAGCCCGGCACCACCACGACGCCGCCGATTAACCCAGGCACCGGGCAGCCCGGACAGGGCCAGGAGACCGAGAACGACTGCGGGATCACCGATATCGGTGCCTGCATCACCGAGGCCATCAATGCCTTCTTCCGGGGCATCGTCACCGAAGCGCTCAACCCGCTGCTGGACCTGCTGTCCAAGACCCTGCTGACCACACCGATGCCGGACTCGCTGCCGCGGGTGGGCGAGCTATGGGACAACTCCTGGCAGATCCTGCTCATCTCCTACGGCCTGCTCGTGCTCATCGCCGGGGTCATCGCGATGGGCTACCAGACCGTCCAAACGCGGCACTCCATCAAGGAACTCGCGCCGCGACTCGTGGTCGGGTTCCTGGCCGGCGCCCTATCGCTGTGGGTGGCGACCAAGGGCATCCAGATCGCCAACGCCGGTGTCGAAGCGATCATGGGCGGCGGGGTCGAAGCGAACGCCGCGGGCGAGATGCTGCGCAACCTCGTGCTGACCAGCCTCAACGGCAGCAACTGGATCTCTTTCATCGGGATCGTCTTCGCCGCGCTGCTCGTCGCACTGCTCGTCACATACGTGGTGCGGGTCGCGCTGACCATCATCCTCATCGCCGGGGCGCCGCTGGTGCTGATGTTCCACGCCCTGCCCCAGACCGAGGGCATCGCCTACTGGTGGTGGAAAGCCTACGGCGGCTGTCTGGCGATCCAGCTCGGCCAGAGCCTGACGCTGATCACCGCGATGAAGGTGTTCCTCGCCCCCGGCGGGTTCACCATCTTCGGCCCGACCACGTCCGGGTTGGTCAACATCCTGGTCGCGCTCGCGTTGACGTACATCCTGTTCAAAATCCCGTTCTGGGTGCTGTCCTCGGTGCGCGGCGGAGGTCTGATCGGGTCGCTGATCAAGGGCTTCCTCGCCTACAAGACCTTCGGTCTGTTCCGCGGTGGCGGAGGCGGTCCGAAGCCCCGACCATCGGGCGGCGGCCGTGGCGGCAACGGCGGTGGAGGCCCCAGCGGCGGCGGTTCGCCCAACCCGTACGCCAACGCGCGAACCACCGCGAACGGGCAGTACGTCCTGCCGCTGCCTGGCGTGCGCCGGACCCGCCCGACAGGCAAGCCCACGCCGAAGACGAAGGCCGGTCCAGCTCCCAAGTCCTCCGGTCCCCAGGGCCGCCAGCTCGCGCTGCCATTGGGAGACGACTGGCCCGAGAACAAGCCCGTGCTCGGCCGCGACGGACAGTACCGCCTGCCTCTGGACGTCCAGCGCACGACGCCACCACCGGCGCCACCAGCGGGCACGGACGCCGGTGGTCGTCGCAGCCGCGCGGCCGGGGGCAAGCAGCTCGAGTTGCCGTTGGACCCCTACCGGGCGGGGCATCCGCCCGAACCGATCCGGGCAGTACCCGCTGCCCCTGGACGGCGTGCGCCGAGTGCCGCGCCCGGCGAGTCCGCCGCCGCCCACTCCACCGCGACCGAGCGGACCTCGGGTGGTCCAACCCGAGCTGCCCTTCGACCCGTACAAGGGCAGCAGGGCGAACCGCAGCGGCCAGTACCCGCTGCCGCTGGACGGCGTGCGCCGAACTCCCGCGCCCAGGCCCGCGCCCACTCCGCCACCGGCGACACCGCCTCGTCCCGCACCGCGCGCGGGACAGCAGTTGCGGCTGCCGCTGGACCTGCCCAAGCCAGCCAAGCCACCGACCACGCCGGTCGTCAGCCCGCCACAGCCACCGGCGCGGCCGAGTCCCAAGCCAGGAGGTAAATCCTCATGACCGCTCCCGTCCGTATCCCGGCCGATGTCGACATGCACGACCGCGTCCTCGGGCCGCTGACCGCACGTCAACTCGCGATCCTCGCCGCTGCCGGGGCGGTGCTCTACCTGATCTGGGCGGCCACCCGCGCGTTCCTCCCAATCCCGGTGTTCCTGGCCGCAGCGGTCCCGGTCGGCGCGGCCTCGGCGATGCTCGCGCTGGGCAAGCGCGACGGCGTGCCGATGGACAAGCTGCTCGTCGCCGCGATCCGCCAGCAGGTCGCACCTCGCCACCGGGTCGCCGCGCCCGAGGGCGTGCGCCCCGCGCCTGCCTGGCTCACCCCGGACACCGACCGCACTGCAGGCCAGACGGCCGGGCGCCGCAAGGGCGGAAAGAGCCGGGCCGGGCAGCCCGAGCAGGTGTCGCCCTCGGCGTTGCGGCTGCCGGCCGAGGCCGTCACCGAGACCGGGGTGGTCGACCTCGGCGTCGATGGCCTGGCCGTGGTCGCGGTCGCCTCGACGGTGAACTTCGCGCTGCGGACCTTGAACGAGCAGGAAGCGCTGGTCGCCTCGTTCGGTCGCTACCTGCACTCGCTGACCGCGCCGGTGCAGGTGCTGGTGCGCACCGAACGCCTCGACCTCTCGGCCCAGACCGCCGAACTGCGCGAACGTGCGGGCGGGCTGCCGCACCCGGCGCTGGAAGCCGCCGCGATCGAGCACGCCGACTACCTGGTACAGCTCGGGCAGCAGTCGGACCTGTTGCGCCGCCAGGTGCTGCTGGTGCTGCGCGAGCCGCTTGGCGTCGCCGCGCCGACCGACGGCTTGGGCGGACCCGGTCCGATGGCGGGCAAGCGCCGCAAGCAGGCAGGCGGACAGGTCGACGCCGGAACCCGCCGGGCAGCGGAGTCGCGGCTGGTGCGCCGCCTGGGCGAGGCGATCGAACTGCTGTCGCCGGCCGGGATCGTGGTCACCCCGCTCGACGCGGGACAGGCCACGGCGGTGCTGGCCTCGGCCTGCAACCCCGACAGCCTGCTCCCCCCGTCTGCGGGGTTGGCCGGCGCGGACGAGGTCATCACCACCTCCGGCGCGGACCCGACCGAGGACGACTTCGACGACGGCTCCTACTTCACGCACAGCGCCACGGCACCCGGCCGGACGCCGTCGGCGCAACCGGAGGACAGCGACGAGTACGGGGACGACTGGGACTACGAGGACGACGACTACCCGGACGACTACGAGAATGAAAGGGGGCGGTCCTGATGGGCGCCCGCACACGCAAGACCCGCAGTAACCCGGCCGTCCCGGCGGCCTCGTCGGCGGCTGCCGCGTTCACTCCCGACGCCCTGTCCGTGGCTGCGCGGCACCTGGAGGTCGGCGGCGAGTGGGTGTCCAGCTTCGCCGTGGTCGGCTTCCCGCGTGAGGTGCACCCTGGCTGGCTCGCCCCGCTGCTGACCTACCCCGGACGCCTGGACGTCTCGGTGCACATCGAGCCGATCGACCCGGCCACCGCCGCCTCTCGGTTGAAGAAGCAGCTCGCGAAATTGGAGGCCGGGCGACGGCACACCGCCGAGCACGGCCGCCTGTTCGATCCACAGGTCGAGGCCGCCACTGAGGACGCCTACGACCTGTCCTCCCGTGTCGCCCGCGGCGAGGGGAAGCTGTTCCGGGTCGGGCTGTACCTGACCATTCACGCCGTCTCCGAGAACGTGCTGGCCGATGAGGTGGCCGCGCTGCGGTCGTTGTGCGCGTCGCTGTTGCTCGACGCCAAGCACACGACCTACCGGTCGCTGCAGGGCTGGGTGTCCACCCTGCCGATGGGACTGGACCTCATCGGGATGCGCCGGACCTTCGACACGTCGGCGTTGGCGGCGGCGTTCCCGTTCACCAGCCCCGACCTGCCCGCCCCGGACCCGACCAGTGTGGCCGCGGCGTCCGGGGTGCTCTACGGCTATAACGTCGGCTCCCAGGGACTGGTGCACTGGGACCGGTTCGGCGACGGGATGCACAACCACAACTCCGTGATCCTCGGCCGCTCCGGCGCGGGCAAGTCCTACCTCGTGAAGCTGGAACTGCTGCGGTCGCTGTACCGCGGCATCGAGATCGCCGTCGTGGACCCCGAGGACGAGTACGCCCGCCTGGCCGCCGCGGTGGGCGGCACCTACGTCCACCTCGGCGCGCGAGGCGTCCGCCTCAACCCGTTCGACCTGCCGATCCACACCCGCGCCGACGGCCGCCGCACCGCCCCGAAGGACGCGCTCGTGCGCCGGTCTCTGTTCCTGCACACCGTCATCGCCGTTCTGGTCGGTGGCGAGTTGGAGGCGGCGGAGCGGGCGGCGTTGGACCAGGCGATCGCCGCGACCTACCAGAGCGTGGGAATCACCGCCGACGCGCGCACGTGGACCCGGCCGTCGCCGACGCTGCGGGTCCTGCGCGACCAGCTCGCGGTCGCTGGGCAGGCCGGCGACCGGGCCGCGGGTGAGCTCGCCGCGAGGCTGCACCCGTTCGTCGAGGGCGCGTTCAAGCAGCTGTTCGACGGGCCCAGCAGCGTCAACCCCGAAGGTCACCTGGTGGTGTTCAGCCTCCGCGACCTGCCCGACGAGCTCAAGGGCATCGGTACCCTGCTGACCCTGGACGCGGTGTGGCGGCGGGTGTCCAACCCTGCCATCCGCCGCCCGCGCCTGGTCGTGGTCGACGAGGCGTGGCTGCTGATGAAGGAGAAGTCCGGAGCCGAGTTCCTGTTCCGCATGGCCAAGGCGTCCCGCAAGCACTGGGCGGGGTTGACGGTGGCGACCCAGGACACCGCCGACGTACTCGGCAGCGACCTGGGCAAGGCCGTCGTGGCGAACGCGGCGACCCAGATCCTGCTGCGCCAGGCATCGCAGGCCATCGACGAGATCACGCAGACCTTCGACCTCTCCGCCGGGGAGCGCGCGTTCCTGCTCTCCGCCGACCGTGGCCAGGGTCTGCTGTCGGCCGGCACCCAGCGGGTGGCGTTTCAGAGCATCGCCTCACCGACCGAGCACTACCTGGTGACCACTTCCCCGGAGTTCCTGGCATCTCTACCGGATTCGGACGCGAACTCCGGGTGGGTGGACCTGTGATGAGGGTACAAGGAGCCGGTGTTTCGGCAACTCCAGACCGCTCTGTCTCATGTGGATTCGCTGTCGGTCTGTTTGTCGGTAGTTGGCGCTTCGCCCGCTTGGTCTGCTTCGAACTCTGCCTTGCGCCGGGTGAGGTAGGCTGGCCAGTTGGCTCGGGCGGCAATGACGTCGGCGATGGACAGTTTGATGACGCCGCAGTGTCCAAGGGAGCAGGCTCTGGGTGCCGTGGCGTCGATGAGGGAGATGCCACCGATCTCGTCGCCGTCTTCGTCGATGTATGTGCAGAACACCGGGTGAAACGCGCAGTCCTCGTATATGTCGCCTGGGCGGATCTCTCCCGGCTGGTCTTTGGTCATAGTCGTCAGTGTGCACGGAACGCGTTGTGGCGGGCGAGGCTGGTTGGTTTTCGTGCCAATTCAACGGTCTCGATGGTCTGCGGTGGTTTCGACGTACGCGACGACGCCGGGATGGTCGACGGTGGCCGTATACCGGTAGGCGCCAGCGATGGACAGACCAAACAAGTTGCACAGGACGCGGGCGTCGCCGCGGGTGGCGTGCGCTTCGTCCATGATCCGGTCCTGCCGCACGTGCTGGGGGTTCATGGCCAGGCGCCTGCGGATCCAGAAGTTGGTGACCGGGCCGGTGTGAGTCGCGTTGCGGTAGTGGATGAACAGGTGTGGGTTGGCGGTGGCGGGCCAGCGCTGTTCTCGGAAGTCCAGGTAGGCGCGCAGCCGTTGGCGCACTGGTTGGGCCAGTGGTATGACGCGACCGTCCAGATGCAGTCGGCCGTTACGCACGTCACTGAGCAGCAGGGCGCACAGTTGTCCAGAGCTCAGCGCGTGAAACGCGATCAGGGCTGCGAGCGCGGCCGTGGCCGCATCAGTGGAGTTGTAAACGGTGTCCAGTGCGGCTGGGTCGATTGCGGGAGGCGCTGCGGGGACCAGCCGGGGAGTGCGGATCCGCGCGGTGGGATTACAGAAGATCAGCTTCCGTCCCTTGAGAATCTTGAAGATGGACCGCAGTCCCTGAAGGGTTGTGGAGCGCGGGACACCGCTAGCTGGCAGGGCGTTGAGGATGTTGTCTCGGGTGATCTCGCGCAGCGACTCGTGGAATTCGGCCCAGTTGCGCAGGATCGGCAGTGCGAACGAGAGCTGGGAGCGCATTGTGTTCGGCGAACGCGGGTGTCGGCGAGGCGGCACCGTGCTGCCGTGGGTCATCACCTCGTACCAGACGCTCAGCTCGTGGCGCATCGGTTCGGGCAGATTCTCGATCTGGCAGCGGAACCAGGTTTCGGCGGCGGGAACGCGATCCTCGTCGACCATGCCGAGGCCGGCAAGCACGTCACGCACCGGCCTGGCGGCGGTACCGATGCTGGGCAGTTGGTGGATGTCGCTGGCGCGTACCGGCGCGCCTGGCGTGTCTTGGGTGCCGAGCAGGATGCGCACACCTCGGCGCACGCCCTCGATCAGGGTTTGTTGCCAACCGTGGCGAACCGCGTGTTCGTCGATCGCCTGTTCCATCATTGCCCACAGGTGCGGGTCGGGCGAGGGAAAGGCGCGTGCGGCACCAGCGGTGAGGTCGTGGGCCAGGTCGAACAGGACGAGCTGGCGGTAGCGGACCGGCAGGTGCAGCGGCGGACCCGCAACGGTGGCGGGCTCGCGATGGCTGGGACGCAGAGCCAGCGACCCGTGCCTGCAGAACATGTCGGCGAGAAACAGTTGCTGGCCATAGCGATTCGCGGCTACGTAGTCGAGCGGCCGATGGCCTTGCCGCAGCAGGCTGGCTTGGCGCCAGCACAGCCGGCACACGAGATCGAGATTGCGCGCGATGCAGCGATGCCCGCAGATGCGGCACGTACCGCGACTGGGGTATGTGTCCCGCCATCCCAAGCAGCCTATGCAGAGGCCTTCCTTACTGCGGGTGGCTACGCCCCAGGCGAAGCAATCCGGGCACGAGCGGGCACGTTTCGGCCCGTACTGGTGGCAGTCGCCGCACAGGCCGGCCGAGTAGTACTCCGGCGAACCGCATCGCCGACACGGCGGAGCAGTGACGGGGCCGCCGGGGCGGCAGTCGAAGCAGTACTTCGCGCTGTAGGTGCTGACGGGTTTGCGTTGGCAGCGCCGGCATGTTCTGGGCGGCGTCACGCCGGTGGAACCGATCGGTGGCGCCCCAGCCGTGGGGTGATCGGCGTCTGGGTGCCGGTCTCGGTCTCGCGGGGGCGCAGCGCGGCGACCTTGTCCGGTTCGCAGATCAACAGGTCTGTGGGGGCGCATTGCAGCACCGCGCAGATCACGTCGAGATCTTCGAGTCGGATGGTGGTGGGATTGCCGATCCAGAGTGCCGACATCTTGCCGTGGCTGATATCCAGGCCCGCTTCGGCCAGCCGGCGGCGCATCTCAGTCGACTTCCAGATGCCGATCTCTGCGGCCTTCATGCGCATGTTCCACCGCATCGGTTCTTCTCCGTTACTGTCCGAGTCGTGCGGCGACCCGCTCGTTTGCCTTGTCCCACACGTGTTCCACATGGTCGGCGTGAACGTGGATATAGCGGGTCGTGGTCGAAAGCCATTCGTGGCCAAGGATCTCCTGAATGGCCTTGAGGTCCATGCCACGGGAGTACAGCGACGACGCGCAGTAGTGCCGCAGCGTGTGCGGCCTCAGTCGCCCGGTCCAATGCGGCAACCAGCGTCGGGTGGCCGTGGCCAGCCCGTCGCGCAACGTTTGATCACCTACCCGGGAGCACGAGCCAGTGTGGCGATCGGTGCGCTCACAGGGCAGCAGCGGCGCGTCCGGATCCTGCCAGTCGTCGCCAAACTGATGGCGTACGTCGATGACCCACCAGTCGAGCAGCTCTGCGACCGAGTTGATCGCCGGCACCAACCTGGTCTTCGGACCCCGTCCTCGGCTGCCCTTGCCGAACCGGACATGCAGTTTGCCGTAGGCACCCAGGTCGCGGCGCCAGTCACGCATGTCCAGCCTGTAGGTCTCCTGGATCCGGAGCCCGGCCCGTCGCCACAGCGACGCCGCCAGATAGTCCCTCGCTTGGACCAGGAACTTCCTTGTGTGCTGCAAAGAATCCCGCCACTCGGAGAACAACAGTTCCACCTCGGTGTCGGTCGGTGGCACGTTGGCCACGCCGTAGTCAGCCTTGGCCGGGCGGTTGTATTCATCGATCGGTTGGCTCACGACGCAACCGGTCAGCACCTGAATGTCGCCTTGATAGCGGGTGATCAAGAAGTTGAAGAAGCTCGCCAGCGCACATGCCTTCTGTCGCACGGTCGATCGCGCCAGGAGCTTGTCTTTGCGTTGGAGCGCAAGGAATCTGTCCGCGTCGTGAGGCTGCGCAGTCCACACCGGACGGCCCAGGACCTCGATGAATTCGAACACAACCGATCGGTCGTGACCGATCGTGCTATCGCCCGTCCCTGCGCCGACCGATGCCAAAAGGTATTGATCGACCAACTCCTGCTCGAAGTCCTGCAGCTCCTGAGCCGTCTCCAGCCTGCGTGGAGCGTCCAGCGACCGCACCACCGCCAGTGCCATGCGCACCTCCACATGTTCGGCCTGAAGTTGGCCAAACACGATGATGCGTCACGAACGTCGACACCGCGTCGGGAATCTCGACGACATGTCAGATATCAACCCCATCGAGTTAACCGCACGCGACCTGACCTGCAATGTCCACGAAGGACAGAGAGCGATCGGGAACTCCAGGAAGTTCCTGTAGCAACCCGGCCGAACTCGCCGCCTACGCCGACACCGCCGAACCGGTCGACGAGGCCGACGCCGCGTTCGTCGACCTGGGCTTCGACGGAGACGAGTTCGGCCCGGACTCCGGAGACGACGACCAGATCCACCTCGACGCCGCCTGAGCGCCACCACCCGTCCGTACCTCTCCCGTGAAGGGACTCGTTCATGCTGCCCCGAACACCGACGTGGGTATCGCCTGCTCTCGACCAGCCACCGGACACACTCGTTCTCGCGATCGCGCCCACGCGCTCGACGGTCCCGGTCGCCGCCGGGTGGATGGAGGACTATCTGCGCGATCCCGGCGGCGCGCTCCTCGCGCTGCTGGCGCGGCTGCGGGACCTGGCCCTGGACTGGGGTCCGATCGCGGCCCCCGTCCTCGCGGTGCTCGTCACCGGGATCGTGCTCGGCCGGCGGTGGTGGGCCCGCCGTTGCCACGAACAGCTGCTCGCCGACGCCCGTCAGGTCACCGTGCTCGCCCCACCCGCCGTGGATCCCGCGGGCGGGGCCGCGTTGTGGTCCAACCTCGTCGGGCTGCTGCGGCCCGGCTGGCGCCGCGCGTTCACCGGCCAGCCGCACGTGGCGTGCGAGTACGTGTTCTCCGAGGCCGGGGTCGCGATCCGGCTGTGGGTGCCCGGGGTCATCCCGCCCGGCCTGGTCGAACGCGCCGTGGAGGCGGCCTGGCCAGGCGCGCACACCCGCGTCGGCCCAGCCGAGCCACCCCTTCCCACGCCCGGCGAGGGGCAGCGGCGGCTAGTGGTTGGCGGCGAGCTGCGGCTGGCCCGACCGGAGGCGTTGCCGCTGCGCAGTGACTTCGACGCCGACCCGATCCGCGCCCTGATCGGCGCGCCGGTCGGGCTCGGCCGTGCCGAGTACGCCTGCGTACAGGTGCTGGCCCGCCCGGTCACCGGCCGCCGCGTCCAGCAAGCCCGCCGCGCCGCCCGACGAGTCCACACCGGAGGCTCCACCCGGCTGGTCGGGCGCCTGCTCGACGCGATCACCCCCGGCACGGGTAGTCGTTCCCGGCGCACGGCGACGTGGACGAAGACCGGGGCCTTGCACAGCGACCCGCAGACCTCGCTGGAATATTCCGCGCAAAACCGCGCGATCGTCGGCAAGCAACGCGGCAGCCAGTTCGAGACCGTCGTCCGCTACGCCGTGGCGGCCCTGCTACCCGCCGATGCCGACGAGGGCGAGGTCCGCCAGGTGCGCGAGGTCGCCCGCGGCCGGGCCCACGCCTTGGCGGCCTCGTTCGCCTCCTACACCGAGCACAACCACTACACCCGCCACCGCATCCGCCATCCCGGCCAAGTGATCGACTCACGTCGTCTGGGACGCGGCGATCTGCTGTCGGTGCCCGAACTGGCGGCGATCGCGCACCTGCCCACCGACGAGGCCATCCCCGGAATCCAACGCGCCGGAGCCCGCGCCATCGCCCCACCACCGGGCATCGCCACCCCAGGGCCGGAGGCAAAACCGCTCGGGGTCACCGACACCGGCCACCAACGCCCCGTCGCCCTGCGAGTCCCGGACGCCCGACACCACCTGCACGTCATCGGCGCCACCGGTTCCGGCAAGAGCACGCTGCTCGGGAACATGATCCTGGCCGACGCCGAGGCCGGCCGCGGAATCGTGCTGATCGACCCCAAGGGCGACCTCGTCACCGATGTTCTGTCCCGCCTTCCCAAATCGGCTGCCGGTCGAGTCGTGATCTTCGATGCCGACAGCAAGTCTCGACCACCCTGCTTGAATCCGCTCGACGGTGGGGAGACCGACCTGACCGTCGACAACCTCGTCAGCGTCTTCCGGCGGGTCTACTCGGCGTTCTGGGGACCGCGCACCGACGACGTCATGCGCGCCGCCTGCCTCACCCTGCGCAGCCAGGAAGGCGTCGCCACCCTTGCGGACCTGCCCAAGCTGCTGGCCGACGAGGCGTTCCGCAGCCGGGTCGTCGCCGGGGTCACCGATCCGGTGCTGCGCGGGTTCTGGTTTTGGTACGAGGAACTCACCAACTCGTCCCGGTCCCAGGTCATCAGTCCGCTGATGAACAAGCTCCGCGCGTTCCTGTTGCGGCCCTTCGTCCGCGACGCGATCGCGGGCGGTCATTCCACAGTGGACATGAGCCGGGTCCTCGATGGCGGGATCTGCCTGGTGCGTATTCCCAAGGGCTCGCTGGGCGAGGAGACCACTCGGCTGGTCGGGTCGTTGGTGGTCGCCCGGACCTGGCAGGCCACCACCGGGCGGGCCCGGACTCCGCAACGGCAACGCCGGGACGCCTCGATGGTGATCGACGAGTGTCACCACTTCCTGAACCGTGCGGCCTGAAAGTCGCTTGTAGCCAGTGAATTACCAGAGAGGACAAGGTGATTCCCCGCCCCGTGGTCAAGGTAGGGCGGGTCTCCTAGGGCGAATGCGGGACTGGTAACGGACCCGTGTTAAGCCGCCTGACACGAAGCCCCAAGAGCCGGTGGACCATCACCGGCCACAGGGCAAGGAGAAGATCTGAAGGACGAACGCAAGTGAACCCTTGATGAGGCCTCGTGAAAGTTGACCCGCGCCAATGGTTTGTAGTCGGCGGGAAGGGCCCGGAGCTGTGAGGCTCAGGTGGCAACAGAGGGCGATTTTCCTCCGTTGCGTGACCACCACCGGTCCCGGGGTAAAGAGGGCGTCCTCCCAGATCGCAACTGGCACAAGCGGAACAGGACAACCCCGTAGAGGTCCAAGGCGGATGCGCCCTGGTAAGCCGACGGCAACGGAAGCCGAAACCCTCTGCGGGCGAAGGAAGACCCGAGAAGCTAATGCCGCTGGGGCGAAAGCCCAGGGGAAAACGCGGACCAAGGCACCTCAGCCTCCGCGCATAACCCGGCGGATACCGGGACTGCGTTCCCGGACCCGAAAGGGAGCCCACGCGGGTCTGGTGGGCCTGTGAAGAACCGAAGCAAGAAGCCAGAACCAGCGCCGGAGTTGGATACCGAAGGAGGAGAAGTGACACACCACGTCGACACGACCCAGGAGTCCCCGACCCTTCCCGAGGGGAACCACGCGCTGGACGACGCACGGTACTGGCACAGCATCGACTGGGCCACCGCCGAGCGATCCGTACGGCGACTGCGGCAGAGGATCTTCACGGCGACGCAGGAAGGGGACCTGAAGAAGGTCCGTAATCTCCAAAAGCTCATGCTGCGCTCGCACTCCAACACGCTCGTGAGCGTGCGGAGCGTGACACAGCGGAGCCTGGGACGCCGCAGCCCCGGGATAGACGGGGAAATCGTGCTGCGGCCGCAGGATCGGGGACGGCTGGTGAGGACACTCACCGAGCAGCCCCGGCCCAAGGCCCGGCCGGTGCGGCGTGTGCACATCCCGAAGGCGAACGGGAAGACCCGTCCGCTCGGTATCCCGGTCATCCGGGACCGAGTGCAGCAGACCAGGGTGAAGAACGCCCTGGAACCTGAGTGGGAGGCACGGTTCGAGGCACGGAGCTACGGCTTCCGGCCCGGCCGCAGCTGTCACGACGCGATCGCCGCGATCTTCAACTTCGCGGCAGGTAAGAAGTCCCGGCGACGCTGGGCTTTGGACGCGGACCTGACAGCCGCCTTCGATCGGATCAACCACGATCGCCTGATGGAGGCCATCGCAGGATTCCCGGCTGCGGCCGAGATCCTGCGCTGGCTCAAGGCCGGTGTGATGGAAGGCGGGCGGTTCGCCCCGACCGATGAGGGAGCCCCTCAAGGCGGAGTGATCAGCCCACTGCTACTGAACATCGTCCTGCACGGCATGGGGACCGCTGCCGGGGACCGTGAAGACGGCACCGCCCGGCAACGCTGGGTGCAGTGCGCCCCGGCGTTCATCCGCTACGCCGACGACTTCGTGGTGCTGTGCACCACGAAGGAGGAGGCCGAGCAGGCGAAGCAACGGCTTGCGGCCTGGCTGGCACCCAAGGGGCTGGCCTTCAACGAGGACAAGACGCGCATCGTCCACCTCGACGAGGGCTTCGACTTCCTCGGGTTCAACGTCAGGCGCTACAACGACAAGCTGCTGATCAAGCCGAGCGATGCAGCGGTGAAGAAGGTCAAGGACAAGGTCCGGGACACGGTGATACGGATGCGCGCGGCCACGTGCGCAGACGTCATCCGCACCCTGAACCCCTTGATCAAGGGATGGTCCACCTACTACCGGGGCGTGGCCTCCACGGAGACCTTCACGACCCTGGACCACTACGTGCACTACCGCATGTACAGGTGGGCCAAACGCAAGCACCACAACAAGTCGGTGGCATGGATTCGCGCCGCCTACTTCGGGTGCTTCAACCCGACACGGCAAGACGTCTGGGTCTTCGGAGACAAGGACACCGGGCGGTACCTGTACCGGTTCGCATGGACCCACATCGAGCGACACGCCCTGGTCACCGGGCGGGCGTCGAAAGACGACCCAGCGCTTGAGGGGTACTGGAAGGCACGTACCCGGAAGCGGAAGCACCCAGAAGCCGACAGGCGCAACCTGTCGCTGGCTGCCAAGCAGAAGGGGCTGTGCCCGCTGTGCGGACTGGACCTGATCGCCGGAGCCGGCTACGAGCCGCAGTCCGTCCGTGAATGGGCAGCCTGGTTCTGGGCCAACTCCCGCACGATCAACAGGCACCACCTGGTCTTCAAATCCCACGGCGGCTCGGACGATCGCGCCAACCTCATGCTCATCCACTCGGAATGCCACCGGCAGTACCACGCCCGGAGCATTCTCGAAGGAACCCAGGAGATCCCGAATGCGCGTCCATAGTGGCCTGCTTGAGCCGGATGCGGTGAAAGCCGCACGTCCGGTTCTGAGGGGGCTCTCGACCCGAGAGGGTCGTGGAGCTACCCGACTGCCATACCCGATCGAGGACATGCTCGCCGAGGCCCGCGGGTTCCGGGTCGCGATGACCCTGGCCCACCAGCACCTCGGCCAGCTTCCCCGCGAACTGCGTGAGGGCATGTCCACCAACGCCCGCAGCAAGATCTTCTTCAACGCGAGCCCCGAGGATTCACGCGAGCTGTCCCGCCACACCGCCCCGCGGTTGTCCGATCACGACCTCGCCCACCTCGGCGTCTATCACGCCGCTGTGCGCTTGGTCCTCAACGGCGAGGAAGCCCAGCCGTTCACCATGCTGACCAAGCCCCTCCCGCCCGCCGTCCCCGGCAGGGCACGGGAGATCCGCGGCGTGGCGCGCCGCACGGCGCGGACCCGCGCGACCGAGGCCGCCACCGGCGGGCCCGCAACCGCTGGCACTCGGCCGCCACGCAGCTCGTCAGGTACGGCCCGACCCGCCAACCGGAACGAGCCCGTCGCGCGCCCGCGTAGCGCCGACCCCCGCCGCAACGGCTGACCGCCCGCTCTTCCGCTCGTTCACCCGCCCATCACGCCCCGGCGCGCTTCGCGCCGGGGCGGTTTCGCCCTGCCCTTCCGGAGGTGCCCACCATGATCACCAATCCCACCCGGCAGCGTGCTTTGCGCGGCCACAAGCCGACCCGGCCTACGGCGCGTGTCGCGAACACCGCCGAGCACCAGGCGGTGCTGGCGTGGCGGCTGACCCCGCGCGACAAGTGGATCGCCCGGATGCTTTGGGAGCACAAGGTCCTCACCGCCCACCAGATCACCGCGCTCGCGTTCCCCAGCTTTCGCTCCGGGCGGATGCGGCTGCGTGAGCTCTACCTGTGGGGCGTCGTCGACCGGTTCCAGCCTTTCGTGACCCTCGGCACCGCGCCGATGCACTACGTCTTGGCGCCCGCCGGCGCGGCCGTGCTCGCTGCCGAGGACGGTCTGGACGTCAAGGAACTCGGCTACCGGCACGACCGGGTCTTCGGCGTCGCCCACAGCCTGCGCCTGGCCCACACTGTCGGCGTCAACGAGTGGTTCACCGCCCTGGTCGACCGAGCCCGCAACCCGCACCCCGGCGAGCAGGTCGAGCTGGCGGCGTGGTGGTCGGAGACCCGCTGCGCCCGCCACTTCGGCGACCTGATCAAACCCGACGGCTACGGCCGCTGGAGGTCAGATGAATGGCAGGTCGAGTGGTTCCTCGAGTACGACTTCGGCACCGAGCCGCTGAGCAAGCTCGCCGGGAAACTGGCCGGCTACGCCGCCCTCGCGCAAGCCACCGGTATCACCACCCCGTTGTTGGTGTGGCTGCCGACCTCGCGGCGCGAGGCCGCCGCCCGCCGGCTGCTTGCGAAGGCGTGGCGCGAGCTCGACGACCGGCGCTCGGTGCCGGTCGCCACCGCGGCGGCCGAGCTGCTCAACCCCGAGGCCGTCCACCCGAGCCCGGCTGACGAGGTCTGGCTCCCGCTGACCGCAACCGCCGGAGCGTCCCGGCGAGCGCTGTCAGGGCTGCCCGACGCCTGGCCGCACGTGCCGCCGCCGGTTACGCCGACCGAGGAGGCCCCGGCGGGTGCGGACTCGCCGCAGCCGATGTCGCCGCCGCCCTCGCCGATGCCGCCTACCTCGACCAGCTCACGGGCGCCGCGCGGGGCGGGCCGGCCGGGGAGGTGGTGAGAGCGTGCTCGCCAAGATCGCTATCGGGGCTGCGGCCATCCTGCTGCTCATCCCCGTCCTGCTCGGCATGGGCGTGAGTGCCGTGGTGGACGCGCTGTTCGGCAGTTCCTCGAACACCAGCATCGACTGCACGGCACCGATCGCTGACATCCCGCCTGACTACTGCCTGCTCTACGTCACCGCAGCCCCTGACTGTCCCGGACTGGATTGGACCGTGCTCGCCGCGATCGGCAAAGTCGAGACCGACCACGGCCGCCTGAAAGCCCCTGGCGTGGCCGAGGGTGAGAACTTCGCCGGGGCCGGCGGGCCGATGCAGTTCCTCGCCCCGACCTTCAACGGCGTCATCGCAGCCCACCAGATCCCGCCGGGTGGCGCGAGCCCGCCCTCGCGGTACAACCCACACGACGCCATCCACGCCGCGGCCTTCCTGCTGTGTGACAACGGAGCACGCCGAGGCGATCTGCGAGCGGCGATCTTCGCCTACAACCACGCCGACTGGTACGTCGACATGGTCCTCAAGCAGGCTGGCAAATACGCCGAGGCCGCCGCGACCAGCATCGGCAACGGCGACTGCAACGCCATCCAAGCCCCCAACGCCGTCACCCTCGCCGCGATCAACTACGCCTGTGGCCAAAGGGGTTTGCCGTACGTATGGGGCGGCAACGGCCCCGACGGCGGACACGCGGGCTTCGACTGCTCCGGACTGACCAAGGCCGCCTACGCCGCCGCCGGAGTGAACCTGCCCCGTACCGCCCAAACCCAATACGACGCGGGCCCACGCGTCCCCGCCGGACAGCCGCTGCTGCCGGGCGACCTCGTCTTCTACGGCACACCCGGCAACATCCACCACGTCGGCCTCTACATCGGCGGCGGACTCATGATCAACGCCCCGACCTTCGGCCAACCCGTGCAGATCGACAACTACCGGTACAACGGCGACGACTACGCCGGGGCGACCCGCCCGGCGGCTTCTACTGCATAACAGGTTCGACCTCCCCCGCACCCGCGCCGACAATCGCGGCGAACGGTTGACCGAACGAGTCGACCAGCACGATGTGCTGGGTGAACAACGGCAACTCGACCGAGTCCAGCGGGATGATGTTGTAGGTGCTGACAAGGTCGAACAACGTGGTGATCACGGCTCGACTCGTCGCGCGTGCAGGGACGGTGTCGAAGCCCTCGACGCGGATGTGCAGCATTCGCTGCCACGGGAGCACGGTGACGACCGTGCGGGTGTACGCCGGAAGATCCTCCCGCTTACGTGCCTCGGTGATGTCGTGAGAAATGCGCACGGCGATGGCTTCCAAGGTGTAGCCGGGACCGTCTCCAGCCTTCGCGCCCCGCACAATCGCACTGTCCTTTGTGTGCAGGAATTCGTCCACGGTTAAGCCTTTCCTGTGCCAGGACAGCCGGGCCACCAATGCAAGTGGATACGGGTGACCCGGCTGTCGAACAAGGGAGCTACAGCTCTCGGCGCGGTTCGGTCGTCTGTCCTCGTCGGGCGCGAAGGTCCGCGCGCAGGTCACCGAGAGTGCGTCCGTCCGAGGTTCGTTTCCACGCCTTCCAGCCGTTCTGGTGCTTGCCGCCGAGTGCGGTCAGAGCGCCGGAGGGGTTGACGTAGGCACGGCCGTCGACGAGGACCAGGGTGCCGTCGGAGTTGATGCGGGCGGTGTGCCGGGCACCGCGCCCTGGACGGTCCCAGATGAACTCCTCGCCCGTGTGGATCAGGCCGGTGGCGAGCAGGTCCACGAGGCCGCCGTTGCCGCCCCAACCCCGCAGAGGTCGACCGGCTGTCGCGCCTGGCATAAACGAGGCTGTCTCAGTTGCTTCGACGTGCAGCCCCATGATCGCCGCAGCGGTCATCGCGACGGTCCACGGCCAGCGCGGGTCCATCCCTTCCCACTCGCCGACCCGCATCCACCGGTTCCCGTGGGCGAGCAGCATTTCCACGTCGACCTCGTCGTCCGGCGGCGACTCGTCGTTGGGTGCGGTCAGCACGAGGACTAGATCGCCTTCGCATACTGCCGCCTGCGGCTGGTCGGGCAGCCAACACCCGGCGAACAGGGCGACTTCGCCTTCTCGGTTTGGGTCGGTGTCGTCCAGGACGTCCGCTGCCACCACGAGCAACGCCCAGGTGTTCTCGGGTTGTCGCATCGGCGTCGGGGCGACCGATGGGGCGAGAATCACGGCATCGGGCGGAAGTCCCTCCCGCCACAATAGCGCCGTCTCTTCGTCGGATTGTGGGGGCGTGGGATGCGTCGCGGGGTCGTCGGCTGGCCGGGCGGTGTTCGGCACGGCAGCGGCGGGCTGGTGGGGCGGAACGGCATCGGATTCGGCGGTCATGATGGTGCCCTTCAGATCGGATGGGTCGAACAGTGGGAGTGGTGTCATCGGCGCAGGACGTTCACGCGCTCGCCGCCGAGCAACGGTTTGTCTTCCGGACCGGCGAAGTGCGGGTCGATCCAGATCGGGCGGTGGTCGTTGCGGCTGGGGTAGTACTGGTTGCGCCAGTGCCCGCGCACGATCCAGCGGTGCCGGTACTCACGAGTGCCGTTGCCGAAGTCCTCGTCGGGGCGGTCGGACGGCTCGGTGCGGGCACGCCGCAAGTCGATGTAGCGCACGGTGGGATCGAGAACCGGGTCGAGGCGTTCGATCCGACGCCGGGCAGCGCGCGGCGCGGTCACCTGCTCCGAGCGCACCAAGGTCTGCCCCATAAGCAGCCACGTCGTGAGAATGGTGCGCTGCATGGCGATCCTGGCTTCGCTGTCGCGAGAGGACTCGTCTTCGGACACCCCATCCGGCCAGCCCTCCATCTCTGTGAACTCCATCGGCGTGAGCGCACACCACTCGTAGCCGTGGGGTGGGGCGAACGACGGCGGCACCGGGGCGCGTTCGAGATGCGGCAGGAACGTGGCGAGGACATGGTCGGCGACCTGATCGGCGGTCTCGTCACTCTCGGAGGGCCTGTTTTCTGGAGTCGGCTCGGGCAGGTCGCGCGCTGCGGCCGTTCTCGCTCGCGCCAGCACCTCGTCACGAGGTGCCTGCGCGAGTGTGCGGCCGATACGGACGATGCCTTGCTGTGACGGCGACGTGGTCGCCCAGGTGTGCACCCACAAGCCGCCGCGTCCCGGACCCCACGTGACAACCGAGACCGCGTTGTGGCGTGCGGCGGCTGTTCCTTCCACGGGTGGGTGCTCGTAGACCATGACCCCGATCTGCGCGGGCAGGTCCTCCGGCTGCAGTCGGTAGTCGGTCAGCGTGTCGGCGGCGTGGCGGGCGAGGTCGGTCATGTCGGCGGAGACGTAGAACAACTCCGCCGCCGGAAGCTGGACCGCCAACGTCCCAGCGATGGTGGCTCCCACATCGTCGACACGATCGAACACTCGCGATTCGGTGGCATCGTCCGGACTCGGTCCCAGGAAGAAGCGGAACCAGTTGCCCGCGCCGTCGAGGGTGGGGTCACGCGCCCAGTCGGTCATGCGTGCGCGGATTTCGGGCACGTCCCGCGCCGTCACGGCGATCATGCCGCGCTCCTACGTCCCGTGGCTTCGCCGATGCTTCCAAGGCGCGAGTGCGGGCTGTGGGCGCCGCGGTTGCACCGCGGCCGGCGCGTGGGTGCGGCGAGTTCCTTCGCGTCGTGCATTCGGTCAACCCCTTTTACGGCAATGTTTGTGGTCGGGTCGACGTGTATGGACGCTTCGTGCACGCGGAGGTGTCAACGCCTGTGGGTGCTACCGACGCGAAGTGGACCGGTTCGTACTAACGAAGTAGCGCGACGCGGGCGTGTGTCCACAGGAGACAAGGGGTTCTTCGATGTACCGCTTGACTTCATGCGCCGAAGGAAGCGTCCATAGTTATGCGACCCAACACCACCGGATGCGCACCGGGGGCCGCACCCGCTCCGGCCGGGGCATGACCACCCAACCCGAACCGTCATCACTGCGAGGTAGTCATGTCCACCAACCGCACCCTTCGAGCTGTCCCCACTTCGGCGACCGACACGGCCAAGCCACGCACGGAGACCGAGGAGAAGCTGTGGCAGGCACTCCGGAACAACCCCGGCGACACCGCCACCGCCCTGTCCACCGCCGCCGGGATCGGTAAGTCGACCGCTCCCAAGATCCTCACCCGCTGGGAGAAGGACGGTCTCGTTACCCGAGCCACCGGGATCACCGACGGCGGTTCCCGCCCGGCCGACCGTTGGTCCATCACGACCGACGACCAGCCCACGGACGACCAGCCCACGGACGACCAGCCGACCGACGACCGTGCCGGGAAGCCCCAGAGGCTGGCACCGGGGGCGTTGCGGGGCATGGTCGAGGACTACCTGCGGGACAACTCGGGCGAGTTCAGTCCGAACGCGATCGGCAAGGCGTTGGACCGGTCCTCTGGTGCGGTACACAACGCGCTGGAGAAGCTGGTCGAGAGCGGCTATGCCGTGCGAACCAGTGACAAGCCGAAGAAGTACTCCCTCGCCGCGACGACTGCGGCGGCAACGGAGTAGCCGTCCCCCGCTATCGGGCGGGTCATCTCGTCACGTGCCTCCAACGGATCACCGTTGGGGGCACGACGACGTCCGGGTTCACGCTCCTGCGTAGGGGTTTCAGGATTGTTCGTCGCACATGGCGGACAGCCACTTGACGGCAGGGACGACCCGCGCGGGTCCGATCGCGGTTGCCGTGATTCGTGTAAGTCGTTGGCCTGATTGGTAGTTCCGATGACGCCGAGGCGGCCGATGCCCGTGTCGCGTGGGGTGATCCGTTCAGCCGATGGCAGGTGGAACGGGCACGATCTTCCTTTTTGCCGAGAACTTCCGGACGGTGAGCCGCAGCGAGTTAGGGAGCCCCCCGTGGGGCACCATGCGGATGTTCACCCCGAGCACGTGTCTCTGTCGCTCTCGTGGCGGCGGGTTCGACCTCGGCCGGCGAGATCCCTCTCAGGAGGGGCAGAAGGCTTGGAGTCAGTTCGTTGAACCGGAAGTTCAGGGGGCCGGGGAGGCATTGCGGGCCCGCGATGTTGTGCGCGGCGGTGTGGGTGTGGGCTGGTCGTGAAGGCCGACCAGCGACCCGTTGGGGTCGCTGGGAGGTGGGGCGTGTGGCGGCCCCGTTGGGGGTTGGGTTGGGTGGTTCGGATCGGCTAGGAGGCGGCGTCCCATTGTTGGGTGGTGGGGTTCCACATCGCCTCGGTGAGAAGCCGGTTCAGGTCGGCTAGGCCGGGGCCGATCATCCAGCCGAGGCGTTCGCAGTCGGTCTGGCCGGGCCAGCGGCCGGACCAGGTGTCTTTGCCGCAGTTGTGTTTGTGCTCGCAGCTCAGGCGTTGGAGCCCGGTGCGCAGGCACATGGCCACGTCGCAGCCCTCGACGTGTGGCTGGCCGATGGCGACCTCGCAGTCCGGGCAGCGCGGTTGGGGCGCGGAGAGGTCTAGTGGGTCGGGCATGTGCTGTCGTGCCTTTCGGTCTGATCGTGGCTGGGGGCGGGTTGGGTGTGTCCGGTCGCGGTGGGTCGTCGTGGTGGGTGATCGACGCGCGGCATCGCGTAGCTCCAGATGCGGCCGGTGATCACCCATGCTCGGCCTCGGTTGAAGAGGTAGATCCAGTCGGTGCTGCGGCTGTCCGGCCAGGACCACGGCCAGCCCTCGCGGGGGTGGTGGCTTTGTCCGAGGTTCTGTTGGGCGAATTCATCGAGGAGGTCGAGTACGGCGTCGGCGAACGTTGTCGGGTCCGTGGCTTCCAGCAGGCGTCGGCCGGAGTCGAGGCTGCGCAGGGTTTCGGGGCCGGCGTTGCCGTGGAGGGCTCCGAGCCATCGGGCGCGGCGTCCGGTTTCGTCGTAGAAGTCGGCGGTCGTGGGGATCATCGACGGGCTTCGCGTTCGGCGTCGGCAGGGTGCGTGAAGTAGCAGTCCTCGTCGCATTCCTGCGTGCCCCGGCTGGTGATGAAGGGGCAGTCCTCGCGATGGTGCTTGGTGAAGGTGACGCTGCCGTCGGGGTGTTCGATGATGTGCAGCGCACCGCCGTGGGTGTAGGCCCAGGTGATGTCGTCGGGTTCGATGCGGTGCTCGGCGTCGTAGCCGTAGCTGGTCGCCAGAAGCGCGCTGATCGCGCCGTGCAGGTGCGGCGAGAGGGTGTGTGTCGTCGGCGGGGCGGCGAGGATCGTGGCGGCGCGCTGCAGGAGGCGTTCGGTGACGGGGCCGAGGAACCTGGCGGGGTCGTCGATGTCGGGTCCTGGTGCCGGGGTTGTGTACCACCAGTCGCTGGTTGCCTCGGCAGCGAGCATGGTCCACGTCATCTGATCGTTGAGCACTTCAGCGACCGCGCGACTTGTGATGGTGACGTAGCGGCCTCGTTCGACGTGGGCACGGACGGTGCGTCCAGCGATCTCGACGGTGCGGGTGTGGTGGTAGTGCTGCGGGCTGGTGCCGGTGGTCTCGTCTCGTTCGGTCATCGAGGTGGTCATCTCGGAGTCCTTCCTGGTGGTCGGTTCAGCGACGGGCGAGTTCGGTGCGCAGGTCGGCCAGCGGGCGGTTGTCGTGAGCGCGTCGCCACAGGTGCCAACTGTTGGCGGTGAAGTCGCAGAGGTGGGTGGCGAGGGCGTTGACAGCCGACACGGCGAACTCGTCCGGTCCGTGCTGGAGAATCCCGCCTGCCCGGACGGTGGCGACGTGCTCGCCGAGCGCGACGTGGTCGCCCTCGGCGAGCAGCCCGGCCTCGAGCAGCTCGGCGAGGCCGTCGGGTGCGCGGCGAGGCGGCGAGGCCGCGGACTCGCCGGCAAGGCCGAGTCCCCGCGAGAGCCAGCCGGGCATGGCGGCGGCGATCGGCCCGGTCAGCATCACCCACTGCGCGTCTTGAAAGGCGGCGTCGGCGAGATAGCGCATGTGCACGAGCACCGTCATGGCGACCTCGTGCGGCCAGCGCGGGTCCACCGCCTCCCAGGTGCCCACGGTTCGCCATTCGCCCTGCATCGCGGCGAGGACCTCGACATCGGTCAGGGCGGGGTCGGTGGTCGAGGTGTGCAGGCGCACCACGAGGTCCCCGGCGTGCAGGGTGGCGGGCGGCGGTTCGGGTAGCCACACTCCGGCGAACAGGTCGGCGGTGTCGGTGTGCGCGGGGTCGGGTGCGGGGGCGTCCCCGGTGAAGCGGACCGGGGCTCCGGCGGCGTCGGTGGTCCGCACGGCGACCACAACGAGACCCCACACCCCGGAGGGCGGGCGCATCGGCACGGCGGCCGGAACGGTGGGGGCGAGCAACACGGTCTCGGGCGGCAGAGTGCCGGGAAGTGGCGGCGTCGTCGCGCCGTGATGCGCGGTCATGACTGTCCTCCAAGTGGAACGGGTGCTTCAAGGTCACCGGGGCGAGCGAGTCGCGTCCCGAAGGCGCTGATCGATCTCGTCCTTGGGAGCGGTGAGGATGGTGGTCAGCACGATGACGGCGGAGCCTTCGTCCAACGGGCGGACGGGATTGCCGTCGAGGGTGAGGTCGTGACCGTCGGCGGTGACGATCCGCCAGTCCTGTTGGCGGATGCGGTCGGCGCAGTAGTAGCTGCCGACGAGTACACCGTCGCGGGTGACGGTGCCGTACAAGATCTGCTGCGCGTCGGCGGGTTCGTAGATGATCGCGGTCACTGTGCAGCCGTTCTCGGTGAAGCTGCGCGCGACGATGTCGACCTCGGGCGGGTTGGGTGCGGTCATCTGCCTTCTCCTTCGGTGGCGTGTTGGGTGTCGTGCGGGTTGGTGAAGCACTGTCCGGCGGCGGTGGGCAGTCCAGTGGCGGGGTCGCGCATGAGCGGGAGCGGGACCGAGGGTGGGTCGGCGGGTGCGCGCAGCCACGCGTGGATGTCGGGGGGCCCGATGTCCTCGGCGGATTCGCGGGGGTTGCGTGGGTCGAGTGGTTCCCAGCGCACTCCGCCGCCGACCGTGAGGAACACGCCGGGAGTGGCGGGGTCGAAGGCGACGATCCAACTGCTCATGTGGCTGGTCGCCCACGGCCACGGCCACCCGGTTCGGCGGGGGAAGGCCGTGCCGATGCCTTCGGTCTCCCACACGATGACGAGGTAGGCCACGGCCGCGCGGTAGGTGGGCTCGTCGGTCGCGGTCAGCGCGAGGCGTCCGGGCGGGACGCGCAGGAGGTTCTCGGGTTCGCATTCCCATTGCAGGGAGCCGAGCCACTCGGCGTCATGGCCGCGCCCGAGATAGAAGTCGGTCTTGGTCGACATGACCTCAACTCACCGGCCTTTGGGCCCGGCCGGCCTCGCGCCGCGGCCTCGCCGGCCAAGGCCAGCTGCGCGAGGCGCCAGTGAGGGTGGTGGTCATGCCGACCACCCGAGGGCATCGGCGGCGATCGCGGGCAGGTAGCCGACCTGTTCACCGGTGCCGAGCCACACCACGGGCGGGTCGGTGGGCCGCACGCCCCACGACTGGGCGTCGTCGGGGGTGCACACCACCCGCGCGAGCATGTGCTCCATCGGGTAGCCGGGTTGGGCAGCGACCCGCAGCGGGGTGGCGGGGTCGTAGCCGGACAGGGCGGCGATCAGGTCGCCCACGGTCCGGGGGTGTGCGTGTGTCATGGCGGGTCACCTCGTGGTCGTGGGTTGGTGCGGGGCGGGTGGTCCGGGGCGGGGCGTCCCGCCCCGGACCGTGGGGCTAGCGGGCGGTCGCGCGGAGGGCGGCGGTGGCGGCGTGCCCGATGGCGCGGGCGGTGGCGGCGGGGTCGGTCAGCACGTGGACGGTGGACCCGTCGAGCGGGGTGTCGTGGGTGCCGGTGGTCAGCCACAGCACGGCGCACCCGGACGCGCGCAACCGGTCAAGTTTGCGCTGCCCGTCGATGCGGGGCTGGAAGCGGTAGTCGCCGTCGGACACGATGACCAGCAGCCGCGCCGCACCGGGGCGGGACAGCCCGAGGGCACCGTCGAGGGCGTCCAGTGCGACCGGGATGTCCTCCCAGTTGTCGTTGGAGTAGAACTCGGTGACCTCGGCGGGCGGGCGGCCGGGGTGGGTCAGCGGGCGCACGTGGTGCCCGAAGATCACGCTCGCGGTGTCGGTGGGCACCCTGGTGTGGCGGGCGGCGTTGGCCAGAATCCACGCCGCCGAGGCCACGTGCGCGCACGCCCACCGCATCGACCCGGACACGTCGCACGCCACCCCGACCCGCAACGGCGGCACGGTGACCGGGGTACGGGTGGTGCGGGTGAACGGTTCGGCGGTCACCACCGCCCCGGCGGCACGTTGGGCGTCTGCGGCACGCACACCGCGCATCCGCAACCGCCCCGGCGGGACCTCCGAGGTGGAGCGCACCGCGACCCGTTCCCGGACCCCGGCGGTGTCCAACGCCCGCGCCAACACCCGCGCGGCGGTGCGCTCTTCCGGGGTGGGCGGGCGGGTACCCGCGAGCTGGGTTGTCCCGGTGCGGGGACCACCAGCGGCGAACACCCGCCGCGCGGACTTCTGCGCCTCCTTCTCGGCGGCGTCGGCTTTCGCCTTTTCGGCGGCGGCGACGGCGGCGGGGTCCTCGGGGGCTTTCTCCCGCGCCACCCTCGCCGCCACCCCGTTCAGTACGGCGGCGATCGCGTCCGCCAACGGCGACGGGTCGGCGGGGGCGTTGCCGCTACCGGTGCCGGGGGTACTACCGGACGGGTCGGGGGTGCTGGACGGGTCGGGTGCCGCGCCGGGGTCCGGGTCGGCGGGGGTGTTGGGTTCGGTGTCCGGGTCGGTGCCGAGGATCTCGCACCATTGCCGCCCGAGGGCGAGCATGGTCTCGCCGTCGTCGTCGGCGGTGCGCAACGCCGTGCGCCACACCGCCCGCAACTTGCCCAACGTGTCGGCCCCGAGCACGTCTTCGATGACACGGGCGACGGGGGCGACCTCGGTGCGGGTGAGCACCCCGCCGTCGGCGCGTCCCAGTAGCAGCGCGGCGGTGTGCGCGGCGTGCGCGGGGGTCATCTGCGGGGCGGTGGCGGGGTCGGCGTACAGGTGCAGGTCGGCGGCGACGATGCCGCGCACGCACGCCCGCAACCAGTGCCGGTCGTCGGGGCGGCGGCGGACCTGTGCGGCTTCCATGCGGGGCTCTTCCAGCAGCATGGCGGCGGCGACCACGCCGGGTGGGGCGTCGTCCGGTGGTTCCCACGCGGTGTGTTTGGCGTGCCCGCACTCGTGGGTCAGGGCACCCCACGCCGGGGCGTAGCGGGGGCGGTCGGACAGGTTCGCGGGGTCCACGGTGGCGGGGTCCACCCCGAGGTGGTCACCGTCGACCTCGATCAGCGCACGGGCTGGGTAGAAACACGCCGGGGCACCCCCGCCCGCGCCGGGCGCGACGGTGACCAGGAGGTCGTCGCGGTCGGCGATGATCGGGACCTCGTCGGCGAAGGCGGCGGACAGGGTCAGCCATTCCGGGCGTGCGGGGAACACGGCGGCACCGGTGGCGGTCGGGTCGGCGGTGAAGTGGGTGCTCACGGTTACGGGTCCTTTCGCGACGGTCACGGTTCGCGGGCGGGTTGGGAGGTCAGGTTTTCGGGGTGATGCGGGCACCGAGGGCGAGGGGGGCGACGGTGCGCCCGAACGCGTCGCGCACCACGGCGGCGACGGTGGCGCGGTCCTCTTCCGGCGCGATGCCCACGAGGTTCCCGGCGGCGGCGTCGGTGCCCAGCACGGCGGCGATCTTCTTGAACGCCAACAGTTCCCGCAGTTGGGGTGCCCATCCGACCTCGCCCCGTTCCTGCCGGGTGGCGAGGTTGCGCGCCACGCGCACCGCCTTGCGGTCCACGCCCAACTGGTCGGCGAGGTCGTAGTCGCTGGACACCTGAACCTGTACGGAGAACCGAGACGCGAGGGCGTCGGTGAGCACCGCGCCGTGCACGCCGGGGTTGTGTCCGGCGACCACGTAGAACCCCGGCGCGGCGTCGATGATCTCGCCGCCGTTGGCCTTGATCACGATCTGGCGGCGTCCGTCCATCGCGGGGTAGACCACGGCGAGCACGGTCGGCGGGATCAGCGTCGCGTCGTCGATGAACAGCGGCACCCCGTCCCGCATCGCGCGGACCAGCGGACCGTGCACGAACACGAACTCGCCATCCGGGGTTTTGGTGTAGTCGCCCACAAAGTCGGCGACCACGGTGTCCCCGTCGCCCTGAACCGTGATGCAGTCCGGGAACGCCGCCTCCACCACCGACGTCTTCCCGGTCCCGGGCGGTCCGTACAGCAGCGCGGCGACCCCGGCATCCCGCAACCGCGCCAACGCGGTCACGTCCGGCATCCCGGACAGCAACCGGGGGTGGTAGTCCATCCCGTTCGGGCGTTTCACCGGACCGGTGACCACGCCCGCCGCCCCGGCGGCGGACCCGCCCGCGCCCGACGGGGCGGGCGTGGTCGTGGGCGCGGCGGACGGTGTGCCCGTCGGCGTTTTCGGGGTTTTCGGGCGGGGCGTGCGGGGCGGGGCGGGGGTGATCGTGGGCGCGGCGGCGGACGCCGTGGTCGCGGTCGCCCGGTAGGCCAGCGGGGACGTGGAAGCGACCTCGGCCTCCCCCCGGTCCGCGAGCACTTTGCACGCGTTGCCGACCGCCCCGGATGACCGGTTCAGGGTGGCCGCGATGGTGCGCGGGGTGAGGTCGGTGCCCGCGTTGTCGGCTAGCACTTTGGCGACCATCGCGCGGAGTTCACCGTTGCCGAGCCGTTTCGGCGCGCCCGCCGGGGTGGTCGGCGTGGTGGTGGGTGCCGTGGCGGGCGGTGCGGCGGGCGGGGTGGGCGTGGTCATCGCGGGCGTTCCTTTCGGGTGTGCGGGGGCGGCGGGTCAGGCGGCGAGCGCGGACTCGGCGGCGTCGGCGGCGGTTTGGTGCCGTTCGGCGTCGGTGTCCGCCGCTTCCGGGGTGGCGTGGTCCGCCGACCATCCGCAGTAGCAAAACGCGGTGGCGGTTCCGTCGTCATTCGTCACGGTGTCGGCGTAACACATAATTGGCTCCCCGTTTTCGACATGGCTCGCGCCGGGCGTGGTATTCGGTGTGGTTTCCGGTTCCCCCGGCGACAATTCAATTATGACTCTGCGCCGCGCGTGATGCAATAGGTTTGGCAGCTCATTTTCAAGACTCTTTTCGTTCGACCCCGTCGCCACCATTCCAGAATCCCGACCCGGCGCGCGACCGCGCGTTTTCAACCGAAAATGCGACCACGTTTCCGCAGGTCAGAAGGCGACGAGCGACGGAAGGCGACCGGAAGACCGAAAGCCGACGACACGCGTAAAATACAAAAAGAAAGGGACTAAGAGATATTAAGAAGGGGGTAATTGAACCAGAAAGACGGCAGTAAGAAGCCGGAGGCACCCGCGGAGGCGACACGGCAGACAGCCGGCCACCAGCCCGCCCCGATGTGTTCACCGGCTTGTGGCCAAGCGAGTCTGGGATACCAGCGGATCCCCCTACAGGGCTCCTGACCGGCGTCTTCGCTGCCCGGAGAGGGTGGCGCTCTAACAGGATCCCCAACCTGATCCCCAATGTGATCCCCCGTATGAACCCCCAACGGAAGTGACCGTACGCGCTGTCGATCTCCACAATGACTACACAGAGTGACATCTCACCGAGGTTGAGCTGAGTAGGAATACGGTGGGCGACTTCGGCCGTTTGGCGTAGCGTGGGAAGCTCGACACTCGTCGCCAGGGGAGGCGGAGGGTGAGGGTGCGGTCGCGCTGAGCAGGCACGATCGCCTCGACGGCAGACTCGGGGAAGGGCCTGCCGCAGGTCGTGACGAGCGGGCGCGCAGTGGGGGTCCGGTCAGCGAACACGGGGAGGCGCGGTGACGGAGCGAGATGACAGGGTCCTTCGTGGACTGTATGACCTGAAGAACCTTTTCGGGGACAAGTGGGTACCCGCCATCCTGGTAGCACTCCGGGACGGCCCGCTGCGTCGGGTAGAGATTCTTTCCACGGTCAACTCGTATTCCATCGACGAGAATTGGACGGACAAACACGCTGTCCTGCACGATAGCATTCTGGCGCGCACATTGAAAAAGATGCGCGAACAGGGTCTCATCGTTCGCGAGAGTTGCGATAAGTCTTTTCCGCCGGAGGTCGCGTACTCGTTGACTCCGGTGGTCGCGGAGGTGTTGACGCTGGCAGAGCCTCTGATCGAGTGGACTCGCGCACATCCGGAATTGCTCTCGCAGGCGCAAGCGCACAGCCGTCAGAGTGGTGCGGAGACGTCCATTCTCGATGACGTGGTCGATCTCGACTCCCCAGCCGGGGCCGGTCGATTCCACTCCACCGACCGTCGCCCTCGTGCCGGTGGCACCGTCGGGTGACCCGACGCCACGTACGAGGCCGCCGGCGGGGCTCATCCCGCTCGGCTGTGCCCGCGGTCTGCTCGTCCCGGTTCGCCCGGAACATCGTGGCGACGACGTAGCCGGTCGGCCAGGTCGACGGCCTGGTGCGTGGGCCGATCGTCGACCTCGGCGAGCCGTGTGGTGAGCAGGGTCAGGGTGCGCGGGATGGCGTCGAGCTGTCCGAGGCGTTCCTGCAGGCGCATGATGTCGCGGTAGATCAGTTCGTTGTGCGGGTCGAACGCGCGCGCGATCTCGAGCAGGTCCAGCGTCTGTTGTGGATCGTCCTCGACGAGGGCGCGGGCCAGGGCGGCGACGGCGTCGATGGCGTCGCGGCGGATGGCCTCGCGGGCGGTCTCGATCCAGTCGGTGGAAAGCCCGTCGGCCAGGGGGCCGGTGTAGCTGTCGACGATCCGCCGGTACGCCTCGACCCGATCGGCGTCGCTAACGGCGGCGCGGCGGGCCGCCACGGCGGCGGCGAAGTGGTGGTAGTCGACCTCCACCAGTTCGGGGTCAAGCTGGTAGCGGCCCTCACCGACCACCACGAGGTCCGACAACGCGTTGCCCGTTGCGGCGGCCAGGGCGCGGCGCAGACGTGAGAGCGCGGTGTTCATCGCGTTGGTGGTCCGCTCCGGCGGGTTCGTGGCCCAGAGCGCGGCGATGAGCGCCTCGCGGCTGGCGCCGTCGGGGTGCAGCGCCAGGAAGACGAGCAGCTCGCGCAGGCGTGGCTGGAACGCTGAGGTGATCTCGCGTTCGGTGGTCTCGCCGTCGGGTGTTGCCGGCGTGGGACGCCACCACACCCGCGGCGGCCCGAGCACGCTGACGCGCAGCGGCGCAGACGCTCCCTCGCGCGGCTCGGCGGAGCCCTGTGGCCCACTCTCCGCCGACAATCCGTGCTGGTGGCCTTCACCGGTGTTCTGGGTTGCTGTGTCGACGTCGGAGCGAACGGGTTGGACAGGGCGCAGCCGGAGACCGGGTGGCGTCGCTGGTGCGGGCTCCGGCCAAAGGATTTCCAGCTCACCGTCGCTTCGCCGGTCGTTTTCGGCGGGGGCTGCCAGCAGCTCCAGGTCTGTGTCGGCGACCGGCGCCTGGATGGTGGTCTCGGTGCGCGTGTGCTCGCTGCCCGCGGGGCCGCGGTCGTCGGTGCTCGCGCCGGGACCGGGATCGTCCACGACGACATGAGGACGCGGCACGACCGCTGCACGTGGTTCGTCGACGGCGGTCTCGGTGAGCTCGGGCTCGACGTCCGCGTCCGTTTGATGCAGCAGGTCCAGCAGGTCAGCGAGGTGGTCGTCACCCAGTCGGAACACGCGCGCGCCGCGCAGCGGCTCACCGAGGCCGGGGCTGGTGGTGGAGATGGTGCCGTCGTCGCGGACGTAGGCGGTCACCCCGCTGCTCCATTGGCCCAGCAGCAGTCCGGTCACGCCGACGGTCGAGCCGTTGTCCAACACCGCCTGCAGCCTGCGGGCCTGGCGGCCGGGTGCGCGGGCCGCCAGCACGACGGGTTCCCAAGGTTGGCCGGTGGGCGGGAGTTGACCGACGCGAACCAGGGTCTCGGATTCGAGCATGTCCAGCGCGGCGTCGAGGTCGGCTGCCACTCGCACACCCGCTGGAAGCGGTGCCTGCGCCACGCGCCTGCCGAACAGGACCGCGAGGTCGTCGGCAGGCACGATGACCGTGGCGGGCCCGTGGGTGGTGACAGCCGTGCTCAGGATGGCCACGAGCAACGCACGGACCGCGGCCGGTGCGCCCGCGCCGAGCAGCCCCAGGCCGTGCGCGGCGGCCAGGTCCACCGCGATCTCGCGGCCGTCCCGGACACCGACCGGCAGGACCGCTGCTTGGTCGTCGAGAACGTCGGGAACGTCGGCATGGGTGCCGAGTACGAGCGGCGGTGCCGATGCGCGTGGTGGCCGTTCGGTCGGCCAGTCGAGGTCTACCTCGTCGTCGCCGCTGGTGGTGTCGTGGTCGACGCGCAGGTGCGCCAGCCGCAGCTGGTAGACGACCGGGGCGACGGGTAGGTCGCTGCGGTCGCCGCTGCCCGGCTTGTACCGGCGTCGATTCCGCCGCCGGGCCGCGACCAGGGCGGCGCTGACCGCCGCGGCCAGGCCGAGGCCGACGAACAGTTCTTCGCCCCAGCGGATCCCCGGCTCGCCTGCCGCGTCGATGCTCGGCGGCGCTTGGGTCGCAGGTGGGGCCTGCGTGGTTGGTGGGGCTTCGGTGGTGACGGGTGGTTGGGTCGTGGAGGGCACCGGTGTGGTCGTGCTGCTGGGTGGCGGCTCGGGCGCAGGGGGCGGGGTTGGCGGCGGCACCGGGGCGGTGACTGGTGGGGAGCTGACGGTGGCGTCGTCGGGCAGGGCCATCTCCTCGCCGGGGAAGATCAGGCTGGGTCGGGCGAAACTGCCGCCGTTCGGTTGGGGTTTGCCTTTGTTGAGCGCGTAAATCTCCGGCCAGCGGTTGCCGTCACCAAGGGTGCGTTCGGACATCCGCCACAGCGAGTCGTACACGCCGGTGTCGGGGTTGTACGGAAGCACCACGGCGGATTTCACGCGGCTGGGCTGTTCGACCGCTCTGGTCGTCGCGTGGTGTTCTGGCGCGCTGTAGGCGGCCGGTCGCACCACCGCGAATTTCCCCTGTTCGGCGGGTGTGCTCCAGGCGGGAGCCGTCGCCACCACCTCAGCTGCTGCACCACCCGCAGCGGGGCTCGTGGCGGGCAGGCCGGCGCGTTGACCGAGGATGGAGATCAGGACCGCGCCGACGAGCGCGGCCGCGATCCGGTGCACTGGTCCGGCCGCCGCCAGGTCGGGCATCCGGGCGTCGTGGGCTATCTCGACCGCGCAGCGGGCGACGTCGAGGGTGAAGAAGGCCCACACGAGCCAGGTCGCGCAGGCGAGGAAGTTCAGCAGGAATGTGGTGGTCATCGGGCCGAGCAGGACACCCTGGACTTCCGCCCAAGAGGGCAGGTGGTCCGGCAGGGGCCAGCCGACGAAGTGCGTCAATGCCCACGGCAGCCCGGCCAGCAACGCGGCCAGCACGGTGGCCGCCAGTACGCCGCGCACCAGCCGGCCGAGCGCGCGGAGCACCCGCCCAGCGCCCTTCCACGCCCGGCCTCGCGTTCGCCGACGCGACTTGCGGCGGGAGGAATGCGGGGTTGTGGCCATTACGTGCTCGTTTCCTCAACAGACTTGGGCGTAGTCGCTCGCCGTCCTGGTAAAGCGACGGCATGGGGGCCGTGCCGTAGATGAACCTCACGGGCGACGCCAACGTGGGTACCGATCAGCTCGCGCGGGCACCGATCAGCTCGGATGTGTCCGTCCGGGCAGCGACCGGGCTGTCGCCGGAGCTGCGCCTCTGCTCGGGTGCCTGTGCTCTCGATCCAGACGAAGAGGGCACGTCACCGTGCGCGCCGGTCGTGGTCGTGGCCTTCCTTCGCTTGCCGCGGCTGGGCTTGCGCCCCGCGAGCCACCCGGTGAGGTCGGATGGCTTGAGATCGGTGAAAGCCGCCAACTCGTCAACGTCGATGACGTCCTGGGCGCCGGCCACCACCTCGCCGAGCTCGCGTTCGACCTCGGCGAGCTGGGCGACGATCTCGGCTCGGCGTTGCGCAAGTTCACCGACCTGCTGCGCGGCGGCAGCCCGCCGCGCACTGCGGGCGGTGTCGGCCTCCTCGACGCGTTGGCGAATCTCCTCGGGCGTTGCCATGCTGCTTCCCCTTCTCTGCGATGCCGTGTTCACGGCGGACGACGATGTGGTCATGGATCGATCGCGGTCACCCCGCGCTGCGGGTGTGCGCTGCCCTGCCCGTGCACTTGGAGCGACCCGATGCCGACCAGCCCGAGCAGCTGCGTGGTCTGCGAAGCGGTCACGGTGACCGTGACGGTGTCGGCGGAGACGGTCACCGTGCCGGTGGCGCCCTCGGCGGCAAGGTGGGCCTGGGCGTTGGCGACCGCCTGAGCGGGCATGAGCTGCAGGCGGCCGTTGCTGCGGTAGGCGGTGAGGTCGATGGCCTGGGCGCCCGCGCGGGCCGCGGCCTCGGCCTGGCCGTTGGCCCGCACTTTGGCGGCCAGCGCGAGGCCACCGTCGAGGGTCAGCCCGGCTAAGGCCAGGATGCCGACGGTCAGCGCCAGGACGAACGCGGTCACCCGGCCTTCGTCGGCGCGCCACCACCGCAAGCGTGTGCGCCACCACGTCGACCACGAGGTCGACCACCAGCTGCGCCGGGCATGGCGACCTCGCCGGGTCATGTCTCGCTCCCGGTGTTCGGGGTCGAACGCCAGAGATCCACGGGTTCGATCGAGGTGGCAGAGAGGGTCTTGCCGCCGGGTACGCCGAGGATGAGCGCGTCGCCGAAGTCGACGGCACAGGACACGGTCACGCTGACCGTGCCGCCGGGACGCAGGCCGCCGGTCGACGTGCTCACCGACAACGACGCGCATGTCACCCCTGCCGAGGACAGTGCGCTCGCCGCGGTCGACTGAGCCGCGGTCGTCGCGGCCGTTGGGGTGCGTTCGATGCTGGCGGCGCGAGCAGCCTGGTGGGCGGCGTCGTCGATACGGATCCGCGCGTCCACCCCTCGGTGGATCACGACCCCGACGAACACCAGCAGCATGACCAGGAACGGCGCCGCGATGGTGACTTCGGCCGCCACCGACCCGTCATCAGCACGCCACCAGGCCGCCCACCCCTGCCGACCGGGCCGGGCGCGGCCGTGACGCCGTCCTGGGCCCGTGAGGGGCGCGGTGTGCCGGGCCATCGCCATCACCGGCCTCCC
Organism: Lentzea sp. NPDC051208; assembly: GCF_040682435.1. NCBI lineage: Bacteria > Bacillati > Actinomycetota > Actinomycetes > Pseudonocardiales > Pseudonocardiaceae > Lentzea > Lentzea sp. NPDC051208. Next base: position 278,152 of record NZ_JBFBAW010000004.1, on the reverse strand, counting down.
AGGTCGGGGACGAAGCGTTCGACGGGCCCGACGGCTTCGGCGTGCACCGGCAGGCTCAGGAACGGCACGACCGAGGTCGCGGTCCCGCTGACCCGAACCGAGGCCGAGTCCGCAGTGCGATCCGAGGCGACGGTGGAGCCGGTGAGCGGGCCGTTTGCGAGCTGGTCGAGCAGTTGCCGGGCGCTGGACGTGCCGGCCGCGGCGGTCCCGTTCTGGGACCGTGCCACCGCGAGCCCTTGCGAGGCGGCGGCTTGGGCGATGTGGGTGGCGTGCGACCAGAGCGCGAACTGCACGATGGCCAGCAGCATCAGCAACAACAGGGGTGTCGCGATGACCAGTTCCGCGCTGACCGACCCACGATCACCGCGCAGCGCGCGACGGACCCGACGCCATCCGGCGCGAGTCGCCGGTGACCGAGTGTTGTGCTTGTGGCTCATGGGGATCACATGGTGATGCCGTTGGCCTTCTCGGTGACCTTTGCGATGACGATCGCGATCACCGCGAGCGCGGCCACCACGAGCAGCGCCGTCACCAGGACGGTTTCGGTCGAGTACCCGGCTTCCGGCTGGCGCCGCAGCTCCTCCCACCGCGCTTGCACCACTGTCCACAATGCCTCCACTTGAGTACGCATCGTGTTGTCCTCCCTTGTCGTTCATGTTCGGTCGCTGTCCGCGCGCGATGTCACAGTCCATTGAGGACCTGCGTGAGCGCGGGGTAGGCGATGAAGGCCAGGAACCCGAGGAACAGCGCCATCACCGGCAGGCTCATGCGCTCGGTGGCGGCTTGGGCGTCGCCTTCTGCCTCGGTGATCTGGTGGGTGCGCAGTGCTCCGGCTTTGGCGGCCAGGGAGGTGCGGACCTTGGCGCCCTCGGTGCCGGCCAGGCTGACCGACGCGGCGAGCTCGGCGAGCTCGGTGACGTCGAGTTCCTCGCCGAGCTGGCGCAGCGTCGCCCACGGGGTCGTGCGGGTGAGGCGGGCGGTGTCCAGGGCGCGGCGGATCTGCTCGAACGCCCATCCTCGTCCGATGGTGACCGAGTCGCCCAGCGCGCTGTCGACGCCGGCTCCGCCTGCCAGGGTGATCCACACCAGGTCGAGGTAGGCCGAGAGGGCGTGGCGGAACCCGGTGCGCAGCTTCGCGGCGTCGGAGCGGGCTTGCAGGTCGGGCAGGACGAACCCGACGGCCGCCAGGACGAGTCCGGCGATGATCGGGAACTCGAAGCCCGGTCCGAGTCCGGCCACGGTGAGGACCACGGTCAACAGGACCGGGAGCAGCAGTCCGGCGACGGTGAGGGTGGCTTTCTCCGCCAGGTGGGTCGAGGTCGAGCGGCCGATGACCGCCAGGTCCTTGGCCAAGCGCGTGCCGGGGAGCCCGAGCGCGCGCAGTGGGGCGACCGCGGGTCGGCCGAGTCGTGCGGCCCAGCCGGTGTCGTCGGTGGCGAGGATGGGTACCGGAGCGGGTGGGGCGGTGGCGTGGGCCAGGACCGCGCCGAGGGCTGGTCGTGGCGGGAACAGGTAGACCGCCAAGGCCCACAGGCCGATCCCGGATCCGATGCCCAGGGCGATGTAAGTGATCACGGCGTTCACTCCTGCCTCGCGGTGACGAGGATCTGTGCCGGGCCGGCTGCCGGGTCCTGGTCGGCGGCGGTGGAGAGGAACCGGTCGGGCTGGGCGACGCGGGCGATGCGGTTGAGCCACGCGAACCCGGCGGCGAACAGCGCTCCGATGCCCAGCAGCACGATCTGCCCGGCGGCGCTGTCGTAGGCGCCCATGTAGTTGCGGTTGAGCAGCACCACGGCGACGGCGAAGGCCAGGGTGGTGCCGACGATGACGCGCACCGAGGTGCGGGTGCGGGCGCGTCCGGCCTCGACGCGCATCCGCATCGAGGCTTGGCCGCGGGCGGCGTCGGCCAGCGAGCCGAGGAGGTCGGCGAGCTGGCGGGTCTGTTGTTCGGCGGCCAGCAGCAGGGCGGCGATGACCAGGTCGCCGACCGGGTCGTCCAGGCGTTCACCGAGGCGACGTAGGGCGGGCGCGAGCCGGTCGCCGTTGGCGATCCCGGCGGCGAGCTCGCCGACCTCGCTGTGGATGGCCGTCGGCGCCAGCGGCGCCGTGGCGAGGATGGCCTGCTCGAGCCCCGCGGCGGCCGACAGGGTGTCGCGGAGCATCTCGGTCCAGGTGGCGATGGCCTCGATCCGCGCGACTCGGCGGGCGTGCTCGGGGTCACGGCCCAGCACCCGCGGGAGTGCCCAGGCGGCGAGGCCGGCCAGGACGGCGCCGACGAGCCAGCCTGTGAGCAGTCCTGTCACCACCCCGACCGTGATGGCGAGGGCGATCCGCAGGCCGCGGTGCTGGTCGACGGTCCGGGCTGCACGGGTCCGGGTGCGGCGCTGACGCTGGAGGTCGGTACCGCGCCAGCCGAGGACCACCAGCAGCAGGCCGAGCCCGGTGCCAACGCCGAGCAGCGCCGCGGCGGCCGTGGTGGGGCTGAGGGTGATGTTCACGGTGTCCACCAGCCTTCGGGGTTCTCCAGCACGCCGGGGTCGAAGCCGACGTCGACCAGGTCGTCGAGGGTGTCGCTGCGCAGCGCTCCGGCCACGGGGCGTGCGCTGCGATCGGGTCCGGGGCGGTAGACCTCGTTGGAGATCACCTGCGAGCCGTCGGCGCCGACGACCTCGCGGATCGAGGACACGACACGGGTGCGCCGGTCCTCGGCGCGGGCCAGGTGCACCACGAAGTGCACCGCCGAGGCGACCAGAAGATTCGTGGCCTCCAGCGGCAGCCGCTCGACGCCCTGGGCGGCGTAGGAGGCCAGGCGGGTGAACGCGATCCGGGAGCTGGAGGCGTGCAGGGTGGCCATCGAGCCGTCGTTGCCCTGAGACATGGCGTTGCACATCGGGATGACCTCAGGCCCGCGGATTTCACCGACGATCACCCGATCCGGACTCATCCGCAGACCCCACCGCACGAGTTCGGCCTGGCTGATCGCGCCCTCGCCTTCCACGTTGGCTTCTCGGGCCTGGAAGGCGGTCACGTCGGCGTGGATGTCCGGGTCGTGGTCCAGGCCAAGCTCGAAGGCGTCCTCAATGGTGACGATGCGCTCCAGCGGGTCCATCTCGCTGGCGAGCGCGCGCAGCAGGGTGGTCTTACCCGCGCCGGTGCCACCGGTGATCAGAACGTTCTTGCGAGCCTTCACCAACGCCCGCAAGAACGCCTCCAAGCCGGGGTCCAGGGTGCCTCGGCGGCGCAGCTCGGGCAGGGTGACGGTGAGGTAGCCGTGACGGCGGATCGACAACGCCGTCACCCCACCCGCGGTCAACCCCATCACGGCGAACAGCCGTTCCCCGCCGGGGAGCTGGAGGTTGACCGCCGGGGAGCCCTGGTCGAAACGGCGTTCCTGGCTCGATGCCCTGGCGGCGAGCAGCCGGACCAGATCGGTCAGCTCCTCGTTCGAGCCCGCGATCGGGGCGACCGGGGCGCGGCGGCCGTCGTTGTACTGGACGAAGACCCGGTCGAAGCGATTGGCGTTGATCGTTTCCACGGTCGGGTCGTCCAGCAGCGGCTGGAGCCCGGCCATGCCGAACAGCTCGTTGACGACCTCCCCGACGACCCGTTGCTCGACCTCGCGGGGCAGCAGTTGCCGGCCCGCGGCCAGCTCGTTCTCGGTGTGCACGCGCAGCGCCTCGTCGAGGATGCCGCGCGCCAGCTCGCGGCGAGCCTCGCGGGTGGCGGTCGTCCCGGTGCGGTCCTGCTGATCGGCCACCCGCTGCGGAAGCTCCGCGTTCAACCGCTCCCGGAGGTGCTGCCGCAGCCGTGCCGTGGCCGCCGAGAGGTCGGCCGTGTCCTCGTCGGTGCCCCAGCCCAGCGGCGGCACGTTAGCGTCGTGTCCAGGTGCGGCGCTGCCGAACGGGTCCGTTCCGGATGGCTGGTGGGGGCGCAGCGGCACCGGCGCCGGGTACTGGTTGGTCGGGTACGTCACGACGCCTGCCCTCCCTGCTGGTCGCGGTGGTCGGTCACGGGGCTCGGTGCGACGCGGACACCGTTTGACGAGACCGCACCGGGCGGCACACCCGGAACCGAGCGCAGGACCGGGACCTGCGTCACCGGCTCAGCCGGCCCAGGTTGGATTCGGCTGGCCGGTACGCGCTCGCGGGTGGCGAGTTCGGTGGCGACGCGGTGGGCGAAGCGGCCGAGCGCCGAATGTGCGGGGCCGCTGCGACCCCAGCGCAGCTTGTTCGGCCGACCGCACAGCACGGCCGCGCCGCTCGGGTCATCGGGCACACGCCCCAGCGGCGGGACACCGAGTTCGCGGGCGACCTCGGCGGTGGAGTAGCCCTCACCGACCAGCAGCAGCACCGGGTTGGGGCTCCAGCGGCCGACGGTGGGTAGCCGGCGCGGCAGGTGCGCGAGGTCGTCGGCGTGAGCCCGCGAGAGCAGCACGATCGCGTCGGAGGCGCGCACGATCGGCAGTGCGGGCGAGCCGGGGTCCACGCGCCCGCAGTCGGCGATGACCACCGTGCCCGGCTGGTTTGCCGCCGCGCGCAGGACACCGAGCCCGCTGGTCGGGTCGGGAGCCAGGGCCGAGAGCGCCGCGCGGGCCTGGTCGGCATCGGGCGGGGCGGAAATCACCGGGAGGCCGCCGGGAAGCTGCTGGGTGTGCCGCCACACCAGGTCCGCGTCGGCGCCGCGGCGCGCGGCGGCGGCGAGGCTGACCAGGCCCGGTGTCGAGCACAGCGAGAAGCGCAAGCCGAGATCGCCACCGGAAGGATCGGCCTCGACCACCAGTGCGCGCGCCGGAGCGGGCCAGCGGGCGGCCAAGGCCACGGCCAGCGTGGTGGCGCCCGGTGAGCCTTTCAGGGACAGGACCGAGATCAACATCAGCGACCTCCAGCGGAGAGCATCACGATCGACAACTGACCGGCTGGCACAGCGGCGACCTGGCGTGCGGCGGCCTCGGACAGCTGCACCGAGACCACGGTGTTCTGGTCGTTCGCCGGGGTGGTCACACTGGTCACCACCGCGGGCCAGACCGTGCCGCCATCGGCGGGCGGACTGGTCGCGGTCCCGGCATGGCCGGGCACGAACACCACCGACACCCGCGCGCCCGGTCCGACTTCCGCGGGGAACTGGCCTGGCTTGAGCGCGAGGGCGGCGATGGCCTGCCCGCTGGCCGGGAGCGCGGCACCGCCAACGGCGTCCGGGGTCAGCAGCGCACCGGCCGACAAGCTGGTGGCCATCGGCCTGCCGACCACGGTGGCCGCCTGGTCCGCGCCAACGACCGCGACACCTGGGTCGACCGCGACGTTGACCTGCCGCAGGTCCTGCGTGGTCAGCACGTGCCCGACCGGCACACCGCGGGCCAGCGCGAGCACGGCCTGCCGATCTCCGGAGTTCAGCGAGATCAGCACGAAGCCGCCCACGCACGCCAGCACGAGCAGCACGCCGAGCAGCAGGTACGGCACGCTGCGGCGGCGCCCTGTGGTGCGCAACCGCGAGGCGGGAGGCTTCTTGCCGTCGTTGATCCAGGCGCCGCCTGCCGTGCTCGTGGCTCCGCCGGCATCGGGCCGGGTCGTGGTGTTGGTGCTCACGCCGGTACCTCCAAAAGGCATGGGGGTAGTGCGCCGCGTCGCCAGAGGATGGTCAGCGAGCGGAACAGATGATCATCGCTTTGTGGGCTGGGAAGTGATGCCTCGCGAGGAGGCCGTGGTGCGGTCAGCCGCCGCCGTTGTTGAGCGCCTGCGATTCCGCCACGCGGAAGGTCGCGTTGCCCGTCGTGGTCATGTCCGGGAACGTCCCGCCCTGGCCCGCACCGGACCAGGTCACCGTCCAGTGCACGGTCGCCGTCACCGGGTACGCCTGCCCCGGTTGGCTCGCCGACGATCGGCGGTAGACGTGGCCGCAATCCGGCGACGGCGCCTTGGGATCTGCGCCTGCCTTGTACGCCGTTCCTGCGCCCGTGCAGGTGACGGTGGAGCCGTCGCCCATCGCCCAGGTCACCGACGTCGGCGTCGCGACCGCCGTCACCGACACGCCGGGAACCGAGGCGGTGGCAGAGACCGGTCCCCAGCCGCCGGACAGCCACATCCAGGTCGGCAGGTTCACCAGCTGGTCGCCGGCCGGGTTCGCCGCGATCGACGGCGAGGGCAGCCGGAGCTGCTTGCGGGCCATCTGCGCGAGTTCAGCGGGCGAGGGCAGCAAGGCCGCGCCCGGCTGCTGGCCGTCGGCGATCCACACCGGCGGCCGGTAGAGCCCATCCATGACGCCCTCGGTGGTGCACTTCCACACGTACCACGCGCCCGGCCCCTGACCAGGCTGCGCCGCTTGGGCACGGAACGCCGTCGGCCGGAACACCGCAGCGTGGACCACTCCGCCGTTGGTCGTCGGCGGCTTGTAGGCGGCGGTGACCACGCCACCGGAGGGTGGCTGATAGTCGCTTTTGACGTAGGAGCAACTCGCCAGGTTCGAGTCCCCGCCGACGATCGTGTCGCCGGGGTTGGTCGGCTTCCCGTTGCCGGGGTTGTTGCCGGTCCCAGGGCGGCCTGGGTTGTTGCCGTGTCCAGGGTTGCCCGGCCGTCCGTTGTTGCCGTTGCTGCCAGCTCCCAGCTCGCACGCCGGGGTGGGAACCTGACTGCAATTCGTGCTTCCCCAGCCGCCATCGGCCAGGGCGGGAGCTGCGAGACCGAACAGGCTTGCAGCGACGATTCCCGTGACAGTCGTAAAACGTCGCATGATCAACACGTCCCCACGTCGTGTACGCCGAAGTCGGACACCTTCCAGGAGCCGTCGGACTGCTTCTCGACGATGGCGTTGATCGCCTGGCGTCCTCCCGGCTCTTTGTCAGCGAGCTGGCCGTTGTCCGCGCGGTACTTCAACCAATTCGTCGAGTCTCCGCAGTCGGAAACAATGATCTTCTTCGGCTCACCGGCCGGTTCCGCGGAGGATACGGTCGGGTTCAGCACCGGCTCACCCTTGGTGACCAGGCCGTTGTAGTGATCGGCGTACAGGCCGCGCGACATGTTCGTCAGCGCCACGCCCGTCGCGTGCTGCCCCAGCTTCGAGGACTGCCAGTCGGATGTACGCCCGGCCTCGACGAAGTCTTGCCACATTCCCCGGTAGGCGGCCAAGGCATCGTTCTTCGCCTTGTCCGCTGCGGAGACCGCAGCACTCGGGCTCGACGACGCCGAAGGTGCCTCCACAGGACTCGACGTCCCGGAAGGCGGGCCCTCCGGGCCGCCGGAGCTACAAGCTGCGAGAACCGCGCAGGCCGCAGCACCGATGAGCACGCGACCACCCCAGGAGCGAAACGTCCCCCCTACCACAGGTGCACCCCCACACATCCGTAACGATCGTCTTGTGTCTCGTGACACTCACCACGTCTACACCACGTACCCCCACCGACTGCAAAGTCGGGAAGCACTGACTTTGAAGTCGGTATGACATCCACTCACGAAGATTCACTCGATCGGTCTACTTCGGTCACTCTGCGGGCCGTCGCGAGGTAACACTTAGAGCGAAGGGTGCGGCCTTTTGGGGGCGAAAGATGTGTCGATGTTGCTACGAAGGGTGATAAGAGGTGAGGGCGCTTGACCTCACCAACATTGATCATTTCGTGGACCGCGCTCGGCGTGTTGGTTGGAAGCGCGCTCGGACTGCTGACTCGAAAGCTGCTGCACTACCGGAGTCTCAGCCGCTGGAGCTGGATAGCGGCAGCAGCGCTCACCGGCCTGTTGTTCACAGCGCTGGCCTGGCGGATGGACTGGAGCGTCGCCTTGCTGGCCTACAGCTACCTGGCGGCCGTGCTGGTCCCGCTCGCGATGGTGGACCTGGCCGAGCAGCGCCTTCCCGGCGTGGTGGTGCTGCCGAGCTACCTGGTGCTTGCCGTCGCCTTCGGCGTGGACGCCGTGCTTCACGCGAACTACGACAACCTGCTGCGGTCGGTGGCCAGCATGGTCGTCCTCGCCGCGGCCTACCTCGGCCTCGCACTCGCGGTCGGCGGGCTCGGTGCTGGCGACGTCAAGCTCGCCGGCCTCCTGGGGCTCGCGCTCGGCTGGTGGAGCTGGACGGCGCTGTTCACTGGGACGTTTCTGGGATGGCTGCTCGCAGCAGTTGTTCGGGTCGCGCTCAGGACGACCGGCCGTGCCGAACGGGACGACCCGATGCCGCTCGGCCCCTTCCTCGCGCTGGGTGCCGTGGCAACCGTTGTGTTGAGCGCGACCGGCTCTTAGCGAACATGAGCGTGCTGGTCGCCAGCTCATTCACTCCGAGTAGTACGTGACGCCCGTCGCGAGGGCGTCTAAGGCTCGAGCCAGGCGCTGCGCCATGTCGGGCCGCAGCATGCTCGTCGCCTCCGCGGGCTCGACGAAGACGAACTCGGCGATCTCCGGATCGGAGATTCGGATGGTCTTCACCTGCGCGGGTGACAACGTCCCGCCGTCGAAGATGAACATCAGCTGGTCGTCCCACGGTCCGTGAGGTCCAACCCAGTCCAGCACCAGGATACGGCCGGCGGTGACGGTGAGACCGAGCTCCTCGGCGAGCTCGCGGGCGCCTGCCGTTCGCGGCGGTTCGTTGCTCTCCACCATGCCGCCGGGGAGATCCCAGTTGTCCTTATAGGTGGGGTTGACCAGTAGAACCCGCCCGTCTTCGTCCCGGATCAGAAGGTCGGCGGCTACGCGCTTGCGCGCCTGCTTGGCATTGCCCTCCGCGAGGTAGGCGAAGCACGCCTCGTCGTCGGTCATACCGGCCACGACGACGCCGCACTGTTGACTTCGCCGGAGGCGGCCGACAGACCGGCCAGCGCGGCGAGGAATGAGGAAACCCGGCTCGTCTTCGGTGCCAGGCTCAACACGCCACCGAGGGCTCGGAGTTGATGCACCACCCTCGCCGAGTGCAAGGAGGCGGTCGTGTCACAGGCTTCGTGGCCGATTGCTGCCGCTTCGTCGACCCGGCCTGCGTGCACCAGGACGTTGGCGAGGGTGAGTTGGGCGAAGGTGCGGCTTCGAACGCGGTCTCCCGACCGCAGGCGGATGACTTCCCGAGCGCACCGTTCGGCTTCGCCGAGTTCCGTCAGTTGCAGGAAGCACAGCGCGGCCTCGCTGGCCAACGACGCCTCGTCAAACCCTGCGACCCATTGAGCGGGTTGTTCTCCGTGAACCTTGCCCAGGACGCGCTCGGCGTCTTCCAGCGCGTTGCAGCACCCGGCCCGATCGCCGACGAGGGCAAGCCCGCGAGCACGCATGGCGTGGAGTCGAGCGATCAGACGTGAGGTGCCGTAGGCCGCTGTGGCTTGCCCAAGCCCTTCAGCGGCGATGCGCAAGGCGTCGTGCGGTTGCCGCAGCTCGATTGCCAGATGCGCCATTGAGGCACAGGCGTTCGCGGCCAGTGCCCGATCGTTCCCGGCCAACGCTAGTCGGAAGGCGCGATCGAAATACCCTCGCGCGCTACCGTCTTGCCCACTGTCGTGTGCCATCCATCCGGCAATCTCGGTGATCGACGCGGCGGCGGCGAACAGTCGAGGAACGGAGACGCCGAATGTGGGCGAAACCAATTGTGGCGCTATTTCGCGGGTCAGGTATTGGGTGACTGACGGATACAAGGCACCGCCGCCGACTCTACGGTCGGCGACTTGCCACTGTTGAGCCGTCGCAAAGATGCTGTCGACGACTTGCTGGCCGTCGAGGTGACTCAACCCCGCTGGGTCTCCGGGCGCAGCCGTCAATAGGTCCGCGTGAAGTGGAGCTGTTCCATCCAGAAGTGCGACGAGGCGGTCGGGTGTCAACTGGAGCGCCTTCGCCAGGTTCGGTCGCATCCAGGGCTGTGGCTTCTGAACGCCTCGCTCCCAGCGTGCGACCGTGGATCGATCGACGCCCATCGTGCTGGCGAGTGCCTCTTGCGTGTACCCCAAGGCTTCGCGACGCTCCGCGAGGCTCTGTCGCCGCACAGCCATACCGCTCCCTCCGCGTCGGTGGCCCCAGGATCGTCCCGCTGTCGTTTGCGCAGGTCAAGGCCGACCCGCGCAACGGAACCCCAGAACCTTAGAGGATCTTGACCAGCCGGAGTGAGTCAGCTTCCGGAGTGCGCCTGTCCGTGCAGTTCAACGCTGCCTGCGGCTATCACAAGTCGCCCCGTCGTGTCTCGCGATTCTGCCGCCGGTACCCAGAGTATTACGCGGGTTCACCCGTTTGGCACAAGCGTGCCCGATTGGGAAATCCGCAGGTCACGTGCCCTGCCGCCCCGTGGACGCCCCATCGCCGCTGCGTCCCCGCTCTGGTTCGCGCCGCGCGGCGGACGTTTAGCTGCGTTGGCGGGTTAACAGTGGTTCTACCAGCACCGTTACCCCGCCCCTCCGGTTCGACCGGTGAACAACTAAACGCTCGACGCTATGGGAGTAGCAGAAGTTCGGGACAAAAGTAAATCGGGACTCGCTGAGTTACGGAGTAGATGATGACACTCTTCCAGCGATTCGCGGAACCTCCGGTTTCGCGATGCCCACAAACAAAGCTCGCTGTGCCGCGTTTTCTCGTGCAGCCGGTGTGGGTACGGAGTTGGACCACCGCACGAGGCGGTGACGCACGATGAACGACCGCGGACCTTGGGCGGTGACGTGCCGGGATATCGCCGGCCGCCCTCGGAGCTTGACGGTGCTCGTGCGTGGCTCGGACGTCGTAGTGATGGCACCCCCAGGTGAGGTGGCCAGGCTCGACGTCGCTGAGACCGAGCAGTTCCGCTCCGTTATCGCCACGGCCGTTGAGGTGGCCGCCACCCCTGCCCCCGGTGGGACTGGCCTCTCCGAGGAGATCGGCACAGCGAGCACGGTGAAGCAGTACGGCGACGGTGGACCCCCAGCCGTCGCGGGGCGCCCTGCTTCACCGTCATATCGCGGCGGAACCACGACCCCGATACCTGGTTCCGCCGCGATCCCCGCCCTGCGAGGTGGGGCCGCGTGATCTCGTTGGCTCCCGTCCTCACGGCGATCGCCGCCGTGGTGTTCGTCAGTTGCCTGCTGTTGCGGGCTTTCCGGCAACGACGCTCCGAGGCCGCCTCCGGCAGACACAGCCTGGCCGTGTCGCCCTACGTCGGCAGGCATTGGCGTCAGCCGAAGCAGCCGCCGTCACCGGTGTTGTCGCACGCGCTGAAGACGGTCGGCACGCACGGCTTGGGCTTCATCAGGGAAAGCGAAGCCGCGTGAGCCGTCTCGACAACCGGCCAACGACCGCGCGCTCCACATCAGGTCGGCCGGTACGGGGTCGGAGCAATGTCCGACGTCCCTGATTCGCGAACTCGCGCCGACTGTTGATCAGCGCGATCCGTGCGGCCATGAAGTGCCGCGTCCTCGATCACGGCGGGGCCGGGGTTTTCCCTTTGAGGCGCCTCGGCTCCGCCGCACCAACCCCTGCACGACGGGAGCCTTTCCATGACCACAGCAACCGCGACCGACACCCGGCAGCATGACGACGACATCGCGCCGAGCGTGCTCCGGCGGTACTACACCAACCTGCTGAGCTGGCCGACGACGATCGACTCGGAAACCGGCGAAGTCCGGCTGCGCCTGGGCGAGACGATCGACGCGCTGGTGATGCGGGCCGGGTTCGGCGGCGAGGTGAACCACGAGCTCGTCCGGGCGATGATGCGCGCGCCGATCATCGTCGTGCCCGGCAAGAAGGCGGTCGACTGGGTCTTCCTGACCCAGCCGCGCACGCCCATGCGCCAGTCGACCGTCGACGACCTCATGGCCGCCCAGGTCGGGTGGTACAAGCCGGGCGACACGGTCACGCTGCCCGCGTTCGGCACGACCGAGGGCGGCCTGCGCTGGTTGCAGCGCCCCGAGGCGGGCGAGGAACTCCCGAGTTGGGGAGCCGTTGTCGGCGCGGTTCGGCGTACCTTCACGCGGACGTGGTGACCGGCCATGACGATCGACCACCCCGAGCACCGCCACCCCGAACACGCGATCGTCATCGCGTCCGGTGGCCTGGATTCCACCGTGCTGGCCTACTGGCTGGCCGCCCGCCACAGCCGCCTGACGCTGGTCTCGTTCGACTACGGGCAGCGCCACCGCGTCGAACTCGATCACGCCGCCGAGATCGCACGGCTGCTGCTGAGCCCGCACCGGATCATCGACCTGACCAGCTTGGGCGCGCTGCTGACTGGTTCGGCGTTGACCGATACCTCGGTGGCGGTGCCCGACGGGCACTACACCGACGAGTCGATGGCAGCCACGGTGGTGCCCAACCGCAACGCGATCATGCTCGACATCGCTGTGGCGGTCGCTATCGCGGTGCGCGCGGACGCGGTCGCCTTCGGCGCGCACGCCGGTGACCACACCATCTACCCCGATTGCCGGCCGGAGTTCGTGGAGCGGTTCGCCCGCAGCGTGCAGGCGGCCAACGAGGGTCTGCTGGTGCCGGGGTTCCAGGTGCTTGCCCCTTTTCTGACGCTGACGAAGACCGACATCGTGCGCGTCGGCGAGGCGCTGGCGGTCCCGTTCGCCCGCACGTGGTCCTGCTACCGGGGCCGGGAGGTGCACTGCGGCACCTGCGGAACGTGCACCGAACGCCAAGAAGCCTTCCGCGACAACGGCATCGCCGACCCCACCGTGTACCGGGCCGCGTGAAGGAGCGTGAGAATCGTGGACGCGAAGCCCGCAAGCCTCGGGCCTGAGCGGGGCCGTCTTTCCCTCGTTCACAGCTCGCGCGTGTTGGGTTGCGAGCCTGGTCTCGGTGATCAAGGGAGCGTGCCTGCCGCTCAAGCGGGCCCGACCCTAGCGCACCCGCGTGCCGTGCCACCAACCCCTGTCATGCAAGCGCACTCACTGATGTCGTTGCTGGACGAGAAGCACCTGCGGACCGCGTTGCGGCAGTGCGGACGGCGAACCTCGGCACCTGGTGCGGACCGGATGACGCTCGCGGAGTTGCGGCGACGTGCCTCCGAACTGCTGCCCCGACTGGCCGAGCAGTTGGCCGAGGGCACCTGGCAGCCAGGCCCGGTGCGGGAGGTGCCGTTCCCGACCTACACCGGCAAGCCGATGACGGTGTGCGTGCCCACGATGATCGACCGGCTGGTGCACCGCGCGCTGCGCAACGCGATCGAGCCGATCCTGGAGACGCAGGTGCTGGCCGACTGGGTGTCCGGCTACCGGCCTCGCCGCAACCGCATCACCGCGCTGCGCCACGCCGCGGCTCACGTCGCGGCCGGCTTGCGCGCGGTCGCCGACGTCGACGTGGCCTCGGTGTCCGAGGACGCCACGGTCGAGCAGGTCGTCGACTGGTGCGCCCAGCACGTCCACGACGGCACCTTCCTCGACCAGGTGCGCACCGCGCTGGCCGCGATGCCGTACCCGATGGCGCCGGGTTCCGGGCTCGCGCCGCTGCTGATCAACCTGCGCCTGTCCCGTTCCGACGCCCTGCTGGGCGGGCTGCGGGTGGTGCGGTTCGCCGACAACTACGCCGCCTTCGCCGCCGACGAGACCGAGGCCCACGCCGCCTTCACCGTCATCGCCGAGGCCCTAGCCCGATTCGGGTTGCGTCCCAACGGATCCAAGAGCCGCGTGCGGACGCGCGCCAACGTCGAAGACCTGTTCCTGATCGGGGGCTGACCACCATGAAGATCGAGTGGGTCGAGGTACCCGGAGGAACCTGCCGGTTCGGCGACGATGCCCGGCCGGTCGAGGTCGGCACGCTGCTGTGGACGCGCACCCCGATCACTTGTGCCCAACTGCGCGGTGAGCGCGGTGGTGACAGCGGGCTGCACCCGGTCACCGGGATGACCCATGCCGAGGCCACCGAGATCGCCCGCGCCCTGGGTGGGCGGCTGCCGACCTCGGCGGAGTGGGAGTGGATGGCGGGCGGCCCCGCCCGGCGGCGCTGGCCGTGGGGCGATCAGGACTGGACGCCCGAGTTGGCGAACCTGCGCGATTCCAACCTCGGCACTACCTGCCCGGTCGACGCCCACCCGGACGGGGCGACTTCGGAGGGGCTGCTGGACGTGGCGGGCAACGTCTGGGAGTGGACCGCCCGCGCCACGATGGGCGGCGGCGTCACGCTGCGCGGCGGCTCCTACGCCTCGCCCGCGCTGTACGCGCGCACCACCTTCCTCAACGCCGCGCCCGCCGAGCTGGCCTCGCCGGGCATCGGGATGCGTGTGGTGCGCCAGCCATGACTCCCACCAGCAGGCTCGAGCCCGAGCAGGGACTGATCATCGTCTCCTGCAGCCGGGAGAAGCTGGTCACCACGACCCCGGTCCCGGCGCTGGAGCTGTATCAGGGCGCGCTCACGCCCCGCCTGCGCGACCACCTCTCAGCCGAGCATCGGGCACGGTTGCGCATCCTGTCCGGCGCACACGGCCTGCTGCACCCCGACGACCTCGTGGGTACCTACGAGCGCAAGCTCCGCACCCGCGGCGAAGCGCAAGCACTCCAGGCTCGCGTAGCCGAGCGCCTGACCACCGACCTGCGGGCCGAGGGGTTGCGGCACGTGCTGGTGGTGCTGGAGCCGCTGTACCTGGCCGCCGCCGAGTGCCTGTTCGACCACGCGCCGCCGCTGACCTTGACGTTGCTGCCCAACCCCCTCGACTGGACTGGGACGAGCGCCGTGTTGTCGGGGTGGGGCTGGCTGTGACCACTTCCGAGTTCGACCCCGGCCCGCTGCTGCTGCGGGAGGAGTTGCTGCGGCACGGCAACAACCACAGCTCCAGCACCCATGCCTGGGAGGCCCTCGCCGACGGGGTCGGCTGGCACCAGCCCACCCCGTCGGACTGCTGGCTGGCGTCCGCACGCACCGTCTCGGTGGTCATCCCCGCCCACCAGGTCGGCTACTGCCTGGCGACCGTGCTCGACGCCCTGGACGCCCAACACCACCAGTACGAGTTCGAGGTCATCGTCGTCGACGACGCCAGCACCGACGACACCGCCCACGTCGCCGCTCGGCACCGGGTGGTCGACCGACTGGTGCGACTGCCGCAGCGGATGGGCGCGGCCACCGCCCGCAACGTCGGCACCGCCCTCGCCAAAGGGCAGACCGTGCTCTACCTCGACGGCGACATGGTGATCCCCTCGCACGTGATCACCGACGTCGCCACCCGCGCCACCGACACCAGCGTGCTGGTCGGCTTCCGCCACAACCTGCGCTACGAGGTGCACTCGCAGGACCCGGCCATCCTGGGCCGCATCCCGAACCTCGCCGCCGACCACCGGGTCGTGTGGCGTCCACCGCCGAACGTCACGTTGCCCTACAGCGGGATCACGCTGCCCGAAGCACTGGACGGCCGCCCGCTCGATGACACCCACGACTTCGTCGACCTCGGGTACGGGCAGTCCTACTTCGACTGGGACCTGCCCCGCATGGTCGTCACCGCCCTGGTCGCCGTACCGCGCGCCGCCGTGCTGGACGTCGGCGCCTTCGACCCGGAGTTCGGCCGCCTCGGGTGGGGCATGGAGGACACCTACCTCGGCGCGTGCCTGATCGCCGCCGGGCTTCTGGTCATCCCGCTGCGCCAGGCCGTCGGGTTCCACCTCGACCCACCCGATGCAGCCGAGCAGTGGCAGCACAAGCTCGCCGGCTGGCCGCGCACGCTGGCCCGCTACCGCGAGCTGCTGGAGTCGCCCGCGCCGCGAGGCCGCACCAACGCCTTCACCGCATCTATGTCCGAGCTGCTCACCCACTGCGAGGGACGCCCATGATCACGACAACCACGACCACCGGCCGAGCCTCGGCACGCCGGATAGTCGGCTCCGGCACGCGCGGCGGGATCGGTGTCGTCTACGACCCGCTCACCGGCCTGACCCACCGGACCGGCGAGCCGATCCTCACCGGACGCACCGCCCTGACCCACGAGGCCATCACCGCGCTACCGGAAGTCCACCCCGGTGAGCTGGGCGACGTGATGCCGGTGAGCGTGTGCTGGTCGCCCATCGTGCGCTGCAACCTGGCCTGCCCGCAGTGCCTGGACGACAAGTCCGTGCCCGAGCTCGGCCGCGGCGAGCGCGCCGAGGTCGCCGCCAGGATCGCCTCTTCCGGTGTGCTCGGCGTGGACGTCTCCGGCGGCGAACCGCTGCTCATCCGTGACCTGCCCACCCTGCTCGCCGTGCTGGTCGACGGCGGCTGCACGGTTAGCGTCACCACCAACGGCACCCACCTGCCCCGCCGTGTCGAAGCCCTCGCCCGCCGGGTGGACGCGATCCGGGTCAGCCTCGACGGTCCCGACCCCGAGCGTCACGACCGGTGGCGCGGCGAGGGCAGCTTCGCCAAGGCCGTCTCCGGCATCCGCGCCGCCCTCGCCTACGGCATCCCGACCCAGATCCAGACCGTGCTCATGCGCTCCACCGCGGCCGGACTACCCGCGCTGGTCGAGCTGGCCGACCGCCTCGGCGTCCACGGCCTGACCGTCCTGCAATACCTGCCCTTCGGTGAAGGTGCCCCGCTCGCCGACACCGAACAGATGCCGGACGAGGAGGCCCACCATCTGGTCGCCGCGCTCGGCACGGCCTCGGTTCCGGTGCGGCTGCGCACCCGCGCCGACGCCGCCGGGTTCACCGTTGTGCGCGCCGACGGGCAGGTCTGGCGCAACACGCCGGACACCACCGCCATCGCCGCCCTGCGCCCGCTGACCGGGCCGGTCAGCCTGGCCGTGACCGGACGGGACGGTTCGGCATGACCCGCACCGCACAGCGCGTGTTCGAGCACCAGCGTATCTGGCGGGTCACCCCCGAGGCCCTGAGCGACGCCTGCCTGCTGCTGTTCGCCGCCATCAGCCGCGACCACCCGAAGGTCGACCACGTCATCGGCATCGCCAACGGCGGCGTCGCCCCCGCCCGCATCCTCGCCGGCCGACTCGGCGTGAAACCCCGGAGCGTCCAGGCCCGGCACAACGCCGACGACGGCCTGTACCGGCAGGCCACCGGCAGGGTCACCGTCGACTTCGACGCCTTCCGCCGCAACCTCGGCCGCCGCAAGCTCGACGGGACCATCCTCGTGGTCGACGACATCTGCGGCAGCGGCGCCACCCTGCACAAACTCCGCAACGTCCTCACCCCGGTCCTCGCCCCGGACGCCCGCGTGATCACCGCGACGTTGTGCCTGAACACCGGGGCGGAGACCTGCCCGGACTACTCGGTGTGGACAGTGTCGGACTGGGTCAGCTTTCCCTGGGAGAAGCGCCCCGACCAGCCAACCACCGACATACCCATCCCGGAGCAGGTGACCAGCCATGCCTGACACCAGCAAACCGCTGACCGTCGCGTTCGTCCTGGCCTCCTACGCCCACGACGCCCCGGCCGGGATGGAACGCGCCACCGCCGCCCTCGCCCACGGCCTGCGCCAGCTCGGACACCGGGCGCTGATCATCACCGCCACTGAACCCGATCACACCACGGACGAGGGGATGGACGAGGACCTGGTGGTGCTCGGCTCGGTCGGGGTCACCTTCCCCGCCGACGACGATGAACTGCGCGAGGCGATCAGCACCCACGGCCAGGACGAGATCATCGCCGCCGACCTGCGCGCCCTCTACCGCCGCCACCGCGTCGACGTCGCTGTCTACGTCGACGCCCTGTGGGGACTCGGACGCCTTGCCCCAGCGTGCGACGGGGTGCGGACGGTGCTGGCGATGCACGTCGTCGGCCACGACCAGGACCTCGTGCCCGCCTTGGAACGCGCCGACGTGGTGGTCGCGCCGTCGACCACGGTCCTCGGCCAAGCCCACGACCGGGGCTACGACAGCACCTGCTGGCAAACCGTGCCCAACGCCCTGCTCGTCGACCACGGCGCGCCGGACGACCGCCAGCGTGAGGTGCTTCGGCGGGGCGGCCCGGTACGGGTGCTGGCCCGGCTCGGCCCGGAGAAGAACGTCCGCGCCCTGCTCGACGCCGGCCGTCTCGTCGACCGCGGCATTGAGGTCGTCCTCGCCGAGGCCGGGTTCGAGCACGCCGCCGGCGCACAAGCCGCCGAGTACCGTCACTGCGCCCACGCCGCCGTCCACCTGCTCATGGGCAACATCCGTGACAGCGGTCTGCCCTGGGATCAGGTGCAGTCGTGGTTGGCCGACGCCGCCGTGGTCATCGTGCCCTCGACCAAGGAGACCTTCGGGCTCGTCGCCCTGGAGGCCATGAGCGTCGGCACCCCCGTCATTGCCTTCGACGTGGACAACCTGCCCGTCCTCATCGGCACCGGAGAGGGAGCGGGCGGGATCGTGGTGCCCCGCGCACACGGCGAATTTGGGCTGTGGGGTGCTGCCGAAGTCCTCCTCGACGATCCGGTACGCTACGCAGCGCTATCACGGGCTGCGTACTACCGCTCGCGGGACTATCTGCCCACCACAGTCGCCCATGACTTCCTCAAGGCGGTGCGGTGATGAACGACGTCCCACTTCTGCTGGTCGACGGCCACAACCTGCTCTGGCGCGGAGCCTTCGGCTTCCCCGCCGCGATCCACTCGCGCGACAAGACCCGCGACCTGACCGCCGAGTTCGCCTTCTTCGCGCTACTGCGCGTAGCCATCCGCGAAGAGTTCACCGCGCCGCCCGAGGTGATCGTGGTCTTCGACGGCCAGCACGGCGCGGCCGAACGCCAAGCCACCGACAGCGACTACAAGGCCAACCGCGTCCTCGACGAAGCCGCGCTCAAACCCATCCGCGCCATCCCGCACGTGCAGGAAGCGCTGACCGCCTACGAGCTGGCGTGGATCGAGATCGACACGGCCGAAGCCGACGACGTGATCGCTACCCTCGTCACCCACGTTCGCCGCGACGCCCCCGAGCGCCGGGTGTGGATCATGTCCGGTGACCGCGACTTCTACCAGCTCATCGACGGCCGCGTCCGGGTGCTCAACACCGCCATGAAGCGAGGGCATCGCCACATCGAGCCTGACACCGTGTTCGACCGCTACCAGGTCCAGCCGGCCCAGTGGGCGGACTTCCGGGCCCTCACCGGCGACCCGGCCGACAACATCCCAGGCGTGCGCGGCGTCGGGACGGGCACCGCCGCCAAGCTCCTGGCCGGCGGTCTCACCCTCGACCAGCTCGCCGACGCCGGACGGCTCACCGGCACCAAGGGCGCGGCCGTCCTCGAAGCCTGGGACCAGGTCCTCGGCTGGCGCGACCTGATCAGGATGCGCACCGACCTCGCCCTGCCCCTGCTCCCCGCCGGCCGCAGCAGCCGGGCGCTACCCACCCCCGCCGAGGTCATCGACAAGCTCGGGCTGTGGTGACTCGGGTGACCGCGACGGCGTTCATCCCGCCCGGCTCGGTGTTGACCGTGATGGCGCATCCCGACGACGCCGAACTCTGGGCAGGCGGCACGCTCGCCCTCTGCACCGCCGCTGGAACCGACGTCACCATCGCCGTCCCACGCCACCCCGAGCCCCGCGCCAGCGAGGCCGCCGCCGGGGCCGCCGCACTCGGCGCCGGACTCCACCAGATCAACGAGCCCACCGTGGCGGCCGTACGCGAACTGCTGCTGGATACCCGCCCCGAGGTCGTCCTCACCCACCCGCTGCGCGATGTGCACCCCGACCACCGACGCATCGCCGAAGCCGTGCTGGAGGCACTTCCCGAGGTCGTCATCGCCACCGGACACCCTCGCCGGGTCTACACCACCGACACCTACAACAGCCTCACCCTCGACGGCCCCGTTCCCGCCCACACCACCGTCGACATCACCACCACCTGGGCCACCAAGCAACACGCGCTGGCCGCGCACGCCTCCCAGCCCATCGCCGAACACTTCGCGCCGATGGCCGAGAACCTCGCCCGGCTGTGGGGCGCACGCATCGGCGTTTCGCACGCCGAGAACTTCGTCCCACTACCCGTCCTCGGACGCCTCCCCGCAGCCATCGCTCTGTAGGGCAGCTCGCCGCGTAAACGGCCTCGCCAAGGGGAGGATCCTGCGAGCCCCCGGTACTGTGAGCCGGACGGCGCGGGTCTTGCGTCACGCCGCCAGCAACGACCGGTGACCAGTTCGAGGTGTTTGTTCGGGTGACGGCAACAAGGGGTGGATCACGCATCTCTGCGGCGGTGCTTGCGTGCGAAACGCAGAGTGAGCACCTCCGAGTCAAAGACGCTCAAGCGGCGGCCGAAAAGGAGGCCGCCGCGGAGCAGGCCAGGCAGGATGCTCGCTCCTGGCCACGATTCCTGCCTGCCCGCCGCCCTCGAACGCCGTACGTGCCGTCCGAGCTCCCCGTCGAGTACGGTCGTCGGAGCTACTCACCAGTCTCAAAGTACGCTGACGGTATTCGAGCTGGCGACTACGTCACTTTTTTCGACTCGGCGAAAGCGATTCAACACCACCGCGACCCATGCAAGCCGAGCTACGACTACGCGTACGCGCAGACCCTTTCCCGGCAAGGACCGCCTCCCGGAGTAAACGTCGGTCATGTCGTCGCAACGTTTCAACATTTCGGACGTGACGGCGCTCCAGTCCAGATAGCGCTGCATACCGGCGTCGTGCTCGATAAGCGCTCCTCAGACAAGCTCTGGATTGAGGAAAATTCTGGACGTGGGTGCGACTTCGACGGGGACTGCAAAGCTGGCCGAGCCTTGGTCGACCTGATCTCGCTGCTCATGGAGCAGGACACCGGTTGTCACTACCGCCGCCCGGCTGTCGACTTCGCTCGAAAGCTCTTGACGATCGGCCATGACGACGAGGCGGCTAAGCTTGCCTGGGACACCGCCGCCAGGTGGGGCCTCATGTCCAACGGCCGCATCAGCGGCGCTGGCAGGACGTGGTGGTACGCAGAGCGGCGCCACCAAGGGGTCGAGGTGTTGAAGGATGCGATGCCGGTCGAACAAGCTTCAAGCCGTCAGGTGATCAATATTTCGCGATCCACTGTGAACGGTTCATCCTTCGCGGCCGGTCCTCACGCGCAGGCCACCACAACCGTCGCTGCGCCCGGTGATATTTCGGAGGTCGTCGCCAAGGTAGTCGAGATGGTCAAAGCAGGACGTGAGGACCTCGACCTGTCGGTCGAGCAATCCCGCGAACTGGACGATTCGCTTGAAGTCTTGGAGGAGGCAGTCACGTCTCCGGAAGGTAGAGGGGCCGGTTTCCGAGTGGCTGTCCGGTCCGTTCTTAAACTGGCTGGCGCTCTTGCCATTGGCGCTTCAGGCAATGCAGTGTGGGAAGCATTCAAGACACTCGCGGGCTGAGTTCGCAAAGTAAAGCTGCGTTACTTTGTGAGCCCTCGAAGCGGACTTGCTCGCTTCATGGTCCGAGTAGATGCTGACGATCCCGCCATGCGAGACGCAGCAATGTCAAAGAACTGGCTGACAGACGGGGTTCGAGCCGGTCGATCGCCTCACTGGTGAACGGCATGTCGGTCCGGCCGCCCTCACCGACGACGTGCCCCTCGTCGTTCGTCGCCACCAACCCGGTGAACAATCGGTCGAAGACTTCGTCGTCGACCACAGCGACGGTCCGCTGGCTCGCGCCCAGGGTGAGGGCGTCCATCACCAAGCCGTAGTGCCATAGCCGAAATCGGCCGTCGGCGCGAGCCCGCTCGAAAGAGCGGAACGGCTCCTGCTCGGCGTAGTTGATGGAGCCAGCTCCGGCCCCGTCGTGTTCGGGGTTGCCGAGGAACTCCTCGGAATATTCGCGCATGATGTTGCGCCACAGGGAGAAGTCATTGTGCACGTCGACCGCGGCGAGCGATGAGGGCTGGAACTCTCCGGAGGGCATGACGGTGCACATGCCGCCGCCGTCGGCGACGGCGCGGCCGTCGCGCTGGTGCATCATGAACCGGTGCTCACCCCGCCGGTCCTTGCGGATCGTCAGAGTGCTGATGCCAGGTGACATCAACATCCGGGAGGGGTCGAACGGGTCGCCAATCGTCGAGCGCAGCGGCAGTGCGCTCCAGTCTGGAACCGACCCACCCGATGCCAGCCAGGCGGCCTTGAACTCGTGAGCGAGACACTCCTTGATGTCGAACACCTCGAAGAACGTGGTGGTCCCAAACGTCAGCTCCAGCCCATCGCGCTGGGACACCTCCAGCAGCCGGTAGCTGAGTCGGTTCTCCAGCAGCCGAGGCCGTACGAGGTCCCGCACGGCCCGGCTGTAGCCGGCATAGCGCTCACCGCGAGCGGTGAGCGGCAAAACGTGGTCCACCGGCTCTAGCTTCGACACCGGACGCTCGGCCTCGGAGAACTTCAGCCGCACCGAGTCCAACTCCACGGGCGTGTCCAACAGCCAGCCCGGACCGGTCAATACATGGCCGCCGGGTGCACGTTTGCTGACCGGGTACAGCCACGCGGCCAGTTCCGCCAGTTCCCGCCCCCGCACGCCCGCAGCGCGACGGACCCGAAGCCACTCCGCCTGGCTCTGACGGACATGTTCGGCGATCTCAGGACCAAGTGCGTTGCTCGCATCAACCGGATCGGCAGACCGCAACGCCTCTCCGGACAGGAGGGCGGCGAGCTCGTCGACCGATACCTTCAGCGCCTTCGCGATCTTGGGGCGCATCCACGGTTGAGGATCCTGTGTCCCTCGTTCCCATCGACCGACCGTGGACAGCTCGACGCCGATCTCACGGGCGAACGACTCCTGGGTGAACCCCAACGCTTCCCGCCGCCCCGCAAGCCGCTCTCGCCGGTCCGCCATTCCAGTCACCCCCAGGTTGGATCATCACCATAGCGAGGACACGATCCGAGCAGGTCAGAGGCCATAATGCATCACCCAGACGGGGCCAAGCCTGTGGCGGTTCCGATCATGGTCAGGCACGGAAAAGGCACATCGCGATGTACTCGACCGTCCGGGGACCGTCGACCGGACGAGTCCTGCTCCGGTGAATGACGATCTTGGTGGGTCGGTTGGTTCGCACCTAGAAGGCTGACCACGACCAGGGCCGGTCGATCTCGCCCCGCAAGCAGGCGACTCGATGCTGTGCCTCTTCCGCCGCTTT
Source organism: Lentzea sp. NPDC051208 (assembly GCF_040682435.1). NCBI lineage: Bacteria > Bacillati > Actinomycetota > Actinomycetes > Pseudonocardiales > Pseudonocardiaceae > Lentzea > Lentzea sp. NPDC051208. The sequence continues at coordinate 255,278 of NZ_JBFBAW010000004.1, read as the reverse complement.
TTGGTCGGTCGTGGCTTTGCCGAGAACGAAGGCGGTCCATCGCAGTTCTCTGGCTGTGGCCATTGTGCGGTAGCCGGACCAAGTGGTCATGTCGAAGCCTCCGTATGCGCGCACGAAAGCCTGATAGTCCGACTTCGTGATCCTGGCGAAGTCGGTGTAGTCGACGGCCAAGGAGACCAGTCCCATTCGCGAGGTCCGACTCCGATGTGGTCGAGGTCCAGCAAGATGGCATCGCCACCTGTATTCGGAACGACAACGTTGCCCTGCCAGGCATCACCGTGGATGACGCACCGAGTCAATCCAGGAACCAACTCCGCGTACTCGGTGCGCAAGCGGTCCAAGAGGTCTCGAAGCCACGTGCGGTCATTCTCGGATACCGCCGTTCCAAAGTCGATTGCCTCTCGCAAGCCTTCAAAGGGGTCGACAACCGTGCTGGGAAGTAATTCAGGAACGTCCAAGGCGTGAAGTCGTGCCAGTACCGTGCCCAGTTCAGCTGGCGTGGCATGGCGGTGATCAGGCAGCCTCGCCCACCAGGTGACTGGCCGATCCTCGACCATCGTAGGCTGGTTGATGTGGTCGAGCGCGCGCACGACGGGGATTCCGCCCTCGGCCAGCCACTGTGACGCCTGGACCTGGCGAGCAGCGACGACCCAAGACCCCGGCGGACCGACCCGAGCGACGACATCGCCCGCCAGCTGGTAGAGGACGTTCGCGCCATCACGGATCAGCACGGCCCCTGCGGTTGATACACCTGCCCTCTTACCCGCTGCCTCCAACACCCTGCGCGGATATGTCCGCACCTTTAGAGGTCTTGTTCGATGCGCTCGAAAATGTCGGTATCCGTCGCCTTCTGCCAGTCCGGCAATGCGTCCCAGTCCGCGACGTAGGACGGCTTCGGGTCGGGGAAGTGCTTGTAGATCTGGCCGATCCAGCACAGCGCGACGAAGCGGCCTTTCTGGTCCGAAGTGAGCTTGGCGGTGGCGCCGTCAGTGGCCTTGATGAAGGCGAGGACCTGGTCGTACACGGCGGTCGCGGCGTCGCGTTCCCAGTCCGGGGTCTCGTCCCACGGAGTGATGTAGCCGGGCTTGGGCTCTCCGGGGTAATGCTTGATGACACCTGCGATCCACGCCTCGCGGAACACGCGGCCACGGTCGTTCTGCATCCTGCTGTCCTCCATCATGCGGCGCGGTTGCCAGGGAGTTTGGTGATCTCCGCGTCGAGTCGCTGAATCTGCTGGTCGGTTAGCAACGGAGCCAGGTTCGGCTGTAGCCCGCGCAGCTTCCGTGCGATGACTCCGGAGCCGGTCTGGCGGGCGGTGGCCAGGGCGGCGTTGACGTAGGTCACGACCTGATCAGGATCGCGACGATGCACTCCGATCATCGCCAGGTCGGTGAGAACACCGGCTTTCCGGCGGGCCGTCAGGTCGCCGGCCAGCGCATCGGTCAGAGCAGCCTCAGCGAGGTCGTAGCGGCCCAGGGTGACGTAGCAGGTGCCGCGTTCCTCGGACAGGCGGGAACCATCGAACCGGAGCCAACCGCCGTTGTGAACCGGACCGCGGAGGTGTTGGACTTCGGCAGCCGTGTCGAGTGCACGCTGGCAAGCATCCAGGTCGCCGAGACCGGCGTAGGTCTCTGCCTGCACGGCGGCGATCCATTGCCGCGTGGAGAGGGCCGGGTCGCCTCGGCGGGCCAGGCTGGCGGCCAGTTCGAGCAGCGGTGCGGCCTCGTTAAACCGGCGCTCATACACGGCGATGAAGGCGTGCCTGGTCAACGCACAGGCCCAGAGGTCGGAGGCGGCGGCCTCCTTGCCCGCTGTCGCCGCCAGGGCGTAGCAGTGGGCTGCGTCGGTGTACTCGTCGCCGTCGAAGAAGATCTCGCCAGCCAGCTGGTACAGGTCGGCGGTCAGCTTGCACAGCCGCCGTCGAATGTCTGATGTCTGCGGCCGGCGCAGGGAGCCGGTGAGTACCAGGAGCTGGGCCCGCACCAGTGGTAGTACCTGCGCCTTCGTCGGTGACAGGGCGAACACGCGCCACAGGTGGGAGTTGAGTTGGGCGAACTCCGCTGCCTCGGTCGAGGCAACCATGCCGGTGGGAGCCGCCGCAGCGAGCCGGTCGACAGCGCCGAGAGCTGGCTCGTCAGCAGGCAGCGCAAGCAGCGCGCCCGTCATGCTGAACAAGCGGAGCAGGTCTCGACGGTTCATGTCGTCGGCCTCCGCGGGGTCGGGTAGTACAACGGCAACGGTAGAGGTCTGCCGGGGTGGCGCGAGCAACGCACCCAACTCGTCGATGCTCACCCCAAGCGCATTAGCGATACGACGGCGGCGATACGGCTGTGGAGTCAGCTCACCCCGTTCCCATCGTCCGACGGTGGAGAACTCCACGCCCACTGCCGCCCCGAAGCTCTCCTGGGTGTAGCCCATCAGCTCCCGCCGCGCGGCGAACGCCTCTCGCCGATCGCCCATGAACATCACCTCGCTCCGTCGGTCCGATGCCACGATAACCAGCTAGCGGTCAAGGCTGATCACCCGCTCGGCGAGCAGCACCCGTTCGGACTACTGCCACGAAAAGTGTGTTTCCGCAGGTCAAGTAGGACGCCGCCTCATTGCCGCCTCATTGGCGCCGCGTCTCCGCTCTGGCCGTCGTTGATCATCGTGACTTGACTGAGGTCGCTGCGGTCTGGCGAGTTTCCGTCTTCGGCGGCAGCCCAAGTACCTAGAAGCGCCTTCACCAGAACGCACCACGGAGATGCCGGGTGACGAGACCACCCTCCATGTCGATGGGGAGTTCCCGTTCGCGTGGACGTGCTGGCGGGGACGTTCGACGCACCGCACTGAGGTCTCGGACCAAGTCGTAGTTCGAGGGCGTGACCGATGAGGAGATCGTCACCAATGCAGTTGTCGTGTTTGAAATCGAAACCCTTGGCATCGTGGCACTAGCCCAACTCGGTCTCTACGGTCTGGCGGTACAACAGCTCGTACAGGTGTGCGCCCTTGATGAGGACCGAGGCTTCAACGGGGCGTTCGTTGTCGCTGTAGATGACACGCAACTGCCGGATCACCGGAGTCCCATCTGGAAGGTCCAGCGTCTCGGCTTCCTCCACCGTCGGGGACCGTGCCGAAATCCGGTCTACGAAGGTCCGCTGAGGGAAGCCGAGCTCGGCAAGGGCTTGCGGCGCGCCGCCGCGGATCTTCGCGGCCTTCGCCAGGCTGCTGTTGTCGGCGATCTCGGCGGGGTAGTAGGACGCGGACAACTCCACGGGCTGGTCGTCGTGGAGGAGGATTCTGGTGCGGACGATCGCGGTAGCGCCCGGCGCCAGCTGCAATCCGGCGACGACGTCTGCCGGTGGAACGACGTTGTCGACCTTGAGCAGCTGGTAGCGGAACCGGCCTGGTTCGGGCGAGATGTAGGCGGAGGCGTCGATGACAAACGGCTGCCGGTCGCGGACGTAGACGCCTTTGCCGACACGGCTGTCGAGGAAGCCTTCGTCCTTCAGGGCCTTCAGCGCGTGCTGGATGGTGGCGTTCGCTGCGCCGTACCGCTCCACGAGCTGCGCAGTGGACGGCAGTTGTGTACCGGGGCTCAGCTCGCCACGCATGATGAGATCGCGCAGTTCCGCCGCGATCTGCTGGTGCCGGGGCCGGCTGTCACGCGCGCGAGGCAAGACCGTCTCCTACGGACGTCGTCAGAGCGGTCATGGCGTCAGCTCGTATCGCAGCCGCCGTCCGTCGGCCACCATCGTCATCACGCTGGCTTCGACAGGCCGTTCGTCTCCAGCGAGGAGCAGGCGGACGAGCAGCAGCACGCAGGACGGGTCGTTCAGTTCCAGCGTGGTCCGTTCGTGCGGCGTGGCAAGCCGCGCGCTGACGTCCTCACGTACGCGGCGCGGCCGATGTCCGAGGTCGGCCAGGAGAGCGACGGCACCGCCGGGGATCTTGCGGTGCTCGGCCAGCCTGGTGCCTCGAGCGATGTTCACCGGGTAGTAGGAGTCGACGAGTTCGACCGGGTGGTCGTTGAACAGCATGAGGCGGCGCCTCGCGACTACCGGCTCACCCGCAGCCAGGCCGAGCATGTCGGCCACCGCCGCCGAGGCGGCCACCTCGTCAACGCTCAGCAGCTTCTGCGTTCCCATGCCGCCGTGCTCTGCCGCCTCGGTGCCCCAGGTGTCGCCGCGGTGGCCGCTCACATACGGCATCGACACGCTCGTCCACGGGCCGGCGTCGGTCATCGCTCGCCCTCCTTGCGTCTCGTGGTGGGAGGTGCTCCCGCCGTTGACCTTAGTCGTAAGGCAGCAAGGCCACCCTCGACGCTCAGACACCAACCTTGTCGCCTTTCCGATATCGCAGTAAGGTTCACCGGCAGAGAAGGTACTACAGATCGTCACGACTCGGTTCAACTCCAGGACTTTCGCCACTGCGTCGTCCGGCCCGGCACGAGCAGTTCGCCGCCAGCGCACGTCGTCCGAGTGCTGTTCGGCATGACCGACGAAGGAGGGCTACATGAAGGCCGCTGACAAGAAGCGTGTGGCGGACGGCCAGATCACCATCTCGCAGTCGTTCGACTTCAGCGCCAGCCACGAGCTGAGGCTGCTGCCGACCAGCCACAAGTGCAGCCGCAACCACGGCCACAACTACACGGTGACCGCCTCGGCGCTCGTGCGCGATGACGCCCCCGGCGACCTGTCACCCCTTGGGGAGTATCTGACCGCGACGTTTGACCACCGGTTGCTCAACGAGCAGGTCACCTTCCACCCGACGAGCGAGCTTCTCGCTGCTCACCTTGCCGACTGGTTCCGAGACAACGTTGAATCCTCGACGTCGATCAGGCTGGTCGCGATGGTTGTTTCGGAGACCGCGACCACGTCGGCACGCTGTGACGGCGTCACCGGCGAGGTCACGATCTCGAAGACTTTCAAGACCAGCCACGGCGACGTCACGCTGGTGCTGGGGGCGGACGGACTCGACGAGGTTGGGTTCATCACCGATTTCGGTGACGTGAAGCCGTTCGGGGCTTACCTCCGGGCCCCTGCCGCCGACGCGGGGCTACGTGCCGCCGGGCCTGCGCTGGTCGCGCACCTGGCTGGTTGGTTCGTCGACAACGTCGAGCCGGAGATCCGCGGTCGACTCGTATCAGTTCGGGTCGACTCGGAGACCACCACCGGCCTGTGGGAACGAGGCGATGCCTCGTGAACACGCTGACCTTGGCTGCCGAACCGGTAGAGGGTTCCGCGATTCTCACGGAGAAGTTCGAGTCGTTCCAGGGCGAAGGCCCGTGGACCGGGCAGCGCTGCGTGTTCGTCCGGTTCTCCCGCTGCAACCTCCGGTGCGGCTTCTGCGACACCCCGGAGAGCTGGGACTGGAGCAAGTACAACCCGGCTGACGTCAGCGACAAAGTCCCCGTCGCCGAGCTGGTGACATGGGTGCGTGAGCGCGGCGTGGACATGATGGTGATCACCGGCGGGGAGCCGATGTTGCAGCAGCCCGCCATGACCGCCCTGGCCCGCGGCCTGGCCAACGTGCGGGTGCAGGTCGAAACCAACGGCACGGTCGCACCCACACCGGAACTCGCCTCTTTGGTCGACCTGTGGGTGGTGAGTCCGAAACTCGCGAACTCCGGCATGACCTACTCCACCCGAATCAAGCCCGAGGCCCTCTCGGCGTTGGTCGCGACAGGCCGCGCGGTGTTCAAGTTCGTTGTCACCGAGCCCGACCGCGACCTCGATGAGATCGCCCAGCTCGTCGAGGAACACCGCCTGGCTCCGGTGTGGGTGATGCCGGAAGGCACCACCCAGGAGAAGGTTCTGGCTGGCATGGACGCGCTCTACGGCCCGGCCACTGAACGTGGATGGAACGTCTCCACCCGCCTGCACATCCTGACCGGAGCGCGGTGACACCGATTCCCAGACCGAGCACTGGATCGCGGCGCTCACGGTCGCTGTCGCTGCGCCCGGCATGTCGCCCCCCGCGCCTGCGGGCAGTGGCGCTACCAGGAGCCGCCGCCGTTGACGTCCTTGACCCATTCACGCCCCCGGAAGCGAGGCGAAGTCCGTGACCAACACTCTCGACAGGCTTGCTCCCAGCGAAAGCCAGGACCTGGTGTCGTCGGGCCCGGTCGACACCGAGCGCGTTGCCGATCTTGTCGGCCAGCTCCTCGCCGCGATCGGCGAGGACCCCGAACGGGAGGGCCTGTCGGACACACCAGCCAGGGTCGCCGCGTGGTGGCGCGGTTTCTTCTCCCCGGAGCCGTCGGCCGCACCGACCTCCTTCCCCGAGCAACACCTGAGCGGCCAGTTGGTGGTGGTCGGCGGCATGAGCGTCTGGTCGCTGTGTGAGCACCACCTGCTGCCCATGAACCTCGACGTCGCCGTCGGCTACGTACCGGACGGCGAGGTGATCGGCCTGTCGAAGTTCGGTCGCATCGCACAGCAGTACGCGGGCCGCCTTCAGGTGCAGGAGCGCTTCACCCGGCAGGTAGCCGACGAGATCGCCGTCGTGCTCGGCAGTTCCGACGTGGCCGTCGCGGTCCGCGGCACGCACCTGTGCATGAGCGCGCGGGGCGTGCGGATGGAGGCAGCTCGTACCACCACACTGCAGGCCGGTGGCCGATTCGAGAGTGATCCTGTGCTCTCCCAACAGTTCCTCGCCCTCGCCACGGACAGGTGGAGGGTCGCCTGATGGCCAAGAGCATCGACTTCTCCGCGATCGCCCCGCCCGACTACCTGGACGCCTTCGTGGCGCAGGAGCCCGCCAGCGTCCACCACGTGGCGGCCCAGCGTGTTCTGACCGACGCTGCCTATCGCGCGTTCTTCCACCGCGAGGCGCAGCGGGGCGCGGAGATCATTGTCGACAACGGGGTCTTCGATCTCGGCCACGCCCTGCCGGCCGCCGACCTGATCGCGGCGGCCCGCATCGTGGACGCCCGCGAGATCATCCTCCCGGACGTCATGCGCGACGGGCTCGCCACCATCAAGGCCAGCGACGAAGCCGCCCGCGAGATCCTCGACCTCAGCGACGAGTTCCGCCTGTGCGTCGTGCTGCACGCAGCAGACGATCAAGAGTGGCTGCGCTGCTACGACTACTTCGCTTCCAGCGACTACGTCGGAGCGATCGCGCTACCGGCCTCCCGGCGCCCCGCGCCCGAAGACCTGCTCTGCCGCACCCGCTGGGCCGCCACCCGGTACCTGGAAGACCACGGCATGGTCGAGGACCGGATCGTCTATCGACTGCTCGGCCTCGGCCGGACCGGGCACCTCGAACTCGTCGAACAGCGCGAGCACGAATGGATCGCCTCGGTCGACGGCGCCGCCCCGGTCATCCTCGGCGCGATGGGCATCGAGATGCTGCCCGACGGTCCCTACGAGAAGCCCCCGACCCCGCGGATTGAGGACCTGGGGCCAATCCCCGAGGAGCGGTTCGGCCTGATACGCCGCAACATCGCCGTCGTCCGTGAGGCGGCCGGCAGCAGCGTGCGAATCCCGGAGGCGGCGTGATGAGCCTTCTCGCCAACACCGTTCCGGCTGCGTGCCCCGGCTCGGCGTCGCGCACGTCCCCCATCGTTGTGGACAGGCACACGATGGCTCCGGACCGCCTTTTGCGCTACCTGCAGATCAAGGTGCACCACCTGATCCAGGACCACGACTGGGAAACCATCCATGTTGTCGGCGGCTACGACCGCGGAGCCGTGATCTCCGCACATGAGAAGACGGGCAAGCTGTTCAACTTCGAGCGCCCCACCGCCGAGGCCCACGGCGGTGACCTCATCGTCAAGGCATTCCCCGGTGCCGACTACGTCCACCACTACGCGCTGATCATCGCCACCTACCTTTCCATGACAGGAAAACGGGCCGACACGGTCACCTACGAGTTGCCCGACCCGACGTTGTCCCGCGAGGCGGTGTCGAAGCTCGACCTCGAACTCGATGGCGACCTCGTGATCGTCGGCTGGGGCTTGGCGCACCTTGCCCCTGCCGACGGAGCGTGGACCTACGGGCACGGCTACGCCTGGCAACGCGCTCAGATCCACGGCCGCCGGGTGGTCTACCTCGGGTTCCTCCACAGCATCTGGGGCGACGTCGCCGGACGCGTGGTCACGCGCCTGGCCGAGCTCGGCGCCCGCGACGTCGTCTACGTCGGCAAGGTCGGCGCGCTTCGCCCCGACATCGAGCCCAACACGCGGCTGGCCACCGGAAACACAAGCCTCGTCGGCGGCAGCCTCGTCGCGTGGCCCGACTTCTTCGGCGACTTCGCCACCGCCCAACCAGGCGTGCACACCGGCATCCACGTCACCTCACCCTCGATCCTCCTGGAGAACCGGGACTGGCTGACCGAGCACGCCGAGCACGCATTCGTCGATCCCGAGATCGGCCCTATGGGAGTCGCAGCACGCGATGCCGGGATCGATTTCGGCTACCTGCATGTCATTTCCAACAACCTCGCCCGCCACTACCCCGCGGACTTGTCCAACGAACGTCACAGCGACGTTGTCCGGCGACGGACCGTCCTCATCAGACAGATCCAAGACATCATCGCCAACCGACTGGCCGCCCAGCCGATCTAATCCCTTGGAGCGCAACACATGACGAACGCAGCACCACTTTTGAACCCCGCACGCGGGCGCGAGATCACGGTCGTCGGCATCGACGGCGCGGGCAAGTCCACCCTCGCCACCCGCCTGCACCAGGCGCTCAACGAGGCCGGCCACGAAACGATCCTGATCGGAAAGCACAGCACCGAAGTCCCGATGGACGCGGAGTTGTCCGCCTATGTCGACCGGCTCAACGCCCTGGTCTATCGCCGCGAAGCACGCGTCGCCCAGGCGTGCGGCGATCACTACTGGCTGCTGGCGCTGGCCGCCTGGTACACCCTCCAGGACAAACTCGTCATCCAGCCCGCTCTCGCCGCCGGAACCCACGTGATCCTCGACAACGCCCACCACAAGATCCTCGCTCGCTACGCCGTGAATCCCGACGTCTCCACCAGCCTCGCCGAGCAGGTCTTCGCCCACCTCACCGAACCCGACCTGGTGTTCTTCCTGCGCATCAGCGCCCGCGACGCGCTCGCCCGCAAGGGCGAATTCAGCTCTTTGGAAACCGGCCACTCCGGCGGAGCGGACGAGGACTTCATCCGCTACCAGGACAGCGTTCTCGCGAAGCTGCGCGAACACGAGCAGCGCGGCGGATGGCTGTCGATGGACGTGACCGACATGGACCGCGACGCGGTCTTCAAGACCGCCGCCGACGCGCTCGCCGACCGCCTCCAGCTCGCCATCTGACCCCCACAGCCACCACGAGGAAACGCACCATGCCAGCGACCCGACCAACCGACGGCGAGTACGTGTGCCACGGCATCACCTGGGCAACAAGAGATCCCCGGCTGCTGCTGGCCCCGCTGCCCGACGGGCCGCTGGTCTACGCCGAGATCATGAACCAGCGACTCGGCTTTGCGGTTGGTACCGGCCGATGGTGCACCGGCCGGTACCGGTTCGCCGACACTGTGCGCGTCGAAGCCCTCGCGTGTCCCGACCGCGCGCCGACCGAGCAGGGCGACCAGTGCGCCCGGTGCTTGCGCCAGGACGAGTTCCGCTTTGCCCACCAGTTCCACCAGGACGGCAACGTCCCCGCGCCCCTGCGCCGGTACATGGACCAACCACACTGGCTCTACCTCGCCACCTTCGCCGACGGTGCCACCAAGGTCGGCACCGCAGCCGAACCACGCAAGCAATCCCGCCTCGACGAGCAGGGCGCCCTGATCGCGACCTACCTGACCAGGAGTCCCGACGGCCGCGCCGTACGCCACCTCGAAGACGCCATCACCCGCGGTCTGCAGGTGCCCCAGACCATCCGGGCCTCGACCAAGCTCAAGACTCTGGCCAATCTGACCGACCTGTCTACCGCGAGCGCGACCCACGACCGGCACGTCTCCCGCGCCGCAGACGCGCTCGCCGCGATGAACACTCCGGCAATGCTGGAGACGTGGACTCCTCCTGCCGAAGGCGACCGAATGCGCGTCGCCAACGGTGTACGGATGCTGTATCCACACGATCTGCGCGACGGTGAGCACGGCTTCACCGTCGTCTCGTGCGTCGGCACCCAGGTGCTGGCCGTTCTGGACGGTGACGACGAGGTGGACTACGTGCTCGACCTCGGCACCCTCAAGGGTCGCCGCATCGCGCTCGGCCCGTTCACCTCGCCCGCCGCCGCCTTCCAGAACTCCCTCTTCTAACTGACCCCGGCTGGCTCGTCGCGTCCGTCCGCCGCGAGCCTGGCCTGCCCCCTTGAAGCGAGGTACCCGCGATGGCACCCCTGGACGCCCTTCTCGGCTGGGACGAGGACACCACCGCAGAGGCGTACGCCGCCTTCACCCGTGCCTTCCCCATGTATTCGGCCACCAGCCGGGACCTTGCCCGCCGCGCTGAGCTCACCGACAGCCGGCTGGTGGTCGACCTCTGCGGCGGAGCCGGCGCGACCGCGGAGGCAATCCTCGAACTCGTCCCGATCGACGCCCATGTCATCTCCCTGGACAACGCCGCCGCCATGCAGCGCGTTGGCCGACGCACCCTGGCGGACCCGCGCCTGACCTGGGTCACCGCACCAGCCGAAGACCTGGCCGACCACGTTCCCGGCGCGGCGGACGCCGTGGTGTGCAACTCCGCGATCTGGAAGACCGACGTGCCACAGGTGTTCGCCGCCATCCACCAGGTCCTACGACCCGGCGGCCGGTTCGTGTTCAACGTCGGCGGCGGCTTTGCCGGCGTCCGCCACCCCGACGAGACCAATGTGCGCACCGGACCCTCGCTGAATACCTTGATCCGTCAGGTCGCGGTCCGTGACCACGGCTACGCCCCGCCGCCAGCCGCCGAGCCAGCTCCGAAGCTGCCGCTGGACACGATCGCCGACCACCTGTCGGTCTCCGGACTGACCATGCTCGACACCGAGGTCGTCGCCCAGCACAGCACGATGGCCGAGAAGAAGGCGTGGCTGTCGATTCCGGTCTTCGCTCGACCCGACGGGGACTTCACCCACGCTCAGCGGATGGACATCCTCGACAAGGCGTACTCGCTGACCACGCCCGACGCGCCTACCGTGACGAGCTGGCTCGTGGTGGTCGCACAGCGCCCCAGGGAACTACGTTGACCGCCCCGCCACCGACCAGTAGCCACGGCAGCCGGACCAAGTACTGCGACCACGCGGCCGTCGGCGTGCTCATCTCCTCACCGAACGGGCTGCTGGTCTTCGAACGCGCGAGGCCCCCCGCAGGGATCGCACCGGTCGCCGGTCATGTCGACCAGCACGGAGGCCCCGAGCAAGCCGCCCGCATTGAGGTCGCCGAGGAAGTCGGCCTGACCGTCACCTCGCTCGACCTGCTGCTGACCGCATGGCGACCTAACCACTGCCGCCGACCGACCAGCGACCGCGTGGGCCATCAGTGGTGGATCTATCGGGCCCAGACCTCTGGACCGATCCGACCCTCTGCCCAAGAGGTGCGTGCCCCACGATGGCTGCACGAAGACCAACTCCAGCAACAAGCGCGCCGCACCGCGGCCTACGCCGAAGGCCAGCTGAGCGAGGAGGAGTTCAGCGCGAAGCCCGGCTTGGAGCCGGTGTGGGTTCGATTCCTTCACGACCTCCAACTGGTGACGCTGCCCGACGACATCCTGAATCTGATCGACAAGGTCCTGTGACGGTCCACCGGCAACGGGCCTCAGCGCGCCCCCACAACCTTGCCCGCTGCCAATCGGCGCACGTACGCGCGGATACGTTCACGGTCCTCGGGGAACACGCTCTCCCACGTCTCGTCCAGGTCAACCCACCTCGAGGGCTGCCCAGTCTCCCCACCAAGCGGCACGTCACGACCGACGACGGCTCCGTAGGACAGGCTCAGCGTCGGCGCCCAGTCAGCACGGAAGGATCGGACAGCCACCGCGGCCGGCACAGGCAGCAGCTCGCCCGCCACACCGGCCTCCTCCACAAGTTCACGGGCTGCGGCTTCCCGCGGCGTCTCGCCCGGCTCGACCTTGCCACCAGGCGGCACCCATCCGCGCACACGGTGCCGTACGAGCAACACGTGGCTGTACGTCGGGTCGGTGACCCAAACCTCGGCCGCGAGCGGCTCCATCAGCGTCTGATGGGCGCGCAGCCACACCTGGGCGTCATCGAACTCCATCGCAGCAAGGCGAGCATCGGCGACCGCCGCGTCCACGGTCAACTGATCAATCACCTGACCCAGCCTAAGCCGACCTCGCAGCCGCCACGGACATTGCGCAGAGCACCGCCCGTCGTGTCCCAGTCCGCGAATGAACAGCCTGAAGGCAGGATGGCCCCGAATGACGGAATCGCCAGCGCCCAGTCGCCATGTTCATGCAGGTCAAGCCAGGTGACACCTCGTTCACACATGCACGGCATTGCCCCGACACGCCGCCTTGCGTTAGGTCAGCCGGACGGGCGACATCGGCCTCAGCCAGTGCGCGGGGCACCACGAAAGCGCCGAGCCCCTCTCCTAGGCTGGCCACGCTAGAGCCCGTCCGTCCGTGTCGAGTCGAAGCCGAGAGTCCGAACCGATGACCACGTTGGCCGGCCACCGCGAGCACACCGCTCCCATCGACCTGCTCAGCGCCCTGCGCACCTCGCGTGCGGCCGGAGGCGACGCGCTGGCCACCACGCTCGACAAACACGGGTTGCACGCACTCGACGGTGCCCGCAACAACGACGTCTTCGCCTGGACCGCAGCCCCCACCCCGACCTGCATCAAGCTCTACAAGAAGACCGACCGGCAACGCGTCGAGCGCGAGTGGCACGGCCTCGCCCACGCCGCCGGCCTGGGCATCGCGCCGGAACCGCTGTGGCTCGACGAGGACCCCGAACAGCCTGCCCTCGGCATGACGCTGCTGCCCGGCTCCCCGATCCTCGACGTTCTCGACCCGGCGTCGGCCATCAAGTCGATGGCAAAGACCACCCGCGCCTTGCAGAGCGTTCCGCTGAAAGAGCCGCTGGCCAGCCTGGAGCGCGTCGACTCCATCGGCCACTACATCGCCCGGCTCACCGATGTCTGGCCCGGCCAGCTCGCCGACGCCGCCGACGATTCCCAGACCGCGGAGATGCTGGCTCTCCTGCACCGCTGGGAGAACAGCGGCGACGCCGAACTGCTCGCGCAGCCTGCCACCCGCGTCTACTCCCGCGGCGACGCGAATCTGCTCAACTGGCTCCATGACGGCGAGTCCACCCACGTGGCGGACTTCGAGTTCAGCGGCTTCTCCGACATCGCCGTCGACGCCGCCGACCACATCGAGCACATCAGCGCACGCGTCGTTCCTGACGACGTCTGGACCAGCGCCGAAGCCGAGCTCGGCGTTACGCCGGGCAACCGTGCCCGGTTCGAGGCCGCGCGGCGCACCATCGCGCTGCGGTGGCTCGCTGTGTTGTGGAAGCAGCGCACCGAGCGCGTCGAGGAGTTCACCGCCCTGCACGAGCGGGTGCGCGCCCTCCAGGGCTGAACGACGACTGCCCATCGCCCGCCAGACAGCCGACTAGATGATCCATAAGGAGCAGGGAAGCGATGGACACCGATACCGCCACCGTGTCGCCGGAGACGCTGCGCGCGGAGATGGTCGCCAAGGTCCGGAAGGTGGGATATGCGGAACTAAGCGAGGTCGAGCGAGTTCTGCTGGACACGCCACGCCACGAGTTTGTGCCGGAAGCTGATCTGGCGGTCGCCTACGACCCGTGGCAGGCGGTGATCACTCACCGATTCGAGGACGGCCGGTCGTTGTCCTGCGCCTCGGCGCCGTGGCTGGTCGCGGCGATGCTCGACCAGCTGCACGTCCAACCCGGCAACCGCATCCTGGAGATCGGCGCGGGCACTGGGTACAACGCCTGCCTGCTCGCCCAGTTGACCGGCCGCGCGGACCTGGTGACCACGATCGACATCGACCCGGACGTGACCGCGAAAGCCGCACAAGCACTGACCGCGACCGGCTACGGCGACGTGCACGTCGTCACCGGCGATGGTGGGCTCGGCTATCCCGATCACGCACCGTACGACCGCATGATCGCCACCGTCTCGCCGTGGGACATCCCCGCCCAGTGGTGGCACCAGCTCGCTCCCGGAGGACGGCTGGTTGCCCCGCTGCGCTGGCGCGGTCAAGGCCGCAGCGTCGCCTTCACCTACACCGACGGCCGCCTGGTGTCCGATTCGCTGCACCTGTGCGGCTTCGTGTACCTGGTCGGTGACGGCGAGGGCGAACTCAGCGGCGCGATCACCGCCGACGAACTGGTCACGCTCCACTGGGACCGCGACCAGCCCGTAGACCTCGATGCGCTGCGCGGGGTGCTCGACCAGCCGCGTGTCACCGCCTGGTCCGGAACGACGATCGGCAGGAACGAGTCGCATGACGGGCTCTGGCTCCGCCTGACCGTGACCGATCCGCGCGTGTGCCGGATCAAGGTCCACGCCGACGTCCCACCCGAGGTGTGCGACCCGGTAAGGGGATGGTGGCGCATGGCGCTGGTCGACGGGGACACGCTGGTCTACCTCACCGCCCGCCGACTGGAATCCGACGACGAGGTGCGATGGGAGTTGGGCGCGATCGGCCACGGCCCGGCCGCCGACGAGCTGACCGAGTACCTCTGCGACGAGATCCGATCCTGGGCGCCCGAGCGGAACCAGCACACGCCATCGCTCATCGTCTACCCGGCTGATACCCCGGACAGCGAACTGGCGGGCCCTGCCATCGACAAGACCCACAGCAGGTTCGTCCTCACCTACGACCCCGCCGGATGATCTCGTCGCCGCTCTACGACCTCGGTGTCAGGCAGTGGCTCGGCCTGACCGTTGCCGTGGAGCGCGGCGAGGTGGGTCATCCGTGGAGTGGAAGTCCCGCCGTCCGCCAAGGGCCGGCCAACAGCGCGCTGGTGTCGGAGTCGAGTCGTCCGGCGAACGCCTGCGAGATCGCCGCGCCCCACAGTGCGTTGACGACCGACGTGTCTGTGGGTGACTCGCCGACGGCGTCCTCGGCGGCTGGAACGGTCTCCCAGTACAGGGAGCGCGCCCGGAGCGGGAATCCCCACGCGATCGACGCCTCGGTGACCGCGACACAAGCCGCTTCCCAGCGTTGCTCGTCGATTTCCGCGCACACCCGACCCATCCGGCGCACAACCCCTGCCGGCGTGGCTTCGGCATGGCGCAGGACTCGCAGCGCGGCTTGGGTGTGCGGGCCGTAGGCGCCAGTCGCGGTGTGTCGCGAGGGCAGACAGGTCTGCCGCCACGGAGCGGTGAGCAATTCGTAGTCGGCGATTCCCTCGTCGTCCTGGCCTGCCGCTGCGATCGCCAGTCCGGCGTCGAACACGGGCAGGACCACCTTGTGCCATCCGGAGTGGTCCGGTGAAGCCTGCCGGGCCAGCAGGTAGGGGTGGTGCAGCACGGCGATCGGGTCGTCGAGTTCGGCGGGCATCGGCAGGCCGAAGGTGTCCTTCCATCGGATCCACCGTGAGGCGAGCCGTCCGGCCAACTCGGGGTCGGTGATCCGCGCGATGATCCTGTCCCGGACGGCCTGGCGATCGGAGGCGCGCTCCTCGCCGAGTGAGCCCATGCGAGTGATCTGCTCGAAGGTCAGGTTGGCGATGGTCACGTCAAGCTGTCGCCATTGCTCGCCACGAGGGTGCTGGGCCAGCAGCGCGCGTCCCAAGTCGTCACGACCGCGGTCCGGACCGGAGGTGCTCATCGGTTCAGGATGGCAGCCCCGATCTGCGCACTTCGGTGCAGGCTGCGTGTCCGGCGTGGCGGCAGACGACGCGTCGGCCTGACCGGCTTCCTCAGTTGCGAGGGCGGCGGGACTGTGCTGGCCGCAGGGCCCTCTGTCGCGCGGTGTTCGTGAGTGACGTAGGAGTAGAAGCATGGTGAGCGCGGTGGTGTTCGACGTGGGCGAGACGTTGCTGGACGACTCGCGCGAGTGGGGTGCGTGGGCCGAGTGGATCGGCGTGTCCCGTCATACCTTCTCGACCGTGCTGGGTGCGGTCACCGCTGCCGGCCGAGACAATGCCGAGACGTTCCAGTACTTCAAGCCCGGCTTTGACCTCGCCCGCGAACGGCGGCTACGGGAAGAGGCCGGACTGGGTGAGCACATAGAGGACGGCGACCTTTATCCCGACGTCCGGCCCGGCTTGGCGCGGCTGCGGGAGCTCGGCTTGTGGGTGGGAGTGGCCGGGAACCAGACCGCCCGCGCGGCCGAGCTACTGCGTGTGCTGGGCCTGCCGGTGGACCAGATCGCGACCTCGGGCGAGTGGGGTGTCGCCAAACCTTCGCTCGAGTTCTTCGCCCGCGTCGCGGAGATGGTGCCCGACGGACCCGCCGAGACGGTGTACGTGGGTGACCACCGGGACAACGATGTGGTGGCGGCGAAGGCGGCGGGGTTCCGCACGGCGTTGATCAGGCGTGGCCCGTGGGGCTACCTCTGGGCTGACGACCCGTTGGTGCGTCGCGACGCCGATTGGGTGATCGACTCCCTGCACGACTTGCCCGATCTGCTGGCGCCGTACTAGGCGGCCAGCAGGGAATCAGCGAGCACGGGCCCACGCGGCGAGGTCGAGCAGGCCCGTGCTCGGGGCGCTGTGAGTACGCAGCAAGGTCGACAGCGAATGGCGGACCTGGGGATGGGTGCGGGTGTGTTCGGGCGCGGCCTGGCGGGCGGCTTGCAGGCACAGGTAGGCGTCCTCGTGACGGCCGAGCGTGAGCTGGGCGCGGGCGAGGTCGATGAAGTAGTGGGAGCGACGTTCGGCGGGCAGGTTGTCGGGCGGGTGCCAGGCAGCCGCTCGTTCGATGCCCAGGGGATCGCGCAGTTCGACGGCGACGGCGAGTTCGTGGATGCGTAGGGAGGCCGGGCCGAACGCGGTGCCCTGGTAGACGCCTTCAGGGACGGTAGTTGCGGCGCGGCGGGCTTCGCGCAGGTGGTCTGCGGCACGGTCGGGCTTGCCAGCCCGGCCCGCGACGACCGCGGCGCGCATGTGCAGGGCGCCGAAGGCGGCCGAGGCCGAGGCGGTGTCGAGGACGGGTACGTGGTCGGCGGCGAGTTCGAGGGCGCGGGCGGCGGTGTCCAAGTCACCGTTGGCGAAGAACGTCTCGGTGCGCACGTACGCCACCGCGGCCAGGAGCAGCGGGTCCTCGGCGAGCTGGGCGGCCGAGCGCATCAGGTCGATCAGCCGCGCGGACAGGTCCAGGTAGCCGAACTTGAAGGCCACGCCGTCGGCGGCGCGCAGCGCCAGGGTGAGCAGGGCTGCGGCGTGGCGGCGGTCGGTGGTGTCGCCGAGCTGGCCGGCGCGGGCGAGTTCGGTGATGAGGTCGGGTAGGCGGCGGGCGAGGCTGCCGTAGCGGGATTGCAGCCGGTCGTCGCTGGCGCGGGCGATGTCGCCGTACAAGCCAGCCGGGGTCCTGGTAGGTCCGTCGTCGGGCAGGTCCAGTCGGTCGAGGGCGCGGCGCAGGCGCGGGATCGCGGCGTGGATGACGTCAACCTCGGCGACGGGTTCGCGCTCGTGGCGGTCGCTGGTGGATGGTTCTGGCGGGACCAACTCGACGCCGATCGGTGCTGAGGCAAGGACCGCAGTCGAGGTGGGCTTGCTGGAGCGTCGGGCAGTGCGGCGCAGCAGGTCGTCCAACTCGTCGAGGGAGACCTGCAGAGCACGGGCGAGGCCGGGCCGCTGCCACGGCTGGGGCGACTGGACGCCGCGTTCCCATCGGCCGATGGTGGTGCGCTCGACCTTCAGCGTGACGGCGAGGCTTTCCTGGGTGTAGCCGGCGGCTTCGCGAGCAGCGGCCAGCGGAGTGAGTGGCCGTGCCGCCATCGCGCGTCCCCTTCCTCCGGTCCCTCCATAGCGCACAGTACTCGCCCGTTTCCGCAGCGTACGGCCGGTGTCGCCCCATGAGTGCCTCACCGTCGCCCTGCGGCCGACCACCGACCACACACGGTCGGATGCCGAACACCTGTTCCGCGTACTCGTTCGGATGACACAGCCGACCTCGCCAGGGAAAACCCTGATCAGGCCGGGTGCCGCCCCGTGGACGCCTCGCAGCCGCCGCACGGTCGCTCTGGTGATCGCGGTGGGGGACGCCGTTGACTGGCCTTGGGCCTGCGGTGGCCGACCCCCGACCGGTCACCGCAGGCCGTTCTCGATCCCGGCCGCCTGACTTAGCGGAAAGTGAGCTTGGTTCAGTGCAGATGCACGAGGTGATGCTGCCGCAATCGCCCCTGTCGATTGACGGGTCGAGCACGGTGGTCCGCTGATGCCGCACAAGATCACCGTCGAGCATTCGTTCGAGTCCGGGCACCGACTGCCACACCTGGGTGGCAAGTGCGTGAGCCTGCACGGCCACTCTTGGTCGGTCGCAGTGACCGTGAGCGCCCCGGAGTTGAGTCCCGAGGTGACCGTGGTGGAGTTCGGCGCGCTCAAGGTCGGGCTGCGGCGGTGGATCGACGAGCACCTCGACCACGCCACGATGCTCGGCGCGCGCGACCGGCTGATCGAGCCGCTGATCGCGGAGGGCAGCCGGGTGTTCTGCTTCGGGGTCGAGCGCCCGGCGGACGTCGCCGAGCAGTTCGCCTACGGACTGCCGTGGCCAACGGTGGAGGCTGTCGCGGTCCTGCTGGGCCGGGTCGCCGAGAGTGTCTTGGCCGGGCTTCCCCGCGCCGACGGTGCGCGGGTCGAGCGGGTCTTGGTCCGTGAGACCCGGCTCAACACCGCCGTTTACGAGCCCCCGATGCCCCGATGAGCGCCGCCGCGTCGGACGCAGCCGTGACGCTGGCGGTCAACGAACTGTTCGGCCCGGCACCACCCGACGTGCGCCTTCGACATCGCCCCTGTCCGTCAATCGTGAGAGCACCATGACCACCACCTCACCCGCCCTCGGCCCGCTCGTCGCCGTGTACGGCCTCGTCGGACACAACGAGCGTCTCTTGGTCATCCGCGACTCAGACACCACCACGCACCGGCTGCCCGGCGGTCTCGTGCCAGCCGGTGAACCCGTCGAGTACGCACTGCGGCGCATCCTGTGGGATCAAGTCGACGCCCACGTTGCCCACCTGGACTTCTGCGCCGCCGTGGAGCTGCCCGGCCATCACGCGGCAGGCGGGGAGCCCGCAGTCTACGAGCTGGCGCTGCTGTTCGACGTGACCCTCACCGACCCCAGCGATGTCCGGGCTGGTCACGACAAAGCGCGCTGGGCCACCGACACCGAACTCGGCCACCTCGACCTGCGTCCCACACCGCTGGCGGACAGGTTGCGTGCCGGTGGACTGACCGGTGAGCAGCCGTGGTGGCCTGCCCAGTCCTGACCGGGACATTCGCCGCCGTTCATCCGGCGCCGTGCCGCCAAGAAGTAACCCGAAGGAAGCATGTCGTTGGCCCTCAACCTCGCCGCCGCCCTGCCGGCGGCCCACGTCGCGATCGACCTCGCGGTCGAGCACGTGCTCAGCCATCGTCCACGCAAGATCCGGTACAAGGGTGACCGCAACCCGGTCTCCGAAGTGGACGAGACCATCGAACACCTCGTGCGCCAACGGCTGACCACCCGCGGTCACGCCGAGATTGGATTCGTGGGGGAAGAGACCGGAGCGGTCGGCAACCCGGACACCTACTGGGTGCTCGACCCCATCGACGGCACGATCAACCACCAGCACGCCAACCCGCTGTGCGCCATCGCGCTCGGCCTCGTCCACCACGACCAGCCGGTCCTCGGCGTCACCGCGCTGCCTTTCCTCGGCCACCGCTACTGGGCGGCCGACGGCCACGGCGCCTACCGCGACGGCGACCCGATCAGCACCTCCGCCACCGACGACCTGAACAAGGCCCTGGTCGGGTTCAGCGACTATGGCAGCGGTGCCGACGAAGGGCTGCGCGACGTGCTGTGCGCCGCCGTGGACCGCGAACTCACCGCCCGAGCGCAAGGGCTGCGCCGGTACGGCTCCTCCGCCCTGGATTTGGTCTGGGTCGCCGACGGCACCCTGGACGCCTGCGTGCTGCTCGGCAACCACACCTGGGACACCGCGGCCGGCGCCGTCATCGCCCGCGAGGCCGGTGCCCTCGTGCTCGACGCCGACGGCAGTCCGCACTCGACCCGGTCGCGCTGCGCGATCGCGATGACGCCGGGGCTACGGGACGAGTTGTTGCCGTTCATGCGGGTGCTGCGCGGTAGCCGCTTCTGGCCCGATCACAACGCACCCGACGGCTTCGACCACCTGGCCGCTCCTCCCGGAACCGAAGTCCTGCCGTGAACGGGGAGTTCGCCGTGGTGATCCTGCCGACTCAGCGCCGCTCGCCCGAGGTGCCGGTGCCAATCGCGGCCCAAGCTGCCGACGCTCCAGCGCCCAGCGTCGACCACAGCGCGTTGACGCAGTACCTGCCCACCTTCGGGGATCTCGACACAGCCGGGCTTCCGGCTCACCCGCTGGACGTCGACCAGGAACGCGCCGCCGCGCTCAGGGCCGCTCTGCAAGGGCACCGCCCCGACGACGAGCATCTCGCGCTTCTGGACCGCGTCCTGCGGGCTCTGCGCCGCATCTGACGAGAACGGGCCCCTTATGACTGCCGACCGCACCGCACGTCCGAGCCGTGAGGTGACCACTTCCGCCCATCTGGGGGCGTGGGTCGCGCCGCATCCCTCCGAACTGCCCGACCTGCGCATTCAGATGTGCGAGCAGGTGCTCCAGCCGCCCCATAGCCGGGAATTCATGATGCGCGTCGTCGGCGGAAGCAGCCCGCTGATCCCGACGATCTCCGGCCCGCCCGAGGAGACGGCCGCCATCGACATCATGGGCGGGATGCTGATGGCGCGCAGCGAGCAGCGACGGCTGCGCCAGGCGCAGCTGTATTGGGTCGACGAGGACATGACCTCGCTGGCGCTCGCGGCAGCGGCGAGTCCGTCCCTCGAGCCGGTCCGGGCCCGTCGAATGCCGGCCGAATCGGGGCTGATGCTCTTCGCCCACCCGATCGGCAGCCACGATGTCGACCTCGCCGCAGCGTTGACCAGCCCGTGGACCACCGCGGTCCCCGACCTGGACAAGGACCTGCGGCTGGCCTTTCCCGTCGTGGGCGTCTCCTGGTCGCGATGGAGCCCGGCCGACCTCGACCTGGACGGAGCACCCGGCAAGATCCGTTGGACGCCCCGCACGCCGCAGGGCGCAGCGCCGTTGACGCCCGAGTTCGACGGCGTCTGGTTGACCTTCTGGACCACGGGCAGCAAGGGTTGGGACAGCCTTCCCTTGGACCGGCCTCTGGCCATCGACAATCAGAGCGGCGGGACGCTCACCGCTGTAGACCTGGTCGCACGAGAAGCTCTCGCGGGGTTCGCCCGGCTGCAGACCTACGACGAACTCCTCCTGCGATTCGACCAGCCGCTGCCCCGCCCCGATCCGGACAACGGAAGCCAGTGGGCACACGTGGTTTACACCGCCTGGCAACTGATGGGACAGACCGGCAACGCCCAGCTCACCGAGACCGAATCCGTGCCCCGACCACGTCACGGCCTCAAACGCGACAAGCGAGCCGACATCCTCGGGCCCGGCACCGTGCAGCTGGTTCGAGTGCACACCCGCCACCGGCCCCCGGCGCAGGCCAGCGCCGAGGACACGGCAGCCTCCCACGGCCGCCGAGCACCGCAATGGACCCGCCGCTGGCCGGTCCGCCCCTACCGGCGCAACACCTGCCTCAACCCCCGCGCCCACGCTGAAGGCGGATGCGAACACGAGGAGCGAGTCGTGCCCGCCCACATCAAGGGGCCTGCCGACAAGCCCCTCGTCACGACGGACAGGGTGCACATCTGGGACACCCCGCCGCCACCGCAACCGTGACGGTCCACGACCTCCCGAACCCTCGAACGTCCGCCCGCCCAGTTCTTGGAAGCATGATGCGCAAGCCCTTGCCTTACGGCCCCGATGAGGTTCCCCCGATAACTCGGAGACTTTCAAGCATGGTCCGATAGGGCCTGAAGGGAGTCGTCCGTGGCAGCACCGAAGAAGTACCCCGACGAGCTGAGGGCTCGTGCGGTCCGGCTGTATCGGGAGTCGGACCCCAAGCCGGTGATTCGGCGGCTGGCCGAGCAGCTCGGGGTTCATCACGAAGCACTGCGTAACTGGATCCGGCAGGACGAGGCCGACCGCGGCGAGCGCGGCGACCGGCCCACGACCTCTGAGTCGGAGGAGTTGCGCCGGTTGCGGCGGGAGAACGCGGAACTCAAGCGGGCCAACGAGATCCTCAAGGCCGCGAGCTTAGATTCAACCGGTCAAGGCAACACTCTCGGCCGGTGTACGGAATCCCAGGCACTTGCGGGGGCGGTTGTTGAGCTTCGCGGCGATGGCATCGAGGTCGTCCTGGCTGAACGTCGACAGGTTCGTCCCCTTGGGCAGATACTGCCGTAGGAGCTTGTTCGTGTTCTCGTTCGTGCCGCGTTGCCATGGACTACGCGGAGCGGCGAAGAACACGCCGACACCAGTCTCGGTGGTGAAACGCTTGTGGGCAGCCAATTCCATGCCGCGGTCCCAGGTCAGCGTGCCGTGAAGTTCGGGATTCATGCGGGTGTAGGCCTCGGCCAGGGCGGGGACGACCACGGTGGTGTGGCGGCTGGCGAGTTTCACGACCGTGAGGAACCGTGACTTCCGGTCCACCAGGGTGGCGACCTGGCTGTTGTTCGACCCGATCACCAGATCGCCTTCCAGGTGCCCGAACTCGCTGCGATCCTCCGCCGCCGGGGGCCGTTCATCGATCGGCCGGGCATCGGTGATCTGTGAACGCCACTGGCCCTTTACCGTGTGCCGCTTGTTCTTCCGGATCGGACGGCCCGTCCGCAGCCGCTTGCAAAGCTCGCGAGGGACCACCTTCCAGCGCGTGATGTAGACCGACCGGTAGATCGTCTCGTGGCTGATCTTCATCGCCGGATCGTCATCGTGGTTCAGGCGCAGGTGACCAACGATCTGCTCTGGCGACCACTCCTCCCTCAGCAGGGCCAGCACCGTCTCCCTCAACGCGTGCCTGCGGGCGAGCAGGCACTGCTTCGGCCGCCGGGCACGGTCAACCGTCCGTTCCTGTGCCACGGTCGCCCGGTAGGCGTCGCGGCCGCCGTTTTTGTTGACCTCGCGGCTGATCGTCGACACCGCACGACCAAGCTGTACGGCGATCGCGTTGTAGTAATCACCGGCGCAGAGCCGGCGTGAGATCTCCTCCCGCTCGGCCATGGTCAGACTTCCGGCGCGGGTCTTGCGTGGCTCGGGAGCGATTCCGCCGTGGTGTTTGAGGACGGTGAACACCGAACCCGGCGGCTTGCCGATCTGCCGGGAGATGACGCTGATCGATTCCCCGGCCTTCCACCGCCGCCACAGATCGGCCTTCATCTCGTCCGACATCCCCGGCCGACCCAATCTCGCCACGCACGCCCACCCTCAACCAGCATTGTTGCTTCGACCGGTTGAATCTAAGAGCGCTTTTTTCGCGTCGGAACTCGACCCGACCCGGCGACGGTCGTGAAGCTCGTCTCGCAGCTTCGCGACCGCTTCGGGGTCGAGCCCATCCTCCGGGTCCTCGGTATCGCCTCCTCCACCTACTACGGCTGGGTCCAGCGCCAGGCAGACCCGGCGCCGCGGCAGCGCCAGGACGAAGAGCTGGTGGCCGAGATCGTGGACATCCACACCACCTCCGGCGGCACCTACGGCAGCCCGAGGGTGCACGCCACCCTGCGCCGCCGCGGAATCCGGGTGTCGCGCAAGCGGGTCGAGCGGCTGATGCGCAGCCACGAGCTGCAGGGCGCGTTCCTGCGACGAAAGTGGCGAACACCCTCGACCCGGCATGATCCACGAGCGACGCCGGCACCGGACCTGGTCAACCGGGACTTCACCGCCCCGGCCCCGGACCGGCTGTGGGTGGCCGATGCCACCCGCATCCCCACCGGCGAAGGAGTGTTCTGGCTGGCCGCGGTCCGCGACGCCTTCTCCAACCGGATTGTGGGCTGGAAGACCAGCGACCGCTGCGACACCAGCCTCGTGCTCGGCGCCCTCGAGTACGGCATCTGGTCACGGAACGTTCGTGACGGGCAGCTGATCCACCACAGCGACCGCGGCTCGACCTACACCTCGATCCGCTTCGCGCAACGCCTGGCGGACAACGGAATCCTGCCCTCGATGGGCTCAGTCGGCGACTCCTACGACAACGCGCTGATGGAGAACTTCTTCTCCACGCTGAAGATCGAGCTCGTGTACCGCAACTCGTGGCGCACCCGCGACGTGGCCGAAAACGCGATCTTCAGCTACATCGACGGCTGGTACAACACCCAGCGCATCCAGAAAGAGCTCGGCTGGCTCAGCCCCGACGAGCACGAAGCCGCCTGGCACGCCGACCAACTCAAGCCATCTATCATCCCGGCATCCCCAACCGGAGCCAGGTAACCAACCCTCCGAGTTATCGGGGGAACCTCACGACGACGACACTGCGGCCGAAATCTACGTGCGCGAGGCGCTGCGTCGTTCCCAGCGCGGCAACTGGCCCGCGTTGCTGGCCAGTAATCGTGTCGTGCAGACCTACCGGGTGCTGCGACGTATCGAGTCTGGTGCGATCCAGACTCGTGTGCACCACTACGAGGCGATCAGGTCAGCTGAAGCAGACCGAGATGCGGGCCTGATTAGCGCGGCTGAATATGCCGAGAAGTACCGGGAGTACACGGAGTGGCGGCAACGGTCCGTGGGCTTCGACAGCGTCCTGCGGCAGTACCTCGACATGGCCGTCGACCAGGTCCGGGTGATCCGCCGAGACGCCGTCGAGGAGGTGCTGCGGCAGGTGTTGCTCACGTTGGCCGTCGCCGTCGAGGAGCATCGCGACGCACACGCCGGGGAGGAGTCGCTGGCCGACACCGCGTTGTGGGCGAGGCTGCGGTTGTTGCCTTGGCCGACCGCCGCGGGCGTTGAGCGGCGCGTTCTGGCCGATGCCGTGACCGCCGAACGCGCCCGCCGGGGACCTGCGCGTTGGGCGAGCGAGGACGCTGTCCAGTTCGAGGGCTTATCGGTTTTCGGGGAAACCGTCGACGTCGTCGATCTGCTCTTGGACGTCACCGACCACAGCCGACCAGGTTGCGCTCGGACCGAGTTGGCCGAGCTGTGGAAGCAGCGGACCCCGGACCTGCTGGATTGCGCGGCAGCGGAGGTCACCTCGGCCAGGCAAAAGGGCAGCTATTCCACGCAGCGCCTGCGCAAGTCCCTCCGATTGCTGGAAGGACTCGGCTTGATCAGCCGCTGTCGTACGAAACGAACGCCGAGGTTGTGGTCACCGACCGGGCACGACTCGTGGAACTGCGCCGGCAATGGGACGAGCAGCACTTCGGCCTCTACAACCTCGCGCCCTGATGGATCGGCGGCCGATTTCGCACGGGTTCAGGGGTGTTCCGGCTGGTCTACCAGGTTTGGGCTGCCTGTGAGCGCCAAGGTGATGTCGCCGCCCGAGGCGCCCACCACGGTGACGCGGTGCGCCACGCGGGCCAGGAAGTCGCGGAAGCTGCGACAGCCGTAGTTGCGTTCGTCGAACGCCGGGTCCAGGGACGTCATCTTGTTCTTGACCCACCCGGCGGTCGGGGTGGTGACGGTGGCCTGCTCCATCACCGTGACCAGCAGGTTCTCGGCGGTGGTGATGTCGAACTCGTCGGCGAGGTGGTCGCCCGGCTCGGGTTCGACCTGGGCGACCAGGGTGCCCCAGTACTTGTATTCCGAGCACACCGACACCAGCCGCGGGCTGGCGTTGGCCTCGGTGCCCACACCGACCACGTGCTTGCCGAACTCCCGCAGCCGCTGCACCAGCGGGGTGTAGTCGCCGTCGCCCGCGACCAGCACGAACACGCTGACCTCGGGGTGGGTGATCAGCGTTTCCATCGCGTCGACGGCCATGCGGATGTCGGCGGCGTTCTTGCGGGCGGCACCGAAGCGGACCACCTGGATCAGGTCGACGCCGTTCATCGCCAGGTCCTGCTGATAACGCCCGAACTGCGGGTTCGCCCAGTCGGCGTACGCGCGGCGGATGACCGCGTTGCCGTAGTCCCGGCACAGCCGGGTGATCGCCGCGTACGGCACCGGGTTGGCTCGGCCGGGCAGCCCTCGGCCCGCGCCGCAGACCAGGTTCTCGAAGTCCACGTAGACCCCGACCGAGGCGTCGAGCTGCTCGGCCCGGACTCCCGCCGCGAATGCTTCCACCTCCTGCCCATCGACGGCTCCGTACCGCGACTTGATGCCGCGCCCGGCTGAGCAGCGCGACTCGCTCGCCTTCAACGGGCCCGGCTGCCCTCGGTCCGGGGCCTTGCCGGTACCCGGATACCGGGGTTGAACAGCGGTTTTATCGGTCGTTCGTCCTCGGCGACGGGTTCTGTTGCCGTCGTGCGAGCCCCGATCGGCAAACCTTGAGAGCGCGAGAGCCAGCCAGGCTGTCGTGACCTGCGGAAACACCGGATTCCTTCCGGTGTCGCGATCGGGCCGCACGTGTCGAGCAAGGCGGCTGCACGCCGGTGATCAGCGGTTTCGGGGTGTCCGGAGGGGGCTGAGCGCGCAGTTTGGCACCTCGACATGCTCACCGGGAAAGGTGAACGGCTTGGACCAGGGCTTTCGCAGCGTTGCCAGGATCCGAGATGCGGCTTGACCAGCACCGATGCAGGCTCCAGACCGTCGCTTGTAGACGGACGCGATGCCTTGACCAGGCACTTCACTCGCGGTCCGGCTCGCTATAGGGCATCTGACCAGCGGAATGGGACAGGTTGGGCGTCCCTCGCGGCCACGAGGAACGCCCAGCCCTTGAGCCCGAATTCCACCCGACGTCCGTTGAGAAGAGTGCCTTCGGAACCTGTTCGCCCTGCATACGGCCAACGGCGTGCCCGGAGGGCGCCTCCACAGTAAGCCGTGCCGACAGCGTCAGCGGTCCTGGACGAGGGCACATGGGACAGACACTGCACACCGTCTGAACAGCGGTGATGGACAGCCGGTCAACGCCCACCACACGTTTTCCCAGGTAGAGACGCATTTTCGGAGCATCCGGCGCCCTCGTTGCCAGGCTCCGGAAAGTGTGAGGCAGCCCACCTTGATCTCGGCGCATCGAATTTCGGGCCAGGTCGGGGTTGTCGCCGGAAAGTCGGTGAAGATGGTGAAGCCCTCGCGGGGCGGTGGCGGCCACCACCAGTCGGTTTGCTCCCGCGATCGGGGCTTCACCGTTCACCCGACGTCCGACCCCTTGGAGACATCCTGATGTCCGTGCTTCCGGCACCCTTGGCGATCCTGCCTCGCACGAGCTGCGGCGCGACGCCCCTCGTCCAGATCGGCACCTTCACCATCGCCGCAGCGTTCGTCGTCGTCCTGGTGTTGCTCGGCCAACCACTCACAGGCGCGGCCGGTGTCGCGGCCTGGCTCATCACCACGGCGGTGCGACCGACGACCAACAAGCAGGCGCGCCCTGCGCGTGACGGTGCGCAGAGGTGACCACGATCGACATGCCCGAATCGAACTTCAACCCGCGCCGACCCGGAGGCTTCGGCGGTGGCAGACGGCCCGACGCATGGCCGTTGCAGGCCGTGCTGAACAGCCTGTACGAGCAGCCCAAGAGCGGGCAGACCTGGACCTACGTGCTGCTCGCCAATCGCACCGGCCTTCCGCTCGAAGACGTGCGAGCCGCTTTCGCTGCCGCCCCGCCGCTGGTCGAGTGGGAGGTCTACGCCACGATCCTGCGCGAGCTGTGGGCCGACGACGATGACGTCGCCGTCTGCCAGCGCACATATGGACACCTGGCAGAGCATCTTCCGCTGCGGAACGCGCTGCCGCCAGATATCGCCGCTCTCACCACCAAAGCGCTGTTCAGGGACGCGCTGAGGTCGATGAAGGGCAAGCTGACCTTCCGGGAGCTCTCGGACAGGATGCGGAAGCACAATCCGAAACACACCTGGGAACGAACGACTCTGAGCAGGTACCTAGGTGCGAACAACGCGGACGAGCCATCCTTGCCGGCGAACGAAGATCGCGTGCGGGTTTTGCTTGCTGTGTTGTGCGAACACGCCGGACGCCCCAACGACGTCGGGCACTTCCTGATGGTGTGGGAACGTCTGCGTTCCGAGCGCAACCGCCCGGTCCGCACCGGCATCCCCTCACCGGTGATCGATCGACCGGCGCGGGCCGAAGAGACGGGCAGGACGAGTGCGCGAACAACGTCTTCGGTGAACGCCACGCTGCTCGCGGCGCTTCTGGTAGCGGTCGTCGCGCTCATCGTCGTGGTTGTGGTGCTCGGGTAAGCCCAGCTAGCCAGCGAGCACGTGCCGTACGACGCGCACAGCGGCAACCAGCGGGCATGTCGACTGCGGCGGCAACTTCGCGACTCGCGCTGCCCGAGCGACGCCTCGGGCAGCGCGGGGTCATGGCTCGAAGCGGAAGCCGTAGGTGCGGTCGCCGATGGGAACGCGACCGTAGGGCGAGTTGCGCTGTCGGCGGATGCCCGCAAGGGCTTGATCGACGAGGACCTCGAGTTCGGCGACGCTGCGTCGTTCCAACAGCATGACGTAGTGCGTGCGTGGAGGCTTGCCTTTGGGTGGTTGCCAGTCGGAGTCGTCGTCGATCCGGAGGCAGTGCTCGATGCCGTGGCGCGGGCACGTCCAGACGGCAGGGATCTCGGCGTCGGTCGAGAACGGCACCGTGAACTCGTGCCCTCGGCGGCACTCGAAGCGGACCGGCACCCGCGGTGCCGGCCGCGCGGAGCGGTCCGGTTCGCCGGTGGGCGTTCCCAGGCGGTAGCCCCGCAAGACCCGTCTGGGCATCATGTTCTCCGCTCGCGTATCGGACGGGCTGGTGTCGCGAGCCGTTCTCGTGCCCGCTGTCGCTGGGCTAGGAGGGTTTGGTTTTGGTCCGGGTAGCGCCGCCGCGTCCACGCAGCACGACGCCGGACTCGGACAGGATCCGGTGTACGAAGCCGTACGAGCGGTCGGTGGCTTCGGCCAGGGCGCGGATGCTGGCACCCTTTTCGTACTTCTTCTTCAGGTCAGCGGCCATCTTGACGCGGGCTTCCCCGGTGATCCGCTTCCCCTTGATCGTGGTGCGTGCTGTCATGCCGTTCGCTCCTCTTCGCGGTTCAGGCGGTCGGTTGGCCGAGGGCGGCGCGCCGGTCGAGGACGGCGGCCTTGCTCTTGTCGGCGCCGGGACCAGCGGCGGTGTAGTAGTCGATGGCCTCGCCGTAGCGGCGGTGGGCCTCGGCGGTGTCGCCGAGCGCGGCGTGGACCTCGCCGAGCACGGTGCACAGGTCGGCCAGGTAGCCGACCGAGCCGTAGTCGTGCACGGCCTGTTCGATCGCGGCCAGCTCGGACAGCGCCTCGGCGGCTTGCCCGTTCAGGGTCAGGGCCCGCGCCAGGTGCTGGACGGTGCGGGCGTGGCCGATGCCGTCGTCGATGCCGGCGAACATGCTCGCCGCCAGCCGCAGGTGGTGGGCCGCGAGCCGGGCGTCGGCGATCTTGGGGTGCAGGGCGGTTTCGCCGAGGCGGCGGTGCCGTAGCGCGATGCTGCGGGCGTCGTTCATCTCCTCGGCGATGTCCAGAGCCCGTTGCAGGTCCGGCAGGGCAGCGTGCGGGTCGTCGGCCTTGAGGTGGGCGCGGGCGCGGGTGGACAGTGCGCCGGATTGCAGCCACGGGTCGCCGACTTCGGCGGCGCGCTCGACGGCGATGGTGCAGCTGGCGACGGCGGCCTCGTGGTGGCCGAGGTTGGTCTCGCCGAAGCCCTGCCGGGTGCGGCAGACGACCTCCAGGATGTGTCCGGCGTCGGCGGCGGCGTTGGCGCCGAGGAACTGCGAGCTCACCAGCTCACCGGCGGTGTAGTTGGGGCGCAGCGGGTTCCACAGGACCTCGCCGAACTGGTACACCAGCTCCGTCCAGCCCTGGTCGGCGGCGACCTGTTGAGCGGCGAGGAGGTTGGGGCGTTCGGTGTCGGCCCAGTCCAAGGCGGCCTTCGCGTCGTCGAACACGCCCGTGTCGAGGTCGGCGTAGACGTCGCTAAACCGGCGGGGGAAGGGATTGATGACCTTGTCGGCCGCCGCCGCGCGTCGCAGGTACCACTCGATCATCCGGCGACGGACCGTCAGTCGCTCGGTCTGGTCGTCCTGGTCGGCGAGGGCTTGCACGTGCTCGCGCAGGACGTCGTGCAGCCGGTAGCGCTCGTCGCCGGTCTCCGTGACGAGGTTGGCCTCCACCAGCCGTCCGAGTCTGCGGTCGACCGCGCTGATCGGCACGTCGAGCCCGGTGGCGAGCGGCTCGGCGGTGAACTCGGCGCCGGGGTGTTCGGCCAGGCTGCGGTAGAGCCGGGCGGTGGTGGCGTCAAGGTCCTCGTAGCTCATCTGAAGTACTCCTTCGACGGACAGCTCGTGCGGGTCCAGGGCGGCGGACGCTTCGGCGAGGTGGGTCAGGCGGGTGATCAGGCGCGCTGGGTCGCGTCGGGGATGCGCGGCGAGGTGGGCCCCGGCGATGGTCAAGGCCAGCGGGTGCCCGTGACAGCGCGTGGCCAGGGCGTGGAGCAGGTCCTCGCCGAGAGGTTGCCGGTCCTCGTCGAGCAGGCCGGCCAGGAGCGCGGCGCCGGTGGCGGCAGGGAAGCAGTCGAGGTCGAGGTGGCGAAAGCCCGCGATGGCCAGTCCTGCGAGGCGGTGGCGGCTGGTGACCAGGATCGTGCCGCGCGCTGTGGCCGGTACCAGGGGCTGCACCTGCTCGGCGGAGCGGGCGTTGTCGACCAGCACGGCCACTGCCTTGTCGGCGGTGACCGTCCGGTAGAGCGCGACCAGTTCGGCTGCCTCGCCTGGCAGGTCGTCAACGGCGACGCCGAGCGCACGCAGCCATCCGGCGAGGACCTGCGGTGTGGCCGGTGGCGGATGGCCACTCCAGCCGTTGAGGTCGACGTACAGCACCCCGTCGGGGTGGCGGTCGTGGTGCGCGTCGAGCCAGCGCACCGCCAAGCCGGTCTTGCCAATTCCACCCAGGCCGGTCACCACGACGCGGGTCGGGCCCGCTGTGATGAGCAGACGGTCCAGCCGCGCCAGTTCCTCTGCGCGGTCGACCCAGGTGCGCGCGGGCGGCGGAAGCTGCCGAGGCACCGGCACCCGGTGCTCGGGAGCGTGCAGGACGATGGTGTCAGCGGTGACCGTGCGGGCTTGCAGGACCTGGCCGTGGACCGGGCCGGACACGGTGTTGATGTGCTCGGCCTCGTTCACGCTTGCTCCGCCGGCACGGGACGACGGCCGGCGAGCACGGCGTTGCCCCACAGGCACTCGCGCCGGACGAGGGTCAGGCCGTCCGGTCGCCACAAGCCGACCGGCGCCACGCCGTCCGGGTGCGGCTGCCACGGTCCCAGCAGATCGGCGAACTCCCGCCGGCTCCGGTGGACGAATGTGATCCCGGCCCTGGCGAGACAGTCCTCGACCGCGGCGGCCGACTGCAGCCCCAGGACGATGCCGTCGGCGTGCGAAGCGGCCAACAGCGAGCCGGGTGCCAGCCGCTCGTGGTACCCGGCCAAGGCGGCGGCCGGGTCCTCGGCGTCGGGCAGGCAATGCAGCACCGACCCGGCCACCACGCCCACTGGGCGAGTCAGATCGAGCAGCCGAGTCGTCACGGCATGGTCGAGCACCTCGTCGACGTGCCGCAGGTCGGCCTCGATCACCCCGGTGCTCGGATCGTCCCAGACGACCAGACCGAGACGGGCGACGGCAACGGGGTCGCGGTCGACGTAGACAACACGGGCCTGGGGCTGCTCGGCCTGGGCGAGTTCGTGCACGTGGCGAATGCCGCCCAGGCCCGCGCCCAGGTCGAGGAACTGTTCGATCCCGGCGGTGAGCATGTGCAGCACAGCGCGACGCACGAAGGCACGGCTCTCGCGGACGAACACGTCGTAGCGCGGCACCAAGGCCGAAATCGCCTCCGCCACCGCACGGTCGGAAGCGAAATTGTGCCCGCCGCCCAGCAGGTGATCATAGATCCGGGACAGCGACGGCACGTTGACATCAACCGATACGCCCGACTCGTGCGGGGCCTCCTGCGTCGCCATCACCGTTGCCGTTCTCCCCGCCCCGGCTCGTCATCACGAGCCCGACTCGCTGCGCACCCTGGCCGACTCAGGCAGGTCGACGGGTAGCGGTTCGCCCGCTTTGCTCGAAGTCAGCCGGGTCGATTGGTGCCGGCGATTAGACCGGCGGCAGGAAGATCTGAACCAGAGCGCAACCGAGGCGCTCGTGAGGCGTAGGTGGGGCGGCACGTCGTCTGAGCACGCCTTCTGTCACGGCCATGATCACTCGCATGGGTGGCGCCGAGCGTGCTGGACGAGTCAGTTCTGGTCGAAGTACGCCTCGGCGGTGCGGCGGATCTGTGCGAGTCGCTTCGACACGGCGCTGTGGTTGGCGTAGCCGAGGACGTCGGCGATCTCGGTCTTGCTGGTGACGCCGCTGTTGAGCAGCACGACGATCTGCCGGTTCCGGGCATCCAGGAGCGTGAGGAAGTCGTTGGTGATCAGGTTGCCCAGCACCTCGCTCTCCGGTCCCTGGACGGGGACGGTGTCGGTCAACTCGACGAACTTCACCGTCACCTTGCGCCGCTTCCCGTGCAGCTTGTGTTCGAAGTCTTCGAGGACATAGGACCAGTGGCTGGAGAAGTCGTCTTCGATCCGGTGGGAGCGGACCGCGTCGAGGATGCCGCGCAGTCGGCCGGTCCGGTCGGCGGCCTCCACGGTCTCGACTACGGCGTCGCGGGCGTCGTCCTCGCCGAACCAGACCTGTCCGCCCATCCGCGGGTTGCCGGCCACGGCCCCGGCGAGCACGCTGCCGTCCTCCAAGGTGACCGGGCCGGGCGTCTTGCCCTTGTCGATCTCGGGGAAGTCCCGCAGGCGCTCCTGGATGGTGGCGGTGACGGCGGGCACTCAGAAGTCCAGGTTGTGAGCGAGCAGCCGGATCGGGTCGTCGGCCGAGAACGCCTTCATCTTCGACCCCGAGACCAGGTGCGGCCACACCGTCCACGCCCAGGCGCGAGCAAGCCGGGCCTCGAAATCGGGTGGCAGGAAGTCGTCGATGCCCGACCAGTCGGCCATAAACGGCCACTGGCCGCCTCGCAGCAACGGAAGCTCGAACATGTCCAGGACACGCTTGGGCAGCAGGTGGAACAGCGGCGCGTACTCGAAGTACCGCGCCCGTGTCCGCGGTACGAAGGTGACGTTGACGTCGCCGAGGTCGGCGATCCTGGCCATCGGTTTCGGCAGGTCGTCCAGGTCGAAGAAGCGCCGCCGGAACTGCGCTGTCTCCCACAGCATGTTCCACTGCGCGATCGCGAGGAACTCGTCGGGCGAGGTGTAGGCGGCCGGGAGCGTCACGTACTCCGGCGGAGCCGGTTCGAGCGGCCGGACCACGCCGCCGAAGATGAACCCAGCCGAGATGTTCCGCAGGTGCGGGTACTCCTCCGGGTCAGCGTCCGCCTCGGGGAGGAACACGTCATCGCGGCGCCACTCCAGCACCTCGGCAGCGGTCGGCTCCTGCTCGTCGCGCACCCCACCGTCCGCCATCTGCTGCTCCACGCTGTGACCGGTCCGCTCGTCGATCTGAGTCATACCCCCATCACGACAGTCTCCGCCGGTTTCGTTCCGGACGCGCCCGGTCCGATTACGTCTTGCCTCCGGCGTGACCGACGAAGGTAGCCGGGCGCGCACGGTGCAGATGCCCTGCGGCGAGCCGCCGGATTCCAGGCGGGTCGAACATATGTGCGAGCGTGGTGGTAGTTTGCCGACGTGACTCCGCCGCCTTCAACCCCCGCGCCGGACGGCGCACTGCGCTACCGAGTCGATCAGACCGGCACGACGATCGCCGTCCTTCCCGCCACCTGCAAAGGCGGACGACACATCGTCGTTCCAGGAGTCAGCAGAGCTATCTCTGCCGGGGGCGAGGTCCGCGTGGACTGCCCCGCCTGCGCAGCGACGCCCGGCGTCGACGCGAGCTGGCGGTTGACCAGCAGCCACGCCAGCCCCGACCGGGCCGAGCTGGACGACCAACCGTACGGCGACCTCATCCTCCGCGTGCGGGCGGCGACCGGCGCGAGGTAAGCAGGTGCGTCGTGATCAACAGCCCGTTCACGCGCTGGGAAGGCGATGACGTCCACGGACGCAGGCCGGTCCTCACGTCGGTGTGGGTCGACCTGGACATCCTCTTCTCCCGGCCAGCGGACGCACCACGGCACGTCATCGTGACCGGGCTGGATCTCACCGGCGTGGTACCCGGACGGCTTCACGGCCGCTTCCCCAGCGTGGAGGGCGACTGGTACGGGATCGTCAACTACGAGATCGGCTACGCCGACGGCCGCCGCGACAAGCTTTCCCTGGTCGACCAGTTCGTGCCGTTCACGGCGTTGCGGAAACGCGAGTGAAGCCAACGACTGACTGGACGGAGGCGGCGGCGAGCTTGCGGTCGCCCGGCTTGAGAGGGAACGCCCGAGGCGGGGACGGGTCCGAGCAACCCGTCCCCAGGCCGCTACTCGGGCGCCGATAGGCCGAACGATGACTCCACCACCAGACTGCCGGTATAAAACCGCTGGTCAGCCCTGTTCCCATCCTTTGGTACTCCCGCCCGAAGTCCGGCCCTGTGCAGACGATCTCGCGCAGGTTGGTGCCCCGCCCGAAGTCCGGCCCTGTGCAGATGATCTCGCGCAGGTTGGTGCCCCGCCCGAAGTCCGGCCCTGTGCAGATGATCTCGCGCAGGTTGGTGCCCCGCCCGAAGTCCGGCCCTGTGCAGATGATCTCGCGCAGGTTGGTGCCCCGCCCGAAGTCCGGCCAGGGCGGCGGCGCGTTATCGAGTTCATCAGCCGACAGAGGGACTGCCGCCGCCACTGGCCTCCAGTTGAGGCCCCGATGTGAAAAAGGTGGCCCGGCATCCGTATCTGACTGGCATATCGGTCCGCCGGCACCGGCCAGGTCACCGCCCGACTCGTCGACCGAGACCGCCCGCGCATGCCCGCGTTCTCCCAACCGAGGACTGGCGTTGCAAATGGTCGACCACCTGCGGGTGGCTCATGACGAGCACGGGATTAGCGACACAGTGACCCACCGCCTGAGCCGACCAGTCCGCCTGCTCACCACGGCGCACTGACCTGGACCCGGACACCGCCTGTACGCACCGAACTACCGCTGATGCTGGAACAGCCCTCAGTGCCGCAAACCCCGTATCCGCATCGACGGCTCGGTAGACGTCGCCACTGAGCTGCGCCTGCACACCCTCGCAGAACCCACAGGCCTCGTGGCCGCGCTGTGTTTGATTGGCGCCGATTTCAAAGCTGCTGGCTCGCCGAGAACACCTATCGAGTCACGAAGCCGTTGGCGACATGGGCGAGGCGAGTTCGAGTACCGCTGAACCCTCATGGATGGCTCTGGCAGCCACAACCCGACGCTGTCTTCGCCTCAACGACTGTCCGGTCCGGGTCGACGGCTTCTTCGTCGGAGGTACAGCAGGCATTGACGCCACAGCAGGAGTCTTCGCGCTGCGTGGAAGCCGTCGAGCGGACGAGGTCGAGCGGCTTCACCGCGCGAACGATGGCGCTGTGCATGCCGTCGGCCGCTTCGAACGTCGGAGTGATCTCGATGCCGACGAACCCGGCCGCTTCCAGGCCTTCGCGGTATTCGGTAAAAGTGAGGGCTCCGGCGATGCAGCTGACGTAGGAGCCGCGCTCGGCTCGCTCGGTGGGCGTCAGGTGGTCGTCGGCGATGACGTCCGAGATGCCGATGCGGCCGCCGGGACGCAGCACGCGGAACGTCTCGGCGAACACCGCGGGCTTGTCGACGGAGAGGTTGATGACGCAGTTGGAGATGACGTCGATGGTGTTGCCAGGCAGTGGGATGGCTTCAATGTTGCCCTTGAGGAGCTCCACGTTCGTGGCACCGGCCTTCTCGGCGTTGGACAAGGCCAGCGCGAGCATCTCGTCGGTCATGTCCAGGCCGTATGCCTTGCCGGTCGAGCCGACACGGCGTGCGGAGAGCAGGACGTCGATGCCCCCACCGGACCCGAGGTCCAAAACCCGCTCGCCCTCGCGGAGTTCGGCGACCGCGATGGGATTGCCGCATCCGAGCGATGCTGCGACCGCCTCGGCGGGCAGCTCGTCGTGCTGAGCCGCCGGGTACAGCGTGGCGCCGAAGTTCTCGTCGACCTCCACTGCGTCCGGACCGCAGCACCCGCCTCCACCTTGGGTTACAGCGGTCGCGGCTGCGGCATAGCGGGCGCGAACCGTCTCGCGCAACTCGGTCTGCTCGCTCATGAGCGACACCCCTTCCAGCTTGTATTGAAGTCCGTCTATGTCATGTTTGCACCGGCGGCGAAGACGAGTCAATATTGAAAGATGTCGAAGCAAGAGGCGGGCTGCTGCGAGCCGCTGCCCGAGGAGCCGCTCGCCAAAGAACAGGCAGCGGAACTGGCGACGGTGTTCAAGGCACTCGGTGATCCGGTGCGGTTGCGACTGCTGTCGCTGATCGCCTCGCGCCCGTCCGGTGAGGTGTGCGTCTGCGAGCTCACGCCGGCGTTCGACCTTTCCCAGCCGACGATCTCGCACCACCTGAAGCTGCTCCGGCAGGCAGGCCTGGTCGACTCCGAACGCAGGGGCACGTGGGTGTACTACCGCGTGCGCCCGGAAACCACCGACCGGATGGCCGCGATGTTGGCCAGCGTCAGCCGAGACCACGCTCCCGCCGTGTAGGTCGGGCAGGGTTCGCCTGCTGTTCACGTTCGCGTCGCCAGCCGACCGGCACGACCACCTACTGTCCTGGATCGACATAAACCGATCTACGCGTTCGGCTCATGTCGTTCCCGAACGGACTCGCATGGAGGTGCCGTGCCGCCGCGTCCCACCACGGACCAGCGGATCATCCCGCTGCCCCTGGCGTCGACCAACCACGCCGGGCGTTCTGCCCTGACCTGCCGCTACCGCTGCGGCGACGCCTGCTTCCACGAGGCGCCCAACACCTCTGACAACCCCTACCTCGGCGACGTGATCACCGGCGTGCTGTCACGCCGTTCGCTGTTGCGCTCCACGGCAGTCCTGTCGGCGGCCGCAGCCGGAGCAGCGGCAGTCTCCACGCCCGCTGCGGCGGAGGTCGAGCCGGACCTGCGTCTCGGTGGTGGGCGTGGTGCTCGTGGACTGCGCTTCGATCCCGTGGCGCACAACAAGCTCGATGCCGTGGTCGTGCCGCCCGGCTACGCGCAGGACGTCGTGATCCGCTGGGGCGACCCGGTCCTGCCGGGTGCACCGGCGTTCGACCCCGCCAAGCAGACCGCGGCGGCGCAGGCGAAGCAGTTCGGCTTCAACGTCGATTACCTCGCGTTGCTGGAACTCGACCACGACCGGCTCGTGCTCGTCGCCAACCACGAGTACACCAGCGAGCAGGTGATGTTCGTCGGGTACAGCTCCGCCAACCCGACGCGTGAGCAGGTGGAGATCGCCTGGGCCGCGCACGGGCTGAGCGTCGTGGTGCTCGAGGAGCGCCGTGACGGCAAGCTCTCGCCGACCAGGCACCGGCTCAACCGCAGGATCACCGCAACCAGCAAGCTGGCGTTCAGCGGTCCGGCGGCGGGCGGCGCGCTGCTCAAGACGTCGGCGGATCCGACCGGGCGCACGGTGCTTGGCACGCTCAACAACTGCGGTGGCGGCGTGACGCCGTGGGGCACGGTGCTGTCCGGCGAGGAGAATTTCAACCAGTACTTCGGCAACGCCGACCTCGTCACCGACCCGACCACCAAGACGCGCCTGGCGCGTTACGGATTGCGCGGCACGGCGAGCGAGCGCAAGTGGGAGCGGTTCGACAAGCGCTTCGACGTCGCGCAGGAGCCCAACGAGGTCAACCGGCACGGCTGGGTCGTGGAGATCGACCCGTTCGACCCCGACTTCGTGCCGCGCAAGCGAACCGCGTTGGGCCGGTTCAAGCACGAGGCCGCCGAGCCGCGGCTCACCCCGGACGGCCGCGTCGTCCTCTACATGGGTGACGACGAGCGCTTCGACTACTTCTACAAGTACGTCTCGAAGAACCGGATGAAGCGCGGGCACAGCGAGTCCGCGCGCCGGCACAACCTCATGCTGCTCGACGAGGGGACGCTCTACGTCGCGAAGTTCAGCGGTGACAGCCCGGCCGCGGAGATCGACGGCACGGGCAAGCTGCCTTCGGACGGCGCGTTCGACGGCTCCGGCGAGTGGATTGCGCTGGCGAGCGGCACCACGTCGTTCGTGCCGGGCATGACGGCCGAGGAGGTGTACGTCTTCACACGCCTGGCCGCGGACAAGGTGGGCGCGACGAAGATGGACCGGCCCGAGGATGTCGAGCCGCACCCGGACAACGGGACCGTCTACATCGCACTGACCAACAACTCCGACCGCGGTGCGGCGGGCAAGGCGGCGCCGGACGAGGCCAACCCGCGCACGCGCAACAGGCATGGCCAGGTCATGGAAGTGATGGAGTCGCGGAACAACGCCGCGGCGACCAGCTTCCGGTGGCGGCTGTTCCTGGTGTGCGGTGACCCCGCGGACCCGAGCACGTACTTCGCCGGTTTCCCGAAGGACCAGGTGTCGGCGGTGTCCTGCCCGGACAACCTCGCCTTCGACTGCCACGGCAACCTGTGGATCGCGACCGACGGCAGCGCGCTCGGCTCCAACGACGGCCTGTTTGGCGTCGCAGTCGACGGCCGGTACCGCGGTCAGGTCAAGCAGTTCCTCACCGTGCCGATCGGCGCCGAGACCTGCGGGCCGATCATCCAGGAGCGGCGGATCATCGTCGCCGTGCAGCACCCCGGTGAGCTCGACGGCGCGACGGTGGAGAAGCCGGGATCGACCTGGCCCGGTGGACCCGGCACGATCGCGCGCCCGTCCGTCGTCGCGGTGCGCCGATCCGATCGAGGCAGGATCGGCGATTAGGACTCGGCTACCGATGGCCGAGATCGGTTAGTGGGAACGACTAACCAAGCGGGGACCGTCCGGTTCGGACGGTCCCCGCCCTCGTTCAGACGCGAGCCGCGACGTCGAGCTCGGCGAGCAGACCGCGGACCTGGCGTTCGATCTCGTCGCGCACAGGACGGACGTCCGCGACGTCCTTGCCGGCCGGGTCGTCGAGCGTCCAGTTGAGGTAGCGCTTGCCGGGG
This sequence comes from Lentzea sp. NPDC051208, assembly GCF_040682435.1. Lineage (NCBI taxonomy): Bacteria > Bacillati > Actinomycetota > Actinomycetes > Pseudonocardiales > Pseudonocardiaceae > Lentzea > Lentzea sp. NPDC051208. The sequence continues at coordinate 216,141 of NZ_JBFBAW010000004.1, read as the reverse complement.
AACACCGGGCACGCGTCACCACAGCCCATCGTCACGACGACGTCGGCCGCACGGACGATCTCATCGGTCCACGGCTTGGGAAACTCGCGCGAGATGTCGATGCCGCGCTCGCTCATCGCCGCGACAGCCGCCGGGTTGATCTCGTAGCCCGGCTCGGAGCCGCCGGACCAGGCCACCGCGCGGTCCTCGGCGAGGTGCTCGAAGAAGCCCAGCGCCATCTGGCTGCGGCCGGCGTTGTGCACGCACAGGAATAGCACGACCGGCTTGCCGTCGGTCACGTGTCCCTCGACCTTCGCCAGCGCGTGCAGCCTCTGCCGGGCGAACCGCTCAGCCAGCAGCGGCAGGAAGTTCGGGACGGTGCTGTGCGAGGCGAACTGGTCATAGCTGGTGTGCAGGAACCGTTCGATGGTCTCGGTGCCGAAAACACCGTCGAACTGCGTCTGCAGGCGGGTGGCGGAAGTCTTGAGGGCGACCTGCTGGTCGATGCTCAGGGTCATCGGTCTTCTCCAGACTGGTGAACAACAGGAGCCAGCCGGTCGACCCGGTCGGCGATGTCACGAAAGGCGTGCTCGAAGGCCTGCTCGGTGCCGACACGGGCCGGGTCGGGAACCGACCAGTGCAGGCGGTCGAGATGGCTGCCGAGCTGCTCGTGGGCGTTGTCGCAGACGGCGACCACGAGGTCATCGGGCCGCAGGACGTCTTCGACGCGTGCGGTACGAACACCGCCGAGCGGCAAGCCGTGCACCTCAGCCGTCGCGACGGCGAGCGGGTGCACTCCGTCGGCGGGCATGGTGCCTGCGGAGGCGGCGGGCACGGTGCTGTTCTGCCTCCACAAAGCCGCGGCGAGCTGCGAGCGCGCCGAGTTGTAGGTGCAGACGAACACCACGCGCGGCGCGGTCCGCTGCCCGGCCGGACCGAGCCCGGTCAGCGCTTCGGTCCGCAGCCGCAGGTAGTTGCGGCGCTGGTCGCCTTCCGAACGGCTTCGCTCGATCACACCCGCCTGTTCGAGCAGCTTCACGTGGTGCGCCAGCAGGTTGCTGGGCAAGTCGAGTTCGCGGCCTACCTCGCTGGGCGAAGCATCGCCGAGGAGCAGCCGGTCGACGATCGCCAGACGCGCGGGTTCACCGAGCACCGCGTGCAGCCGCGCCCGCTCCGCCACTGAGGAAGACCACTCAACGTTCATTGACTCAATGATGGTTGAGTATTTCTTCGGCGTCAAGATGCGCTGGACACTCTGTGACATGAGCGAGGGAGCCGCAGGCGCGATCGAGGTTCTGGTCGGGGCGTTCGACGACATCGCGGACGCGGGGCAAGTGACCTTGCCACGAGAGCACGAGCAGACCTTCACCGCGATCTTCGGTTGGTGGGCCTGGATCAACCGCAGCTGCAAGCTCGTTCTGCTCGCCCGCGCCGCAGGACTCGGCCACGAGTGCACGCCCAACCTGCGCTCCGTAGTCGAGCACAGCTTGATCCTGCAATGGGTCGTGGACGTCGGCGTCGATGCGTTGGCCGCCGTCGACTCCTTCGACGAGGAACGGCGGCGCAAGCTGTTCGACGAGCTGCTGGCAGCCGGGTGGGCAACACCGGAAGGCGCCACACGCCCTGACGGCACGGCGCACCCGCTACGAGGCTACGTCGCGAACTTCGCTCAGCTGTGCATCGCTTACAGCGCCAGGGATCTGTACGTCCCGTATCGGCTGATGTCGACGCACATACACCCCACTACGAAGGGCGCCGAGGCGTACATGCGCGCAGACGGCGGCCTCGCCGGCCAGCCCGTGATCGACATGTTCGAAAGCTTCAGCGCGGTCGTCGCGGTGTGCGTGATCCAGGTAGCGCTCGCGATCAACAGCCTGCTGGGCAACGAGACGCTGACCGCGGCGATCGCGGAAGCACAGGGGCGTCTTGGCGTCGCGATCGATCGTCCGACGCTGAAGTGATCAGCTCAGCGAGCTGGCGATCTTCGCCACCGTCGCCTTCGCGGTGGGCCCGACGCCGATCAAGGTCGCCGACGCAGCCCCGGTCCAACCGCCGTACCCGAGCATGTGCAGACGCGGCTCACCCACGGCTGTCGTTCCGTCCACGGCGACACGACCGTGTTCATCACGCAGCTGCAGCGGCGCGAGGTGGCCGAGCACGGGCCGGAACCCGGTGCACCAGATGACGGCGTCGGCGTCCGCGAGCAGGCCCGTGTCCATCGGAGTGGCGACGAGCAATCCGCTGTCACGCGCCTCCCGGACCGGCGGCACCGCGACGATGTCGCCGAGCTCCCCGACTCCCCCGGCGCGACGGCTGGCGATGTCGAACAGCGCCTTGCCGTCGATCTCGTCGGGCAGGTACCGCGGCGGCCGTCGGGTCATCCACGTCAACGACGCGTGCGGGACCAGGTCGGCCGCGATCTGCGCGCCGGAGTTACCCCCACCGACCACGACCACCTTCTGCCCCGCGAGCTCCAGCGGGCCCCGGTAGTCGACGGTGTGCAGCTGGCGGCCGGGCAGGTCCATCAGCGGCCGGAAGGGCCGCCACCACGTACCGGTCGCGCTGATCACGTGCCGCGCAGACCAAACCCCGGAGTCGGTGTGCACCAGAAGCTCGTCGTCGTCACGGCTCACCGAGGTCACCGCAACCGGCCGCTGCACGGGAACGTCGTAGCGCTTCTCGTACGCGGTCAGGTAGTCGACGACGTGCGCAGCCGTTGGGTAACCGTCCGAGAAGGCCGGCATCGGCCAGCCGGGCAAGGAGCTGTGGCGCGCGATCGAGAACAGCCGTAGTGAGTTCCACCCGTGCGGCCATGCCCCACCGGGAGTCGGCTGCGCGTCGAGCACCACATAGGACAGTCCTGCGCGGCGCAGGTAGTAGGCGGCGGCCAGACCAGCCTGGCCGCCGCCGATCACCACGACATCAGACTTCAGAGCGGGCCACCCAACGACGCCGCAGCCACAGGCTCACGTACACGAGCCCGACCAGCACCGGCACCTCGATCAGCGGCCCGACCACACCGGCCAGCGCCTGCCCCGAGGTCACGCCGAACACGCCGATCGCGACGGCGATGGCGAGCTCGAAGTTGTTGCCCGCCGCGGTGAACGCCAGCGTGGTGGTCCGCTCGTACGACAGCCCCGACGCCTTGCCCAGCGCGTACGAACCCGCCCACATGATGGCGAAGTAAACCAGCAGCGGCAGCGCGATCCGGACGACGTCCAGCGGCCGGTTGGTGATGGTCTCGCCCTGCAGCGCGAACAGGATGACGATCGTGAACAGCAAGCCGTACAACGCGATCGGGCCGACGCGCGGCAGGTACTTCGACTCGTACCACTCCCGGCCCTTTGTCCGCTCCCCCAGCTTGCGGCTGAGGTAGCCGGCCAGCAGCGGAATGCCGAGGAAGATCAGCACGGACTTGGCGATCTCCCACGCGGAGAAGTCGACCGAGGCGGTGTCGAGGCCGAGCCAGCCGGGCAGCAGGTCGAGATAGAACCAGCCGAGCACGCCGAACATGATCACCTGGAATACGGAGTTGAGCGCGACCAGCACGGCGGCGGCCTCGCGGTCGCCGCAGGCGAGGTCGTTCCAGATGATGACCATGGCGATGCACCGCGCCAGGCCGACGATGATCAGGCCGGTGCGGTACTCGGGCAGGTCGGCCAGGAAGATCCAGGCCAGGGCGAACATCAGTGCCGGGCCGAGCACCCAGTTCAGCACCAGCGACAGCACCATCGTGCGCTTGTCACGGGTGACGGTGTCGAGCTTGTCGTAGCGGACCTTCGCGAGCACCGGGTACATCATCAGCAGCAGACCGAGAGCGATCGGCAACGACACCCCGTCGATCTTCACCGCGTCGAGGACACCCTGCAGGCCGGGCACGAAGCTGCCGAGTGCGAGGCCGGCGACCATGGCGAGGCCGATCCACGCGGGCAGCCAGCGGTCCAGGAAGGACAGCCGGTGCAGGACGTCCTGCTCCGCCGTCGGGTTGGTGGTGCTCAACAGGGCCTCCTGGCATCGGAGTTGGCGCGGTCGGCCAGCTCGGTCAAACTGCCCGCGATCCGACGCAGGGCGTCGGGGCGAAGCCGGTAGTACGTGAAACGCCCGCACGGCTCGGTGTCGACGAGTCCGGCCTCGCGCAGCACTTTGAGGTGGTTCGACACGTTTGTCTGCTTGGCGCCGGTTTCCTCGACGAGGTGGCACGTGCACAGCGCCTCGCCGGCCAGCAGCTCCAGGATCTGGGCGCGCAGCGGGTCGGCGAGAACCTTCAACACATCAGCATCGAGTGACATCAGTCGGGAATGATACATCAGCCCGGCCTGATGAGATGTACGGCAGGAGGCAGGTCAGTCGCAGTCGGAGGCAGGCTCGTCGCGCAGCGGGCCACCGGGCCGCAGGAGCTGTTCCATGGTGTCGAACACGTCGTGGTCCAGGCGGTACCAGCTCCACGTGCCACGTCGTTCGCGCTGCAGCACACCGGCGTTGACCAGGATTTTCAGGTGATGGCTCAGCGAGGACTGAGGCATCTCGAACTGGTCGGCAAGGTCGCAGAAGCACGCCTCACCGCTCGCTGCATGCCTCACGAGCACCACAAGCTGAACCCGGATGGGGTCCGCGAGAGCCTTGAAGAGACGTGCGGCGGAGGCCGAGTCGTCAGGCACCGCCACCAGCGCCTCCCTTCGCGCATCCAGGTCCATCGTCGACATGGTGACATGTTCATCAATCGGAATGAACGTCCGGTGAACGTGACCCTACCGGCGGCACGTTGAACTGGTATCCGAGGCCGCGGAGGACACGAATCCACGTTGGATTGTGGTCGTCGTCACCCAGCCGCTTGCGCAGCCGCATGATGTGGACGTTGAGCGTGTTGCTCTTGGCCGACGGTCGGTCCGCCCACAGTGCGGCGACGAGCTCGTTGCGGCTGACCACCGCGCCGGGTCTCTCGGCGAAGTAGCGCAGCATGAGGAACTCCATCGGGGGCAATTGCGTGAGCACGCCGTCGAGCCAGAACTGCGGCACGGCCCCGTCCACGCGCAGCCGGCCGAGGTCGATGACCATCGGCCGGATCTCGACCGTGTCGGTCTTCGGCGCGACCGATCCGAGGAACGCCAGCAGCTGCTGGGTGCGGTACGGGCGCGGCACCACCGCTGTCGCGCCCGCCTCGGCCGCCCGCGCGGCGAAGTCGCCCGAACCAGGCCCGGCGCCGACCACGATCGGGACATCTGGGTCGTCCGCGCGCACGATCGTGAGGAAGTCGATCGGGTCGAGCTTGCCCACCGCGGGCCCGAGCAGCACGGCGTCCGGACACGTCCGGCCGAGCACCAGCAACGCCTCTGCCGGGTCAGGGCAGACGCGCGGCTCCACCGGCTGGCCGGTGAAGCCGTCGAGCAACTGGTGCACGACATCGGCGTCGTGATCCACCACGAGGACGGCGAGCCGGTTCTGGACCCGGCCCTTGTTCGCCAGACAGGCTCGCCGCCGCGTGTGGAACTGTGAGCTGTCGGACTCCCAAGCCCCCAACGCAGAGCCCGTCATGGCTTAACCGAATCGTCCGGTGATGTACGCCTCGGTCCGGGCGTCGGAGGGGTTGCCGAAGATGTGCTCGGTGGTGTCGAACTCGACCAGCCGGCCGGTGCGCTGCCCCTTCTCGTCGGCTTCGGCGGTGAAGAACCCGGTGCGCTGAGAGACGCGGGCCGCCTGCTGCATGTTGTGGGTGACGATGATGATCGTGTAGGTCGAGGCGAGCTCCACCATCAGATCCTCGATCTTGGCGGTGGCGATCGGGTCGAGCGCCGAACACGGCTCGTCCATCAGGATCACCTCGGGTGAGGTGGCGATGGCGCGGGCGATGCACAGCCGCTGCTGCTGACCGCCGGACAGGCCGAAAGCGTTCTGCTTGAGCTTGTCCTTCACCTCATCCCACAACGCGGCACCACGCAACGCGCGTTCCACGACGTTGTCCATGTCGGACACCTTCATGCCGGTGACGCGAGGGCCGTAGGCGACGTTGTCGTAGATGGACTTCGGGAACGGGTTCGGCTTCTGGAACACCATGCCGATGCGCCGGCGCACCTCGATGACGTCCACGTCCTCGCCGTAGATGTCGACACCGTGGTAGGCGACAGCACCCTCGACGCGGGCACCGGGCACGAGATCGTTCATCCGGTTCAGACACCGCAGCACGGTGGACTTGCCACATCCGGAGGGACCGATCAGCGCGGTGATCTCCCTGCTGCCGAACGACATGTTCACGTTGGTGACCGCGCGGAAGTCGCTGTAGAAGACTTCGAGGTCCTTCAGGGTGATCACGCCGTCGGGTGCTCCCTCCACAGGTGGCACCGTGTTCGAGCGCTCGATGGTCACCTGGCTCTCCGACGCGGAGTCACCCTTGGTCGTGCGCTGCTCGGTGGACACGGTTCGCTGCTCCGATCTGGTCATGAGTTCTCGCTCCTTCATTCGCGTGTCACCACTGGCGCTGATAGCGGTTGCGCAACCAGATCGCGAGCGCGTTCATCACGAGCAGCACGATGATCAGCAGGAGGATCGTGGAGTAGGCCAGGTCCCGGAACTCGACGCGGTCCAGCGGCACCAGGCTGAAGATCTGGGTGGGCAGCACGGTGTAGCGGGAGAACACGCCGTCCGGATTGAACGTCAAGAACGTCGTGGCACCGACAAGAAGCAGCGGCGCCGCTTCACCGATCGCCCGCGACAACGCGAGGATCGAGCCGGTCGCGATACCGGGCACAGCCGCGGGCAGCACCTGCTTCCACGTGGTCTGCCACTGCGTCGCGCCGAGCGCGAGCGAGCCGGAGCGGATCTCCGACGGCACTGAGCGCAACGCCTCACGACAGGTGATGATCACGACCGGCAAGATCAGCAACGCCAGCGCGATCGCGCCCGCGAGCAGGACCGCGCCGATCGACAACGGGCCACGGACGACGAACCCGAGCGCGAGGATGCCGTAGATCACCGACGGCACCGCGGCGAGGTTCTGGATGTTGAGCTCGATCAGCCGGTTCCACCAGCGGGTGCCGTCCGCGTACTCCTCCAGGTACACCGCCGCCGCGATGCCGAGCGGCAAGGCGATGAGCGCGGTCAGCACCATGATCCAGATCGTGCCGAACAGCGCGGACTTCACGCCCGAGGTGTCGGGCCGAAGCCGTGAGGGGTGCTCGGTGACGAGGTTCAGGTCGAACCGCGCCAGTCCTTTCTGGACGATCACCGCGAGCACGAAGAACAGGAACGCGCAGATGATCGCCAGGCACGCCCACAGTGCGATGGCGAACACGGTCGACCCCACGCCTTTGCGGCGGCCGGACTTCAGGCTCTGGTCAACAACCAGTGTCGTCGCGGTCATCAGTAGGCCTGCCTGTACTTGCGGACCAGCCGGATGCTGATCATGTTGATCAGGAGGGTCATCACGAACAGCAGCGCGCCGATCGCGAACAGCGCGTAGTAGGACGGGCTGCCCTGCGGGGTGTCACCGCTCGCGGCCTGAGCGATGAACCCGGTCATCGTCTGCGCGCCCTTGAGCGGGTCCGCGGTGAACAGCGGCATGTTGCCTGCGGCGATAGCGACGATCATGGTCTCGCCGATCGCGCGCGAGATGCCGAGCACGACTGCGGCGACGATGCCCGACAACGCGGCTGGGAACACCACGCGGACCGTAGTCTGCATCCTGTTGGCACCCAACGCGTACGAGCCCTGCCGCAACGCCAGCGGAACCGCGGACATCGCGTCCTCGCTGAGCGAGGCGACCGTGGGCACGATCATGAAGCCCATCACGATGCCGGGCGAGATCATGCTGTAGATGCCCTCGATGCCCAGGATCGGCTTGAGGATCGGCGTGATCACCGTCAGGGCGAGGAAGCCGTAGACCACGGTCGGCACGCCGGCAAGGATCTCGAGGATCGGCTTGAAGATCTTCCGCACCCGCTGCGAGGCGTACTCGCTGAGGTAGATCGCGGCACCGAGGCCGAACGGAACGGCGACCACCAGCGAGATCAGCGTGATCATCAAGGTCGCGGTGACCAGCGGCAGGACGCCCCAGGACTTGTCGTCCCAGTTGAACTTGTCGCCGAACAGCGCCGTCCACTCGGTGCCGAACAGGAACTCGCCGAGGCTGACGTGGGTGAAGAACTCGGCGACCGGCGCGAACAGCGACGCGACGATGCCGACCGTGACGAGAACTGACAACGCGGCCGCGCTCACCAGCACGGCCTTGATGATCTTCTCGCCGATGCGCGGGCTCTGCGCGGTCAGGTCGACCGGCGGCCCTTCCCATGCGACGGGGTGGCCGCCCGAGTCCGGGCGGCCACCGTCACGAGTTTTGGTGCTCACTTACCGGCGGCCTTCGCCTGCAGCGCGGCGAGCTCGTCCTTGGCCTTCTTCTTCTGGTCCTCGGTCAGCGGGACGAAGCGGGCGGCCTTGACGATCTCGTCGTTGTTCGCGAGGTAGAACTCGACGAATTTCTCGACCTGGGCCTTCTTCAGGCCGGCGTCGGAGGGGTAGATGAACAGCGGGCGGGCGAGCGGCGCGTAGCTGCCGTCCTGCGCGGCCTTCACCGACGGCTCGACGCAGCCCTTGCCGCCGTCGATCTTCACGGCCTTGAGCTTGTCGGCGTTTTCCTCGAAGTAGGAGAAGCCGAAGTAGCCAAGGCCACCCTTGGAGCCGCTCACACCCTGGACGGTGATGTTGTCGTTCTCGGTCGGGTTGTAGTCCTTGCGGCTGGCGCCTTCCTTGCCGTTGATGGCGCCGGTGAAGTAATCGAACGTGCCGGAGTCAGCGCCGGCGCCGTAGAGGTCGAGCTTCTGGTCCGGGAAGGACGGGTCGACCTCTTTCCAGTTGGCGACCTTGGAGTCCGGCTCCCAGATCTTCTTCAGCTGGGCGACCGTGAGGCACTCGGCCCAGGTGTTCTCCTTGTTCACCACCACAGTCAGCGCGTCGTTGGCGACCTGCAGCTCGGAGTAGTTGACGCCCTTCTCCGTGCAGACCTTGCCCTCCTCGGCCTTGATCGGACGAGAGGCACCGGAGATGTCGGTCTCACCGACGCAGAACTTCTTGAAGCCACCGCCGGTACCTGAGGCGCTGACCGACACCTGGACGCCGCTGTTCTTCTCCATGAACAGCTCGGCCGCGGCGATCGACAGCGGCTCCACGGTGCTCGAACCGTCGATGACGACGGGGCCGGAGAGCTGCTCACCCCCGCTCTCGGAGCCACTGCCGTTGTTCTGCCCACCACAGGCGGACAGGGTCAGCGCGGCGACAGCCACGACGGACAACACGTGCGCACGCTTCACCTGGCGGATGGTCACTGACGTGCCTCCTGCTCGAGACCCGGATCGGGGCCGGGGGATCTTCGACAAGCCCTCGTTCGAGGACCCCTGCATCGAAGTTTCTCGTTCTAAACAGAAGGTGAACACCGGGTGACATCGAAAACTATCGTTGAAAAATCTCGATCCAACGTGGGGTCACGGTACGGCAACGGGCTGACCGAGCAGCCTCCGGATCTCGTCGAGACCTTCGGGTACGGCGACGTACCAACCCCACGTTCCGCGACGTTCGCCGCGGACGAGGCCGGCTTCGGCGAGCACGCGCAGGTGATGGCTGACCGTGCCCTGGCTCAGGCCGAGACGGTCGACGAGGTCACAGACGCAGGATTCGCCGCCCGGCGCGTCCTGCAGGAGGCGGAGCAGTTCGAGGCGGGGCGGGCTGGCCAGCGCCTTGAACACCTCGGCGACGCGACGCGCGTCGGTGAGTTCCATGCCCTGACCGAGTGACACGCAGCGCTTGTGGCCGCCGTTGTCCACCTGGAGTTCACTGCGGGGCTCCACCATGACCCCGAGGGTACGACCTAGATTGACAAAAGTCGATGCAACCGGTCTGCTTTGCATCGACAATCTTCGGTCCAAGGAGATCTTGATGACCCGCCTTGAGGGCCTGCCCCAGCACGAGCTCACCGCCCAACTTCTCCGCATCACCGACGAGCTGGCCGACAAGTTCCACGGTGTGTTCAGCCGGGAGACCGTCGAGCAGTTCGTCGAGGAGACCTACCAGCTGCTCAACGCCAACGCCACGGTCAAGACGCACCTCGCCACGTTGACCGCGCGGTTCGCCAAGCAGCGCCTCACCGACCACGGCCGGGCACAGGGTCTGACCAAGGTCGAGGTGCCGCAGGTGCTGTTCATCTGCGTGCACAACGTGGGCCGGTCGCAGATGGCGTCCGCTCTGCTGGAGCACCACGCGTTCGGCAAGGTGGCGGTGCGCTCCGCCGGCAGCCAGCCGAGCGGTTCCATTCCCTCGGTGATCACTGAGGCGTTGGCCGAGCTGAACATCCCGCTCACGCAGGCGTTCCCGAAGCCCCTGACAGATGAGGTCGTGCGGGCCGCGGACGTCGTGGTCACGATGGGCTGCGGCGACTCGTGCCCAATCTATCCCGGCAAGCGCTACCTGGACTGGGAGGTGGCCGACCCGGTAGGCGCACCGCTCAACCGCGTCCGCGAGGTGCGCGACGACATCGACCGCCGGGTCAGAAGCCTGCTGTCCGAACTGCTGGGCGACTGATGCCGCAGGTCCTGCTGGTCACCCTGATCGGGACGGTCAGGATCGTCGCGACGTTCGCGCTCGGTGTCTCGAACCTCTCCCAGGCCCGCAAGACCTTCGCCTGCATTGGTTCACCGCCTGCGGCGCACTCGTCGTAGGCGGCCTGTACCTGTACGTGACGTGAGGAAGTCGCGTCACCAACCGTTCACCTGGATCGGGCATTATCGAACCAAGGAAACGCCCGCCAGGAGGAGATCGACGTGTCCAAGACCCCCGAAGTGCTGTTCGTCTGCGTGCACAACGCCGGCCGCTCCCAGATGGCCGCGGCACTGCTGCAGCACTACGGCATGGGCAGGATCGCGGTCCGCTCGGCCGGCTCGGCACCAGCCGAGAAGGTCAACCCCGCCGCTGCCGACGCGCTCGCCGAGTGGGGCCTCGACATCACCGCCGAGGTCCCCTCGAAGCTCACCACCGAGGACGTCGAAGCCTCTGACGTCGTGATCACCATGGGCTGTGGCGACACCTGCCCGGTGTTCCCCGGCAAGCGCTACCTCGACTGGCAGCTCGAAGACCCGGCAGGCCAGGGCATCGACTCCGTGCGCCCGATCCGCGACGACATCGACCGCCGCGTACGCGGCCTGGTCGCCGAACTGCTCGACTAACGCGGAACGCTGGCGGTCGACAACGCGGCCGCCAGCACCCCTATCACTCCCAGCACGACGAACACCGCCGGATAACCACCGAGCCACCCCGCCATCGCACTACCCGCCCACGGCGCGATCGCCGCCGTCAGCATCACCGGCACCGCAAGCAGCCCGCTCAGCTGTCCGTAGTGAACCGCACCCCACCGGTCGGTGATCGCTGTCGCCTTCACCAACGTCAAGATCCCGCGTGCGACACCCGCGAGCACAGCTCCCGCGATTAGCAGCGAAGCCGGACCGGGGATCATTCCCAGCAGCGTGGTGACCACCGCGCTCGTCAGCAGGACGAGCGCCGTTCTCGTGCGCACCGTCGTCCTCGCGGTCAACCTGGCATAGCCGAGCCGTCCGAGGACCTGCCCCACTCCACCGAGACCCAGGGCCACCGCGGCTGCCGTTGTCGACATCCCGCGTTCGGTCAGCAGCGGCACGAGATTGACCACGACCGCATAGGCGCTGAACGCCGCCAGGCTCATCGCCACCGTCAGCGCGACGAAGGGCCTGCTCCGCGCCACGGCGGACGGATGGTGCTCCGTCTCGTCCTCCATCTCCGGCCACGGCAACCGCAAGCCGAACAGGTGCAGCGGAACCGTGGTGACAGCAAGGATGCCGGCCAGCACCAGATACGTTCCGCGCCAGTCCAAATGCGCGTTCAGCACGGCGGTCAGCGGCGCGAACACCGTGCTCGCCAGCCCTGCCACCAACGTGAGCGCGGTCAGCGCCGACACCCGCCTCGGCCCGTACCAGCGGGTGAGTGCGGCGAACGCGGGAGCGTAGAAGACTCCGGCCATGGCGACACCGGTCAGCAACCACGCTGCCGTGAACCACGCCAGCGACTGCGCGGTCGCCAGCATGATGAGCGCTGGTACCGCGATGATCGAACCAGTGGTCATGATGGCGCGCGGGCCGTGCCGATCGAGCAGCTTGCCCGCCGGCACGCCGACGAGTCCCGCCACGATCTGGCTCGCGGAGAAGCCCGCTGTGATCGCGGCCAGCGACCACCCTGTCCGTGCGCTGATCGTCGGCAACAGCACCGGGAACGCGTAGTAGAGAATCCCCCAGCTGATGATCTCGGTGGTGTACAACACGATCAGCACGCGGCGGGGGGGGGGGGCAGATGGCGGGGGGCGACGGGGGGGTAGCGAGACCTTGCGAGGGTCCAGAGGGGTATGGGGAGGGATGGGGGGGCCAGGGGAAACGA